>CAJTRC010000011.1 GCA_910578365.1 uncultured Muribaculaceae bacterium
GGCTTTTGTCGAAGACTCCCGAGGAGGCCGGACTTGAGGCAACCGGGCAGGATTGGGATATTGGTCTTGTCGATACTGTGAACATGGTGCTCGACGACGGTTCGGTTTACGAGGGTACTGTCATAGCAGGTTCGTCGACTCCGCACGGCCACGGTATTCTGGCCCGCGACAGTGTGTACTACGAGGGCGACTGGCAATATGGCGCCCTGCTGTGGGGGCGCCGCAGCAGCGAAGATGCTGTGTATACGGGGTGTTTCGACGACCGTTTGCGGAGCCATGGCTACGGTATTGTCGACTATTCGCGAAGCTATATCGAAAGCCGGCAGAACAGAGTTGCCCCGGGGGCGGATGTGATTCGCCACTATGCCGGGAACTGGAATCACGATGTGATGGACGGTCTGGGGCTTGCATTCATGGCCGACGGCTCGCAGCGGTTCGGTACTTTTAAGAACGGAGTGTTCCAGCCTGTCGAAGGCGCGGCATACAATGTCGGTGACCGGGTGTACGGCATAGACCTTTCGCACCACAACCGCGATATCGACTGGGCCAACCTGGCTCTGTACTGCGATGCCAAAGGCAATGTATTCCATAAGTCGCCCAGCACACGCCGATATATGCAGCCGGTTTTGTTTGTGTACATGAAAGCTACCGAAGGGGCCAATCATGTGGATACGACCTATGCGCGCCGAGCCCTCGAGGCCGACCGGCACGGCATAGCCAAAGGAGCATACCACTTCCTGCGCCTGGGCTCGCCGATTGACGAGCAGGTGCGGAATTTTGTGCAGACAGTCAACTGGCAGCCCGGCGACATGCCTCCGGCCCTGGATGTGGAGATACCGGCCGAACTGCGCAAGTACGGCACTTCAGGCGTGTTCGAGTGGTTCGAGGCTGTGGAGAACGAACTCGGGGTCAGGCCAATTATATACACCGGCGACAATATCCGGGCGAAGTATCTGGCCAAAGACCCGCGTTTTTCCAAGTATGAGTGCTGGATTGCCCGATATAATCCGAAAGGCCCCGACAGCGACAACTGGCAGATATGGCAGATGTCGGACCGCGGGCGCGGTACGGGGCATTCGGGTAATATCGATATAAATCTGTTTGGCGGCAGCCACCAGGACTTCAACAACTACCGACGCGATGTAGCCCTGCGCTGAACTTCCAAGACACATATTAATTAATGTAATAATATATTCAATATGGAATACGACAATATCAAAGGTATAATATTCGACTACGACGGCACTGTGGATATACGCGGCGACCGCTGGGCCGAAGTAATGCTCGACGCCTTCCGCAGCAACGGCATAGAGCTGAGTCTGCCTGCGCTGAAACATACCGCCGAGGCTGTAGGCACATATCTGATTAGCGACGATCTCATACAGCCTACCGATGATTTCACGGCAATGATGCGCACCTGCGCACGGCTGATGTTGCAGCGCTTGTCCGACAACTATCAGATTGGCTCGCGTTTTACCGACACTTCCGCTACGGCCGACGCCATAGCCCGGTACTGCCTGAGCTATATGAACGCAGTGTTCGAAGTCGACAGGCCTGTGATAGGCGCTCTCGCCGCCCGCTTCCGGCTGGTGCTGGTAAGCCGGTACTACCCCAACTTCGGCGCCATGCTCGACGAGTTCGGCCTCTCGCAGTACTTCCGGCAGATAATACAGAGCCGCCATACGGGTACAGATGCCGGCGACGGCGATATCATACTCCGTGGGGTCGAGGCACTTGGCCTGCCTGCCGCCGAGATACTGGTGATAGGCGGCAGTCTGCGCAGCGACATAGGTCCGGCTCTGGCTCATGGCTGCCGCGCACTGTGGATAGCCGACAAGAGCCGCGCCGGCGAAGCTCCCGACGGAGTGGCGCTCGCCGGTAGCCTGAGGGCAGCGCTGAAACTGATTTAGCGACAAATCACCCTTTACAAAACTTTACATATCATAGCCGGTATTTCTATTAAATTAACCTAAATATACAATTGGGCTATAGTATTAAGATAATTTTGCAAATATTTAGTTTGTTTATACTAATTATATTTTTACAATTGAGAAAACATTTATACTTTTGCAGACAAACTACAAGAAGGCCTCCGCAACGAGGCCTTGTTTAACCTTGAAAAAAACAAAAATAAATAACCATCAAACTTCTTGCATTATGAGCAAAAGCAATGTAAAACCTGCAGAAGGTAAGCTTGGTGTTATGGTAGTAGGCCTCGGCGCCGTTACCACCACCTTTATGACCGGTGTACTTATGGCCCGCAAAGGTCTGACCAAGCCTGTCGGCAGCATGTGTATGTACGACAAAATCCGTGTAGGTGAAGGAGAAGACAAAAAGTATCTGAAATATAAAGACATCGTTCCTATCGCTGACCTGAACGACATTGAGTTCGCAGCATGGGACGTTTATCCCGCCAACGCATACGAGT
Source organism: uncultured Muribaculaceae bacterium (assembly GCA_910578365.1). Lineage (GTDB taxonomy): Bacteria > Bacteroidota > Bacteroidia > Bacteroidales > Muribaculaceae > CAG-873. The sequence continues at coordinate 2,429 of CAJTRC010000011.1, forward strand.
CGGCTATCAACGCCGAAGTTCTCAAGGAAAAGGACATCAACCCCGTACGCGAGGAACTCGAAGCCATCAAGCCCCTCAAGGCAGCTTTTGACCACAACTACGCCAAGCGCCTCGACGGTGACAACGTAATGACCGGCAAGACCCGCTGGGAAATGGTTGAAGCTCTCCGCGAAGACATCCGCAAGTTCAAGGCCGAAAAGAACCTCAACCGCGTGGTTGTGCTCTGGGCCGCTTCTACCGAAGTTTATGTTCCCGTAAACGAAAAGGTACACTATCACCTGGCCGACCTCGAGGCTGCCATGAAGGCTGATGACAAGGAACACGTTGCACCCTCGATGTGCTACGCTTACGCAGCTCTGGTTGAAGGCGCTCCCTTCATCATGGGTGCCCCCAACACCACCGTTGACTTCCCCGCAATGTGGGAACTCGCCGAAAAAACCGGCATGCCCATCGCAGGCAAGGACTTCAAGACCGGCCAGACACTCGTTAAGTCGGGCTTCGCTCCTATCATCGGCACCCGTTGCCTCGGTCTTTCGGGCTGGTTCTCTACCAACATCCTCGGTAACCGCGACGGTCTAGTTCTCGACGAACCCGCCAACTTCCGCACCAAGGAAGTCAGCAAGCTGTCGACTCTCGAATCAATTCTCGTTCCCGAAGAGCAGCCCGACCTTTACACCAATTACTTCCACAAAGTGCGCATCAACTACTATCCCCCGCGCAACGACAACAAGGAAGGCTGGGACAACATCGACATCTTCGGCTGGATGGGCTACCCCATGCAGATTAAGATTAACTTCCTCTGCCGCGACTCTATTCTCGCCGCTCCTCTGTGCCTCGACCTCGTACTCCTGAGCGACCTCGCTGCCCGCGCAGGCCGTCACGGCATCCAGCGCTTCCTCAGCTTCTTCCTTAAGAGCCCGATGCACGACTACACCAAGAACGAAGTGCCTGTAAACCACCTCTTCCAGCAGTATGTAATGCTGAAGAACGCTATCCGCGAAATGGGTGGCTACAAGGCCGACGAAACCATCGACTAATTCTCGATACCGAAAATACGACGATAGCCTCGGGTTCGCCCGGGGCTATTTTTGTAGGGACAAGTCTTAGAGAATGTCCGGATTTAGGTTAAATTCAAGCAAATCCGTACAGCTTTCCTTGCATGCCGTGTTTTCATTAATCAGACAGAGATATGACAAATCCGATATTTCAGCGCAGCGAACTGCTGCTTGGCTCCGAGTGCATGCAGCGTCTGGCACACTGCCGGGTAATAGTGTTCGGAGTAGGCGGCGTAGGCTCGTGGTGCGTCGAGGCGCTGGCCCGCAGCGGAGTAGGGCATATAACCATGGTCGACTCCGATTGTGTGGCGGTCAGCAATATCAACCGCCAGCTTCCGGCCCTTGCCGATACCGTGGGGCGCCCCAAGGTTGAAGTGATGCGCGAACGGCTGCTGCAGATAAATCCGCAGATAGAGGCCGAGGCCGTTTGCTGTCTGTATAACGAAGAAACCGCCGGAGATTTCGACCTCGACAGTTACGACTATGTGATTGACGCCATCGATACACTCGACTGCAAGGCGCGCCTGATACAGCATGCGCTGCGCAGCCGCTGTACCCTGTTCTCGTCGATGGGTGCGGCGTTGAAAATGCACATCACGCAGATAGCCGTGGCTAACTTCGACAAAGTCCTGGGCTGCCCGCTGGCCAGGGCATTGCGTCAGAAATTCAGGCGAGCCGGCACTATGCCACGTCGTAAATTCAAATGCGTGTATTCGCCCGAACTGCTTAAAAACCGCGAAGAAAGCGTAGCCTCGGCCGAAGGCGGTCAGGCAGCCGAAATCAAAAGCCGCAGCCGCAGCAACGGCACTCTTATGCACGCCGTGGCCACGTTCGGTCTGATGCTCGCCGGCCTGGTGATAGAAGAAGAGGTTCAGGAAATGTGACAGAACGGCTACAAGTTTGGTAGATTCGCGCTAAAGTCCTATCTTTGTAAGAATCATAATTTTCAGCGTGGAACTGGACCGTACATTAACCATCTACAAGGCTTCGGCGGGGTCGGGGAAGACTTACACTCTGGCTCTTGAATATATAAAGCTGCTGCTCGGCGTCAAAAATGTCGAGACAGGCAGCTATAGTCTTAACGATGAAAAATACTGCGGCCGACGCCTTAGGAACCGCCACCGCCATATCCTGGCCATAACCTTCACCAACAAGGCTACCGCCGAGATGAAGGAGCGCATCGTAAAGCAGCTGAACTCGCTGGCTGTGATGCCTGCTCCCGGAGCGAAGGATGCCGACTATGCCCCGGCCCTCACGGCAGCATTCGGCTGCACTCGGGCCGAACTGTGCCGGGCCGCTTCAATGGCCATGGACGAGTTGCTGTACGACTACAGTGGGTTCAATGTCAGCACCATCGACTCGTTTTTTCAACTGGTACTGCGCGAGTTCGCGCGAGAGGTCGACCGGCAGGGCGATTTCGAAGTCGAACTCGACGACAGAGCCGTGGTGAGCAACGGAGTGTCGATGATGCTCGACGACCTCAACTACGGAAATCCGCCCAACGGACCCCGCATGCAGCGCTGGATATACGACTACATGCTCAACCGCATACGCGAATCGGGCAAACACTATATGCTCGACCGTGGCTCCGGCGTATTCGCCTCGCTGGTCGACTTCGTGTGCCAATCGTGCAGCGAGGACTACAAGGAATATGCCCTGAAGCTGCAGAACTATCTCAGTGTGCCCGGAAATACACATACATTCCGCGCAGCGATTGCCCGGCGAATCGACGATGCCGCTCACGAACTGCAGAAAGCGGCGCGCGACGTAAAGGCAGCCCTCAGTCAGGCCGAATGTAAAGAAGAGAAGCTCAACCGCTTTCTGCTCAATTATGTCGAGGAGGCAGTCAACGGCAAGGAGCCGTCGGACGATTCGTTGGGCACCAAGGTAATGCAGTCGCTCATTGACGGAAGCTATACCGACGAGAAGATATATGCCAAGGGCAAATGCACCACAGGCAGCGGCAAAAACAAAATTACGGTTTATCCGCCCTCGGAAGTGGCCTCGGCTCTGGAGGTATTTGCATGCGCCTACGAAAAGATGTGTGTGGAGCGCGCGGTATGCCGCCCCACGCTTCAGGCTGTCGACAATCTGGAATTTCTCGGTTTTGTGATGAATTACATCGAGCAGTTCCGCCGCGAAAACAACGTGATACTGCTCAGTGATACCAACGACTTGCTGTCGCGCATAATATCCGACGACGACGCCCCCTTTATATACGAGCGCCTGGGCATGTTTCTGCACCACTACCTTATCGACGAGTTTCAGGACACCTCGCGCATGCAGTGGAAAAACCTGCGTCCGCTGGTGGCAGTGGGCGTCCACGACCGTCACGACAGCCTGATAATAGGCGACGAAAAGCAGGCCATATACCGCTTCCGAAACTCCGACTCGTCGATGCTGCACAGCACGGTTTCGGAAGTGGACTTTCCCGGACGCAACCGAGTGAAAGGCGATGCCCCCGGCGACAACACCAACCGCCGCAGCGCCCCCGATATGGTACGCTTCAACAATACTCTGTTCGACCGCATGGCAGTCGCTCTGGGGGTATCGGGCTTTGAAAATGTGGTGCAGACCCTGCCCCCGTGCAATGGCCATGAAAACAGCGCCTACATACGGTTTTCCAAAGTGTCGGACACCGACGAGGCCCTTGCCGATATGGCCGCACACATGCTGCGCCAGCATGAGGCCGGCTACCAGTGGCGCGACATTGCCGTGCTGGTGCGCGGTGCCGCCGAGGCCACGAAAGTGGTGGAATTCCTGCGGGCTCAGCATCCCGAGATAAGCGTCCTCTCCGAAGAGGCATTGTATCTGCACAACTCCACATCGGTAAAACTTATAATAGGCATGCTCAAGCTGCTCGACCGCTCGTATACCGACGAAAACGGCAGTACCGGCAACAGCACTATCAGCGACACCATGGCCATGATAAGCCGCTTCGACTATTATATGTTGGAGGGGGCCTCGGCCGTCGAGGCGCTGAGTGCCGCCCTGGGCGATGTAAACAGCTCGGAAGCGGTGTCGAAGGCGGTGAGCCACTTGCGCTCGCTGCACGCATCGTCGCTGTCGTCGCTGGTGGAGATGATAGTCCAGCAGCGCATACCTGCGGCGCAGCGCAAGCACGAGATGGCTTTTATATGCGCCTTCCAGGACATGGTCACCGACTATTGCAAACGCTATCCCGACTCGATACACGACTTTGTGAAGTGGTACGACAAAGCAGGCCGCTACCGCTCGTTGCCCGCCGCGCCCGACATCGACGCCGTGTCGGTGATGACCATACACAAGTCGAAAGGCCTGGAGTGGCCCTGTGTGCATATCCCTATGGCGCAGTGGGAGCTGTGCCGTGAGGACGATGTGTGGTTCCATCCGCAGTTCCCCGGCATATCGCCCAATATAACTCCGCCGATAATACTGGTGACCACCACCGGACTGTTCGGCAACCGGCTGTCGCCCTACCGCAGTGAATACGAGCGCGAGAAGACCGAGCAGCGTACCGACAACCTCAACACCACCTATGTGGCATTTACCCGCGCGGGCCGCGAGCTGATAATCAGTAGCAGCGGAGCCAGTGTGGGCAAGGATATAGAGCAGGCACTGCGCCGCCACGCTACAGAAAGCGAGCTGGCCGACGGACTGCACATCGACACCGCGGCGGCCTTCAACGGCGACTGCCTTATGGAAATAGGGCAGCCCACTGAGCCGTCAGACCGCGACCTGAAGCGGCAGCAGGAGCACAGCAGCCGCAGCGCCTTCGAACTCGACGACTACGAAGTCTTTGACCGCGACGACACCCGCGAGCTTGTGGCCATGCCCGACATTACCACCGAGTTAGGAGCGATAAGCGACGACGACCCCGCCGACATAGCCGCCCGCGAGATAGTCGACCGGATACCATCGGGCTGCAACGGCGAGGAACTGCGCCAGCGCGTCGAAGCCGCCAGGCGAGGCACCCTGCTGCACGCCGTAATGGCCGAGATGGAAACACGCTCCGACCTTGAATACGCCCTGGGACGTGTGGCCAACGCGGTGGCGCTCGCCCCCGACGAAACCGAACAGCTGCGCGAACTGCTGCAGACGGCCCTCGATTCCGATGACCCGCGCGTAGACCGCTGGTTCGACAGCGACGGACGCCTGCTGAGCGAGCAAAGCATAATGCTGGCCGACGGCACGGTACTGCGCCCCGACCGTATAGTAATCCACTCCGACGGCAGTGTCGACCTGGTCGACTACAAGTTTACCTCCGAAATGAGGCTGAGCCACCAGCAGCAGTTGCGCGACTACTGTCTGATGCTGCGCAATATGGGCTACAAACGTGTGAGCGGCCACCTGTGGTATCCGCTCTTAGGCAAAATAGCAACAGAAAAAATAGAAAATTAATACACAATACACAATACCGAGATATGAAGAAACTCGCAAGCCTCTGTGCAGCCACAGCGCTCGCTGCAATTCCATCGCTGGCATGTACCAGCCTTATCGCAACACCCGGCGCAAGCGCCGACGGCAGCAGTATGATTACCTATGCCGCCGACTCGCACACTCTGTACGGCGAACTGTATCATCAGCCCGCAGCCGACCATGCTCCCGGCGCCATGCGTAAAGTGGTAGACTGGGACAGCGGACGGCTGTTGGGGGAGATTCCCGAAGTACCCCACACCTACGCCACCATCGGAAATATGAACGAGCATGGCCTTACAATAGCCGAAAGCACCTGGGGCGGACGTGCCGAACTGGAAGGCAGCGGTATGATAGACTACGGCTCGCTGATATACATTACGCTGCAGCGCGCCAAAACAGCCCGCGAGGCCATCGAAGTAATGACATCGCTGGTGCGCGACTACGGATATGCCTCCTCGGGTGAGTCGTTCTCCATCGCCGATCCGAGCGAAGTATGGGTTATGGAACTCATAGGCAAGGGCAAAGCCGACAAGGGCGCAGTGTGGGTGGCACGCCGTGTGCCCGACGGATATATCAGCGGCCACGCCAACCACTCGCGAATACACAACTTCCCCTTCAAGGATAAAGAAACCCTGTACTCGCCCGATGTTATCGAATTTGCCCGCAAGCAGGGCTACTTCAATGGCAAGGACAAGGATTTCAGCTTCTCGCGTGCATACGCCGTGACCGATGCCGGAGCCCTGCGCGGCTGCGACGCCCGTGTGTGGAGCTACTACAACCGCTTTACCGACGGAGGTGTCGACCAATACCTCGACTGGATTCTGCGCGGCCGCGGCGAGGCAATGCCCCTGTGGGTGAAGCCCGCCCGCAAACTCAGCGCCGATGACCTCAAATGGATGATGCGCGACCACTTCGAAGGCACCCCCCTGGACATGACACAGGACATAGGCGCAGGCCCCTTCGACGTGCCTTACCGCTGGCGTCCGATGGGCTTTACCGTCGACTCTGTGGAGTACACCCACGAACGCGCCATTGCCACACAGCAGACCGGATTCTCGTTCGTGGCCTCGATGAACGCCGGCCGCCACGATGCCATGAAGGGTATACTGTGGTTCGGTGTCGACGACGCCAACACCTGTGTGTATGTGCCAGTGTTCAATTCCACTCCCGAACCTCCGCACCAGCTGGCCCACGGCAACGGTGACCTCTACACAATATCGTGGGACGCAATGTTCTGGACCAATAACTATGTGGCCAACCAGGCATATAACCGCTACAGCCAGATGATACCCGATATCCGCCGGGTGCAGACAGGCCTTGAGGACAAGGCCGGCGAACTGGTGGCGAAAGCCTCGGCCGATGTCGCCTCGATGGACATGGCCGCAGCCACCGAATATCTGCACCGCCTCACCGACAGCTTCACCGCCGACGCCACAGCAAGATACAAAGACCTGGGCGACTATCTGCTGGTGAAGTATCTCGACGGTAACATAAAAAAAGAAGCCGGCGGCAAATTCGCGCGCACCCCCGAAGGCATGCCCGAGCAGCCCGAGTTCGGAGGGTATAACGAACGCTATTTCCGTTCGATTGCAAATGATGCCGGCGACCGCCTGCGTGTAACAGAACCGGAGCTGAAATGACATATTCCGAGGCAGTATTTCTGCGTCACTCCTCGCGCACCTACGACCCTGTGCTGAGCGACAGCGATTCGCAGGCAATCGACCGGATTGTAGACCGCTTGCCCAAGCGCCATTTCGGCAACAGCATGGTGGGAGTACGCCGTATCGACTGTGCCGAGGGTGTCCAGCCCCCCGGCACCTACGGCTTCATAGGCGGTTCGCGCCACTATCTGGTGGTGCATACCGCCGGCGCCGTCAACCGGCTCACCTATATCGACTGCGGCATGATAGCCGAACTGATGGCCCTCGACGCCACCCGGGCCGGACTGGGCAGCTGCCTTATGACCGGCAGTCTGCGCGACATCAGTTTTGCGCGGGCTGCCGGCTTATCCGGCGCCGACTCGCTGCTGCTGGTATCGCCGGTAGGGCGTACTCGCTCGCCGCGCCTGGCCGAGCTGCTTATAGGTAAGATGTCGCGCCGCGACAGCCGCATGCCTCTTAGCCGCTTTGTATTTGCCGACAGCGCCATGACCAGGCCCTGGCAGCCCTGCCCCGACGACGACAGACTGTGCCGGGCCCTGGAGGGCCTGGGCAAAGCCCCGAGCGCCTTGAACCGCCAGCCCTGGCGTGTGGTGGTGGCCGACGACCATATAGAGATACATAACTCGGAGTCAGATAGCAACTCGTGGATAAGCATAGGCTGCGCCGCCACCAACTACTATGCCATGGCAGGCATCCGCAGCGATTCGCTCACTCTGGCGGGTAGTCCGGAGCGCCCTGTAATCATCGCTCCACGACCCGCATAGAACAATTATCACAAAAAAAATTGAGCAAAGCGTTGAAATACCCTTTTTTTTTGCTAAGTTTGCACAATGAAATAACCCAACCAAACTACGAAGGTCAATCTTAAATCATTATATTCCCATGTTAGAGAAAACCGAAGTTAAAGTTCTCGACAAGGTGGTGGTCCGGTTCTCGGGCGACTCCGGCGACGGCATGCAGCTGGCCGGCAACATTTTCACCAACGTGTCGGCCGGTATCGGCAATCAGGTGTCAACCTTCCCCGATTATCCGGCGGAAATCCGTGCTCCGCAGGGTTCGCTCGGCGGTGTGTCCGGTTTCCAGGTCAGTGTCGGCCGCGGAGTACACACGCCCGGCGACAGTTGCGACGTGCTTGTAGCCATGAATCCGGCGGCTCTGAAGCAGAACGTAAAGTTCCTCAAGCCCACCGGCGTAATCATCACCGACATTGACTCGTATCGCGAGGCTGACCTCAAGAAGGCCAAGTTCGAAACAGAAAATCCGTTCGAGGAGCTTGGTATCAAGCAGAAAGTGCTCGAGGTGCCGGTAACCGCTATGACTCGCGCGGCTCTTGCCGACAGCGGACTCGACAACAAAAGTGTGCTCAAATGCCGCAATATCTTCGCCCTTGGCCTGGTATGCTGGCTGTTCGACCGTCCGCTCGAAAGCGCGCTTCATCATCTGAAAAATAAATTTGCCCGTAAACCGGCCGTGTACGAAGCAAACGCAAAGGTGCTTCAGGCAGGCTTCGACTACGGTCACAATATCCACGCCTCGGTGTCGGTACACCGCATCAACAGCGACGACCCGCGCCCCGGCATCTACACCGATATCAACGGCAACACCGCCACCGCCTGGGGCCTGATTATGGCCAGCGAGAAGTGCGGCCGTCCGCTTTTCCTGGGTTCTTACCCCATCACTCCGGCTACCGACATACTGCATGAACTTGCCAAGCGCAAGGACTTGGGCGTGAAGGCCTGCCAGATGGAAGACGAAATCGCCGGCGTATGCTCGGCCATCGGAGCTTCGTTTGCCGGCAATCTGGCCGTGACATCGACCTCCGGCCCCGGTCTGGCACTCAAGAGCGAAGGTATCGGTCTGGCCGTAATGGCCGAACTGCCTCTGGTTGTGATTGATGTGCAGCGTGGCGGTCCGTCGACCGGCCTGCCCACCAAGACCGAGCAGACCGACCTTATGCAGGCCCTCTATGGCCGCAACGGCGAGTCGCCGCTGGCTGTAGTGGCTCCGGCATCTCCCACCGACTGCTTTACAATGGCATTCGAAGCCTGCCGCATAGCCGTAGAACACTCCACTCCGGTAATACTGCTGAGCGACGCCTTCATAGGCAACGGTTCGTCGGCATGGCGTGTGCCCGAAAGCAGCGAATATCCCGAAATAAAGGCACCCGAGTTGAAACTCGCCGACGGACAGCGCTTCTGCCCCACCATGCGCGACGAGGAAACCCTGGCCCGCCCCTGGCCCGTGGCCGGCACCGAAGGCCTGCAGCACCGTCTGGGCGGTCTTGAAAAAGATATTCGCACCGGTGCCATCAGCACCGACCCTGTAAACCACGAACGCATGGTCGAAATCCGCCGCCGTAAAATAGAGAACATAGCCAAGGACATTCCTGCCCTCGAAGTACACTGCGATGTCGACGCCGACACCCTGCTGCTGGGCTGGGGCGGCACCTACGGCCACTTGCTTACCGCAGCCACCGAGCTGTGCGAGTCGGGCCGTCCGGTAGCAATGGCACAGCTGCGCTACATCAGCCCGCTGCCCGCCAACACCGCCGAGGTACTCCGCCGCTACCGCAAGGTGATTGTAGCCGAGCTCAACAGCGGCATGCTTGCCGACTACCTCCAGGCCAAGTTCCCCGATGTGGAAATCCACCGTATCAATAAAGTACAAGGTCAGCCCTTTATGGTGAGCGAGCTCGTTGCCGCCGTAGACCGCATAAACTCTCTCAATACCGTAGCACAATGATCAGCGAACAACTCACAGACAAAAACTGCTGTGCCCAGGCACAGGAATTCAAGGCAGCCGATTACAAGAGCGACCAGAGTGTACGCTGGTGTCCGGGCTGCGGCGACCACGCCATTCTTAACACGCTCCACAAGGCAATGGCCGAACTCGGCGTGCCCCCGCACCGCATAGCGGTAATCTCGGGCATCGGCTGCAGCTCGCGTCTGCCCTATTATATGAACACCTACGGTTTCCACACCATCCACGGCCGTGCGGCAGCAATCGCCACAGGCTTCAAGGTGGCCAACCCCGAGATGACCGTATGGCAGATAAGCGGCGACGGCGACGGCCTTGCCATCGGCGGCAACCACTTCATACATGCTATCCGACGCAACGTCGATATCAACATGCTGCTGTTCAACAACAAAATATACGGCCTCACCAAAGGCCAGTATTCGCCTACATGCGAGCGCGGCTTTGTGTCGAAATCGTCGCCCTACGGCACCACCGAGGACCCATTCATTCCCGCAGAACTGGTGTTCGGTGCCCGCGGCAACTTCTTCGCACGCTCAATCGACGTTGACCTGGAAACCTCGCGCGAGGTTATGGTGGCCGCAGGCCGTCACAAAGGTACCTCGGTGGTTGAAGTGCTGCAGAACTGCATGATATTCAACAACGGTGTACACAACCGCTACGCCGACCGCGCCGTGCGCGCCGACCGGACCATACATCTGCGCCACGGCGAAAAGATGATATTCGGCGCCGACTCAAACAAGGGTCTGGTACAGGACGGTTTCCTGCTCAAGGCCGTGACCATAGGCGAAGACGGATACACCCTCGACGATGTGCTTGTACACGATGCACACTGCACCAGCAACTTCCTGCACCAGCAGCTGGCCATGATGGACGGCGACAGCCTGCCTCTGGCTGTGGGCGTGATTCGCGATGTCGACACTCCCACTTACGACGAGTCTGTAAGCGAGCAGGTGCGCGAAGTCCGCGCCCACAAGGGTTTTGACAGCCTGCGTTCGATGATTCTCGCCGGCGAAACCTGGACGGTGGAATAATACCTGATAGTGTTGCATAACTGAAATAATCCCACACAGAGTACACAGAGAACGCAGAAAGAAAACAAATAGCCTACAAGCGACTGATACTGATAGTATTAATACAATAACTCCGCGCTCTCTGTGTACTCTGTGTGAGATTCCGCAACACTCACTTTTTCAGTCACACGAACATGGAACGACTACAGTTATACATCAGTAAATCGCTCAGAGGGTTCAAGACCCTTACCGAGATCAACGGTACCGAGAGTACACGCAGGCATGTGCGCGACCTGCGGCTGGCTCTGGAAGCCGTAACCTACGATTCGACAGAGAAATGTGTGTTCTACCTCATGCAGTATGTCGAGGGGGCTACATTCTTTACCATTCTGCGCACTATTCCCGATAAGCCGCTCGACCATCTCGCAGCCACAATAGCCGTGCCCGAAAGGCTGCTCGTAAGTGCCGACGACCTCTATAAAATCATACGCGAAGTTACCCGCAAGGTGTCGAACCCCGGCATGAACGCCGACGACATAGCGCAGCTTCGTGCTCTGCTGGCCAGAGAATATCCGGCCAAGGCCGACGATGCAAGGCAGGTGCCCTCCGAAGGACGCCTGTTTGCATGCCGCAGTTTCGGCGGCGACACCGGCCTGACTTTACGCGATTTTCTGGGCGATAACCTTTACCAGCCCATGTTCATACCATACGCCGGAGTGCTGCTGGCGGATGCCTCGTTGCCTTTCAGGCTCAGCGGCACCGACCTCAGCGACATGCCGCTGAGCAAAGTTGTGACGTTGCTGCCCCCCGAGCGTGTACCCGACTATGTGCCCCATGTATTCCACCGCGTGTTCGACCGCCCGTTCAAAGTGGCTCTGGGCTCGGAGGTGGAAGTGGTGTGGCGGCGTCCCGGCTTCGAGGAGCTGGTGAGCCGGATTACCGTCGATGCCGACGGCCTGCGCCCTCAGACTCCGGCTACCGACGATACCCGAAAGGCTATTTCGCCGGCATCGTTCTTTGTCACCTCGCGATCGTCGAACGACAGGCTCCAGCAAGTGTGCATACGTGTAAACGGCCGGGAAATTACCGAACGGCACAGCTTTACACGCGCCGAACTGGAGAATGCCGACGTAAGCATCACAGCGCCCGGATATTATCCGTACAGTGGCCGACTCGACCTTGCCTCCACCACGCAGGCGCTGATTGAACTGGCCGAACGGCCTAAAAGCAGCAGCGCCGCAGCTACCGCCGACCCTGAGATGATGCGTCAGGCGGCTAAGGCCACACGCCTGATGGACAGCGGTTACGACCGCGGTGCCGACGGCAAGAAGTGGTGGATGAAATTAATGCTCATGCTCGGCGGAGTCGTTTTGGCTCTGGGACTGTGTATGCTGCTGATTCCCGACCTTTTCGGCGACAGCTCGTCGGAGCCCGTGCTGCATGAAACCACCCAGGCGGATACCGTGCTTCCGTCGGCTTCGATAGCAGCCATGCGCATGGAGGCGGAGGCCGGGACTGAGCCCGCTGCCAAAGATGCCGCGGCAACCGAGCAGGCGCAGCCGGCAGCCAAACCGGCGGCCGACCCGGTAAAAGATGCCGCCGCAGCTGTAGAATTCCTCGACGGCAACAGTACCAAAGGTTGGTGGCGCCAGGCCGACCTTGCTAAATATCCCGAACTAAAAGGCCTGTACGACGACCTGAACAACTTTAACTTTGACGCACTCATCAACAGCTGGCCCAAAAAGTTGCCCTCGTCGAAATGGATTGCTGATATAGCACGTCACGCCGGTGAGGCGCAGCGTAAGAAACTCGACCCCAAGAGCGGCAGCCACAGCCCGGTATATACCGGCAGCGGTAAAATTCACCGTCGCGAGTATATCAACTGGGTCAACCGCCGGCAGGACTGACCTTTTTAATGTTAAATTAATGCTATGCCCTCCGTTAAATATCAAGCATTTAACATTCAATATTCAACATTGAGATAAAATACTTACTTGACATGAAATACATCGAACGGGCATTTGTAGCCCTTGGCATCATGATGCTGCCTGCGGCAGGGCAGGCATACACAGCCGACATAGTGACGGATGCCGGTCGGGTGCTGCGCGTAACAGCTCTGACCGACAATATTATACGTGTGACCAATTTGGCCAAAGGTGAAAGCGAATTCGTAGGTCCGGCGTCGGTACTCGACCCTGCGCAGTCCACCGCCACCGTCACCGCCACACAGAGCGCCGACGGCAATATCACCTTCTTCACCACCGCAAGCGGTGTCAACTGCTCGATCAACGCCCGCAGCGGAGGCGTGACCATTATGTCGGGCGCGAACAGCCTCGTCAGCGACAACGGTGTGCGGATGTCGGCCGGCGGACGTCGGCGCATCGACCTGTACACCACCGCAGCAGGGTCGTTCTACGGTGCCGGCGAGCGAGGCCATAAACTTAATCTGCGCGGTGACACCCTGGTGATGTACAACCGCCAGAATTACGGCTACACCGGCAGCGACCCCCGCATAAGCCTGATGAATATAAGCATGCCGCTGTTTCTCAGCACCGACGGCTTCGCTCTGGTGTTCGACGACTATGCGGCAGCAGAGATGATACTGTCCAATCCAATCAGCTACATCAGCGAAACCGAACGCCCGATTTCGTATTATTACATAGGCGGCGTGGGCAGTATGGCCGACCTTGCCCGGCAGCTGAGTATGCTTACCGGGCGCCAGCAGCTTCCACCGTTCTGGGCCTTGGGTTACATAACATCGAAATACGGCTATCACGACCGCGCCGAGGCTCTCGGCACTATTGATACGCTGAAAAAACACGGCTACCCTGTCGACGGCATGGTCCTCGACCTGTACTGGTACGGCAAGGAGCAGGATATGGGCCGTCTGGCCTGGGAGCCGAAGCAGTGGCCCAATCACCGGCAGATGCTCGACCGGCTTAAAAAGCAAGGCGTGAACATGGTGGCCATATCACAGCCATACGTGCTGCGCAACGGCAAGGCCATCGACAACTACCGCATGGCCGACAGCCTGGGCATGTTTGTGCAGAACCCCGCCGGCGGCCATCAGGAAGTGAAAATCTGGGTAGGCGAAGGCGGTATGTGGGATGTAAGCAATCCCGATACACGCGCATGGCTGGCGGAGCGCTATAAAAGTCTGACCGACGGCGGCATTACCGGTTGGTGGGGTGATTTGGGCGAACCCGAGGTGCATCCTGAAACAGGCGTGCATGCCAACGGCCTTACAGCCCGACAGTACCACAACCAGTACGGCAACGACTGGTCGTCGATTATCTACGATATGTTCAGGCAGGAGTACCCCGACAGGCGCCTTATGACCATGATGCGCGGCGGCACTACAGGCCTGCAACGCTACAGCGTGTATCCGTGGAGTACCGACGTGTCGCGCTCGTGGGGCGGTCTGGAGCCTCAGGTGGTGATAATGCTCAACTCCGGCCTGAGCGGTCTGGGCTATATGGGGCACGATGTGGGCGGTTTCGCCATTGACCCCAAGCATCCGTACGACCCCGAGCTGTATGTGCGATGGCTGCAGTTAGGCCTGTTCTCGCCCATACTGCGCACTCACTCGCAGGTATACTCCGAGCCGTACAACTATCCGCAGCATGCCGACATAGTGCAGGGCCTGATAAAAGACCGTTACCGCTGGCTGCCCTACAACTATACCCTGGCCTATGAAAATGCCACCAAAGGCTGGCCTCTGGTGCGTCCGCTTGAGTTCCACAGCAAGGCCACAGGCCGTTTCGACAACGTCCGCGACGAATACCTCTGGGGCCGCGACGTGCTTGTGGCTCCTGTGATGACCCCGGGTGCGGAAAGCCGCAAGGTGGTGTTCCCCTGCGGCCTGTGGTACGACTATAACAACCCGCTGCAGACCTACTGTTGCAAGGATACCGCCGACTACGCGGCGCCGCTGTCAGTGCTTCCGCTGTTTGTACGTGCCGGAGCCTTCCTGCCCATGGCCGAATATGCCATGGACAACACAGGCGACTACAATCCGGCCGAAATCAGCGTGCGCTACTACCGCCAGCCCGAAGGCAAAAGCACCTTTACCATGTACGACGACGACCGCCTCTCGGCCACATCGCTCGCCGGGGGCAACTACCGCCTCACCACCTTCACCTCCGACGTGCGACCCGACGGTTCGCTTCAGCTCGCCGTCAGCACCGAAGGCAGCTACAAGGGAGCGCCCTCCAAGGTAAGATACAACTTCAGCCTTTACGGCTTCAAGGCAGCTCCGGCAGCCGTAGAGGCCGACGGCAAGCCCGTGAAATTCAGCTATGACGCAGCCCGGGGATGTGTCGGCTTCAGCCTTGCCGATCCTAAGGAAATATTAATAAGATAACTAAAATCAATATTGAACATGTTTTCCGGAATAGTAGAAGAAGCCGCTACAGTGGTATCGGCGCAGATGACAGAAGGCAACCTTCAGTTGCGTGTACAAAGCTCCTTCGCCAACGAACTGAAAATCGATCAGTCGGTGGCACATAACGGCGTATGTCTGACAGTGGTGGAACTCTATCCCGACTCGTCGTACACCGTCACAGCCATTCAGGAAACCCTCGACCGCTCCAACCTGGGCCTGCTCAAGGCCGGCGACAAGGTAAACCTCGAGCGCTCGATGATGCTCAACGGACGCCTCGACGGACACATAGTGCAGGGCCATGTCGACTGCACCGCTGTATGCACCGCTGTAGAGGAAGTCGACGGCAGCCACTACTTCAGTTTCCGCTATGATATTCCGGTGGAGATGGCCCGCAAAGGCTACATGACTGTAGAAAAAGGCTCGGTGACCGTCAACGGTGTAAGCCTTACCGTTTGCGACAGCACACGCGACTCCTTCCGTGTGGCCATCATACCCTATACCCTCGAGCATACCAACTTCTGCCGTATCAAAGAAGGCTCGGTAGTGAACCTGGAGTTCGACATCATAGGCAAGTACCTGGCCAAGCTCAAGGAATTCTGATATTCTGATGCCCGGTTGCCTGTGAATATCGAGAGCATCCGCGACTATTGCCTGTCGCTGCCGGCCACCGGCGAGGACATGGCTTTTGGCGACGACTATCTGCTGCTGCGTGTGTGCGGACGCATTTTCGCATGCCTGAACCTGGCACGCCCCGATTATCTGGTACTCAAAGCCGATGCCGACTATGCCGCCGACCTGCGCGACCGCTACGCAGAAATCGAGCCGGCCTGGCACTGGAACAAAAAGTACTGGATTCAACTGCGCCTCAGCGGAAGTCTGGCCGACGATTTTATGCGCTCGCTTATCCGTCACAGCTATGCGCAGGTAGTGAAGAAACTGCCGCGGCGGGTGCGGATGGAATACCCCTCGATTACTGAAATATGATCAAGCATATCACAACGGGACTTATAGCCCTGACAGCATTGGCATCGTACGCCGCAGAGCCGGCCGACAGCGCGGAAGTACTCAACGAAGTGACCGTGAAGTCGCGGCGAGGCCTGTATAAACTCGGCGGAGCCACCAACAGCGAACTGATAACCGCATCGGAACTCAAGCGGGCCGCCTGCTGCAACCTAGGCGAGAGTTTTACCACCAATCCGTCGGTCGACGTCAATTACAACGATGCCGCCACGGGAGCCCGTCAGATTCGTCTGCTGGGGCTCTCGGGCTCCTATGTGCAGTTCCTTACAGAGAACATACCCAACTTCCGCGGTGCGGCATCGCCTTACGGTCTGGGCTACGTGGCCGGTCCGTGGATGCAGTCGATACAGGTGTCGAAAGGCGCATCGTCGGTCAAAAACGGCTATGAGTCCATCACCGGTCAGATAAACGTGGAGATGAAAAAGCCGCAGGCCGATCCTCAGCTGTCGGTAAACATGTACTACGACATAATGAACAAGCTCGAGGCCAACGTCGACGGCAACTGGCACTTCGGCCCCGAGTGGAGCGCCGGCCTGCTTACCCACTTCGAGAACGGCTTCAGCAGCCACGACGCCAACAGCGACGGATTCGCCGACATGCCGCAGGTGCGCCAGCTGGCCCTGATGCCGCGCGTGGCTTATCTGGGGCGCAGTTATGTGTTCCAGGCGGCCGGACGTTACATCGACGAACGCCGTACAGGCGGTCAGCTCGAAGGCCATGCACATCCGGCCGGCGACATGCCCTTGTACCGGATACAGCTCGACACACGCCGCTGGGAGGCATTTGCCAAGAATGCCCTTATGTACGACCGCGACAACGACGGCAATGTGGCACTGATAATCTCCGGCTCCGGACACAGTCAGGACGCCCTGTACGGCCTGAGGCTCTGCGACATCGACCAGCACGAATTCTATGCCTCGGCCATGTTCGAGCGCAAATGGTCGGAGCGGCACGCCCTCAGCACCGGCATTCAGACCAACTACGACCACTACCGCTACCACACACTCCTCGACCCTGCGGCCACTGCCGCCGCAGACACATACAGCGAACACGAGGCTGTGGCCGGCGCCTATGCCCAGTATACATACAATCTCGACGAGCGCCTGGTGGCTATGGCAGGCCTGCGCTACGATTGGAGCGACCTCTACGGCTCCATGCTTACACCGCGCATGCACCTGCGCTACAATCCGGCCGCCGATTTGAGCCTGCATGCTTCGGCAGGTCGCGGCTACCGCTCGCCACATCCGCTGGCCGAGTACAGCTATCTGCTGGCATCGTCGCGCCGCATGGAAATCAGCGGCCACCTCCGGCGCGAGGCCGCATGGAACTTCGGCGTGGGCGGCAGCTGGACCCTGCGTCCGCTGCAGAAGAAAACCACCCTTTCGGCTGAATACTACCATACCACCTTCAGCAGTCAGCTCATGGCCAATCTCGACCGCGACCCGCATGCCGTTTACATATACTCGTCGCAGGGCCGGTCGTACTCCCACTCCCTGCAGCTTGAACTGAGTGTTGACCTGCTGGCCGAACTGAACCTTACCGCAGCCTGGCGCCTGACCGATGTCAAGGCCGCCTATTATGGCGATGGACTGCAGCAGAAACCGCTCACACCGCGCAACAAAGGACTCTTTACGCTTGGCTGGAGCCCCAACATGGGGCTGTGGCAGTTCGACATCAGCTGTGCCATAAACGGCTCGGGACGCATGCCGCAACCCTACACGCTGGCCGACGGCTCACTGTCGTGGCCCGAGCGCTACAACACCTTTGTTCAGCTTAACGCGCAGATTACCCGCAACTTCCGTCACTGGGCCATATATCTGGGCGGAGAAAACCTTACGGCATACCGCCAGAAAAATCCTGTTATCGGCGCCTCCGACCCCTGGGGCCCCGATTTCGACGCCACCATGGTGTACGGCCCGCTGCAGGGGGCAATGATTTATGTAGGTTTCCGTTATAATATCACCAAATACATCTGAAAAATGAAAAATATAATCACCATTCTGATATTTGCGTTTGCGCTTGGACTGGGCGCACAGCAGATACAAGCCAAAGCCGCCCCCGAGAAAGCAGTGGCGGTATTCAAGCTCACGCCCCGTATGACCTGCAGCAATTGCGAGAACAAAATCAAAAGCAACCTGCGATTTGAAAAGGGAGTGAGTGAAATAGTCACAGACCTCCGCTCGCAGACCGTGACCATAAAATACAACGCTGCCAAAACCGGCATCGAAGCACTGCAGAAAGCATTCCGTAAAATAGGCTACACCGCCGTGGAAGCCGACGGCGACACCCCTGCCGTATGCCCTGCCGACAGTGCCGCCGCGCCGTGCTGCCGATAATCGCGGAGCTTATGACTGCCAAGGCAATACTTGTAATTGACATGCAACGCGATTTCGTGTTGCCGTCGTCGGTTTGCTGCGTGGCCGGAGCACAGGCCACAGTGCCCGCCATCAGCCGTATGCTCGAATATGCCCGTGCCAGTGGCTGGGCGGTGATACACATAGTGAGGCATCACCGGCCGGGAGGCGTCGACGCCGAGCCTTTCCGCCGCCATCTGTTTGCCGGCGGAGGTCAATTCTGTGTCGAGGGCAGCGAGGGCGCACGCATAGTCAGCGGGCTCGAGCCCCGGCCGGGCGACTACGTGGTGGCCAAGACCCGCTTCGACGCATTCTTCCGCACCGACCTCGAAGTACTACTGCGCGGACTGGGCACCGAAGAAGTATATATCTGCGGCACCCAGTACCCCAACTGCGTGCGCTCCACAGCGGTAGGAGCCATAGAGCGCGACTATGCCGTAACCGTGGTGACCGACTGCTGCAGCGCCGCCACCCCCGCCATAGCCGAGGCCAACATTGCCGACATGCGCGCCATGGGCATACAGTGCCTGCCTTCGGGCGATATAATGTGACGTATTTGCGGCGCCTTTGTCAAAAACTGATAAACCTACCGTCTTATTAAGCTGATTATGTGAGAAATTTGTTGTAACTTTGCGGTGGATAACTTTGCCAGAGGCATCGCGCACCGGCTTTCAGCCGACTTGCGCTAAGTTTTCACTCGCGAATGTTATTTGTAATTGAATTAGTAAAAGGAGATAAAAACTATGGCAATGACAATTAAAACATCCCCCGAACTTTGGGGCGAAGATGCAAGAATCTTCACCGAGGAAGCGGAGCGCAATGGCAAATTGCCTACGCCAAAGCTCTCGGAATCGCAACGTAAGGTGCTTTCCACCATGTTGGAGAGCGCCAAGAACATTATATTCCCTCCCCGCAAAGGCTGACAATGGCTGAATATAGTTTCGTAGAGAACACCTTTATGGTGCCTTATACCAAGGAGGTCGCAGATTACTGTGACCCCTTTTCTTGTGGAGATGAGGATCTCGACGATTTCTTCAGCCATGATGTATTTCTTTATGAGGAGGAATTGCTTGGCAAAACCTATTGTTGGATAAGCCGGGAGAATCAGCGTGAAATTGTGGCGATAGCCACACTATCATACGACGGCATAAAGACCTATACGCTTGACAATCCGTCTCGGAATGCCCTCCAGCGAAAGATACCACAGCAAAAGCGCCATCGTAGTTATCCGGCGGTATTGATTGGTCGTCTCGGTGTGAACAAGGCTTTTCAAGGACATGGATTGAATATAGGTACTCAACTCATAGATGCCCTCAAGTACTGGTTTGTGGATGAGAATAATAAGGCGGCTTGCCGCTATATGCTCGTTGATGCTTACAACACGGAGTCAACTATCCATTATTATATTAAGAATGGATTTAAGCCCCTCTATAAGTCAGAGCAAAGCGAAAAAGACGCTTTCGGAATATCAGAAGACGATGCACTGAGAAGCCGCGTCATGTTCTTCGACTTGAAGATGATTACAGCATAACTTTTGCATTTTCTGTATTATCCGCATTTTATCCACAAATAATAGGGATGTAGAATATCTGAAATACGACCAAAAATATTCTTGTAAAACTCAATTCCCCAATGTTTCTCAACAATACATATTAAGGCAGATTATAATATAAAATATTGCTGTCCGATAAAAAACTTTGATAATCATGTTGGTATAATGCCGGGAAATAATTATCTTTGCATTTATCGAACCAACAATGATTTGCAATGGCAGCAGACGGCATACACACCGCGGCCGGCGCACAAGCCGCGACATCGGAAATAACCAGTATCAGTGATTTTGTAAGCACACCGCGCTTTCTGGACGGCGACCCCGGACCGGCAACCGAATGGCCGGCCATGTTCCAGATGGTAGGATGGAGCGTCTGCGCTGCTGTCGGGGCGATACTGCTGGCACTGCTGCTGTGTGCGTTCAGCCGACGGTTTACGCGTCGTATCAGCGACTTGCGTCTGCAAGTGCTGTTCACCATAGCGTGGCTGGCGAACTTTGTGGTCTACGACACAGGCATGTGTACCGGGCAGGTATGGTCGCTCGTTACCAATGCTCCTATGGCGATACTGCATGCGTTCGGAGCCTTTATTCTCGACAGCGACATAAGCGAGATTCATAGCCCGTTCTGCGACAGCTGGATATACATGCTGCTGTTCTCGCTGTCGCACGCCTTTGCGGCCATGGTGAGCATGCTGTTTGTAATAAAGCACTTCGGCTTCAATATAATGGCGCGTCTGAAAATGTACATGACCTCCATGTTCGGTTCGCGGGTCGACGCCACATTTGTGTTCTGGGGCTTCAACGAAGCCATCTGCCGTATGGCCGAGAGCATACTCAGCCACTTCAGTGGCAAAAATGAACGTTGCCGCATAATCATTGTTAAAACCGACCGCACCGACGATGACAACCCCGAGAGCCGTACCGATGTAGGACGCATATTCGAACTGCTGTCGCTGCGAAACTCCGAAATGGAGCGCCTGCAGCAGCTGCAGTGCCTTACCACAGGCACTTATGTGAATATGTCGCTGGTAAACATGCAATCGGCTGCCGACAGCGATGTGCTGGGTGCCGAACTGAAACTGAACTCGCTCAAACGTATACTGTCCCGCGGCAACGGAGGGCGTCTGCACATGCTTTTCCTGTCGGACGACGAAACCGCAAACCTCCACGCTGTATCGCTGCTGCTCAACGACATTACCGTAAAGGCTCTCGCCGACGACTGTGCCGGCTGCAGCTGTGTCGACAAGGTGGTGTTTCACTGCCATGCCCGCTACAACAGCATACACCGCGTGATTGAGGACCGCAATCCGCTCAAAGGCATTAAGGTGAAGGTGGTCGACTCGTCGCACATCAACGTAGAGATGCTCAAGCAGAATCCGGCCCTGCAGCCGGTGAACTTTGTCGATGTCGGGGCCGACGGTTACGTATCGTCGGCGTTCAATGCTCTGGTGGTAGGATTCAGCGAGGTAGGGCAGGACTCGGTGCGCTTCCTTTACGAGTTCGGCGCATTTGTGGGTAGCGGCGATTCCGCACATACCGGGCGCTCGCCATTCAGGCTTCATGTGGTCGACAAACACATGGATGACCTTGCAGGCAGTTTTGTGCTGGATGCCCCGGCTATAAAGCTATCGATTCCGTTTGTTCCGGGCAGAGAGAATCCGCAGGCACCTATTACACTGCACAAAGCCGACTGCCGCAGCGTAGACTTCTGGCTCAATATAAAAGAATGGATAGGTCACCTGAATTATGTGGTAGTGGCCACCGACAACGACGAACTGAACATCTCCACCGGCGTGCGCATATTCAAGACCGCCATGAGATACCGCGCCGACATGGACCGCCTGTGTATACTCATGCGCGTGCATAACGATGACGACGGCCACATAACCCGTATAGTAAGCCATTATAACCGCCTTTGGGCCGCTCAGAGCCATGCCTGCGATGAAAAACACTTCCATCAGAATTCCATTGGCTTGCACCACCAAGTGCAGCTGCCGCTGTACCTCTTCGGCCTGGACAAGGAAACTTATACCTACGCAAACATAATCGACGAGGCACACGAGCGGCAGGCCATCGAATTCACCGAGCGCTACGAGGCCTCGACTGTGCCCGGTTACAGATACTCCCCGGACGATTCAGGCAAAGCATGGATACGCAATTATGTCGACAAAATGCAGCTCGACGGCAAGTGGGCCGGTTTTTATCCTACCTTCAGCGCTCTTATGGCTCTGCGGCGTACACGCGGACAGGATATGGCCAACAGCATGCACTGCCTCACCAAACGCATTCTGGCCGAAACCGCCATGCGCAAGGCCGGATATCCCGACTTTGAGTGGAGCCGGCTGACCCGCGACTGCAAGACCACACACTACAGCTTGCGAAGCGGCGAACCGCTCGACCCGGCCATTGCGCGCATACTCGAAGCGCTGGCCAAGACAGAGCATCTGCGCTGGAATGCCTCGCACGAAATTCTCGGTTACGAATGTAAGGGAAATCCGGATTACAAAGACGAGATAAGACTGCACCACGGCTGCATCACAGCCTGGGAGAACCTCAATGAAGAAATCCGCAGCTACGACTGCAACGTAGTTGACGTGAGCCTCGATATATTCAGCCCCGACAGACCGATAAAAAAATGAACGAACTATATCTTAAAATAATTGCCGCCGTAGCACCTGCAGTAGTGCTGGCCGTGACACTGATACGCAAAGACCGCCGCCCCGAGCCGCTGAAGTGGCTGCTGGCGGCCATCGGCCTGGGTGTGCTCGCCGGGCCGGCGGTGATACTGATAGGCAATCTGGTACTGCCCGACATTCCCGCCGATACTTTCATGGGCGCTTTTCTCACTTCGTTTGTCAATGCCGCCATACCCGAAGAAATGCTCAAATTTCTGGCACTATATCTGATAGCGTCGCAATGCCGTCACTTCGACGAAGTATTCGACTGCGTGGTCTATGCCGTATGCATAGGCATGGGTTTTGCCGGACTTGAAAATATATTGTACCTTATAGGCTCGGACGACGAATGGCTGGTTGTGGGAGTGGCGCGGGCGTTGCTGTCGGTGCCGGCACATTACTTCTTTGCCGTTATCATGGGCTCGTTCTTTGCCCTTGGCTGGTTCGACAGGGGCAACCGCAAATTCTACCACACGGCAGCGTTGCTGTTGCCGATTGTAGTATACGGTCTGTACGACACCTTGTGTTTCTCCATAAGCCTTGATACAGATTTCAGCGCTCTGCTGCTGCTTGCCTTCTTTGTCGGCTTCCGCTATATCCGCCGCTATGTGAAATCGCTCACCCGCTCAATGCTCAAACTCGATGAATATGGCACAGAATAAACTACTGATATATATAGCCATGACGCTGCTGCCGTGTGCGGCTTTGGCTCAGTCGAAGAGGTCCGACGCGTATTTCGGCGACGGTGTGGAACTGTACCGCAGCGGACAGTACGAGCAGGCAATACCGTATTTCGAAAAGGCCTGGGAACTCGACCGGCGTGAAATCGCGCCGGAGTCGAACCGCTATATTTACAGCCGTTCGTGGCTGGCAAGCTGCTATTATAAATCGGGCAACAAAGCCAAGGCCCGCGAACTGTCGGCTTTCGATTGCGATATGGAGCCGGTCGACCGCCGTCTGACCGTGGAGGCTGACCGCGAGGGCGACATGTCGAACCGGGCTTATATGGCCGGTGATATCGACGGCGCGATACAGCATGCCCTCAGATGCCTGGAACTGGAGCGCAAGATGCCGGGCGATATTTCGTTTCATATCACCGGATCCTATGCTCAGCTCGGCGACCTGTATATGCGTGTGCCGGATGCCCGCTCGGCACTGAAGTACTATAATGAGGGCGTGCAGATAGTAAGGAAACTGAACTGCGAAAGCAGTATAATGCTTTTCCAACTGCTGATGGGGCGCTCGCATGCCTCGCTGATGCTGGGCGATGCCGCAATGGCCGGGCGCGATGCCGACGAGCTTATTGCCATAGCCCGGACCGAACTCGCCGAAAACGGCAACGAATACCCCATGGCCTTGGTAAACAGTCTGCTAGGGCAAGTGGCCTTGGCCAACCAACAGTTCGGCGAAGCCGGCGATATGGTGGCGCGGGCCTTAAAGAGTTTTGTCGCCATGTATTCGGAACCGGACGAAGAGATAATTATCCATATCATCGACTGCCTTACCACATTGTCGATGCTGGGCAGGTACGACGACAGCATAGCGCTGATAAAGGCTGGCATAGCGCAGGTCGAGGCCAATGGCGCCGACAGCAGGCATCTGGGCATACTTTACTCGTATATGGGTGAGTTCTCCGCAACCGTCGAGGAAAGCATTGTGTATCTGCGCAAGAGCCTGTCGCTGCTCGAGGGCAAAGGCAACGAAGCCGACTATTATCCGGTGGCGGCTTTGCTTGCTAAAATAACCGACCGTGCCGAGTCGGTTTCGATATATAATTCAATCATAGACTATTGCAGGAGAAATGGAATCGAGAGCGGCTTCATGCGCAATGCCCTGATGTCGTTGGGTGATATATACGACAGAGAGGGGCGCTATGACCTTGCCATAGATTATTATCTTGAAATATTCGATTTGCTCGGGCCGGACAAAGATAACCCCGACCGATTGCTGACGGTGGTGAAGTTCGCCACAATCGCCCTCAAATACATGATTGCATATCAGGGCGAATTTACCGGCGAAATCCGGGGCTTCAATCTGGCCGAAGAATTTTCCGAAACATTCAGCCGCTTTAGCGGCGGCATGCAGTCGCAGGGCATTTCGTTCTTTACCAGTCGTGGCATAGGCCCTGTGCAGATTGCCGACGCCATGCTTTCGTTCTACCGTCTGCTCTTGAGTAAAGCCACCATCAACCCGGTAATATCCTGGAGCGAAATGGAGCGGCAGTTGAGTCTGCTCTGCGACGGACTGACAGAAATATATGGCTACGACCACCATATATGCAACGATGCTATGGCTGCCCTGGCCCATGTGAAATATGTGCAGGGCGATTACAAAAGCGCTATCGATAGTATCAACGCTATAATAACACGGGTGCAGAAAGCCGGCGGAGAAGTCGAAAACTATCGCCACGACCTGGCCTATTACCAGTATGACAGCGGCGACACCGCCGGAGCCTACGAAAACTTTGAGGCGGGCTACAACTTCAACAAAAATCTCATACTCGCCAATTACCGCTGGATGACCCTTGAGGAGCGCGACGCCTATACCCGCACACATCGTGGAAATATCGACAACATACCGCATTATGCCGCCCTTACGCCATCCGACAGCCGCTATGCAGCCTTGGCCTATAATGCGTTGCTCTTCTCCAAAGGTCTGCTGCTGAACTCTACCATAGAGCTTTCGCGCCTGCTGCAGGAGGCCGGCGACAAAGAAACCCTTTCGATGCTTGACAGGTGGCGCTCGGCGAATCAGAAGTACCGCAGGGCGCAGGACGAGGAGCATCCCGACGCCGAGAAGTTCAAAGCGCAATGCGAACAACTCGAACGCCGGCTGATGGAGCGCTCGACCGTGTATGGCGACTATACAGCCGGCCTGACTGTGGAATACCCGCAGGTGCAGCAGGCTCTGGGCCGGAACGATGTGGCCGTGGAATTCTTTTCGTATCGGCTCGATGCGCGTTCGCTTATGTACGGAGCGCTGCTGCTGACGGCTGACCGTGCGCCGATATATGTGCCCGTGGGCATCGACAGCGACTGGAGCGGAATGATGGCCGACTGCTATAAGTCGCCCGAGCTGTTCAACACCATATTTGCCGGACTGAAGCAGTACTTGCCCCGGCGCGATGCAGGCAGCATATACTTTGCCGCCGATGGCGTGCTGCATACTCTCGCAATAGAGAATATGAGCGGAGCCGAGGACTACGATTTCCGCCGCCTGTCGTCGACACGTGAGCTTGCCTTGGCTGACGGCGGAGCCGATGCCGTGTGCCGCATGGCCGTGTACGGCGGCATTAAGTACGGTGTTGGCAAGCTGGCCGAGTACTATCGGACTCCGGGCGACGGAAAACGCGAGTCGGGGGCATTTCTGGCATATCTGCCCGAAACCGAAGTCGAGGCTGATGATATACATTCGCTGCTCGCCGGCAGAATCAAGGTCGACAGACTTACCGCTGAAAAAGCCACCGAGACATCGTTCAAGAGTCTGTCGGGTAAGCGTATCGACTTGCTGCACGTGGCCACACACGGCTTTTTCGAACACCCTGCAGTGTCGTCGGATATTTCACAGTTCACAGGGCGAGCCATGGCCTCGTCGGGCCTGTTCTTTGCCGGTGCGCAGAATACGCTCTGGGGCGAGGATACCGGCATGAAAGAAGACGGCATACTCACGGCCGATGAAATATCGCTGCTCGACTTCCGCGGACTCCGCCTGGCCGTGCTGTCGGCCTGCGATACCGGCAGGGGCCTGTATGATTCCGACGGTGTGTTCGGCCTTCAGCGCGGATTCAAGCAGGCCGGTACAGGCAGTCTGATGATGTCGCTCTGGAAGGTCGACGACAAGGCCACACAGTTGCTGATGGGCGAATTTTACCGCCGGCTGCTTGAAGGAAAAAGCCAGTACGAAGCCCTGCAGGCTGCCCGGCAGACCGTACGCAACAGTTACCCCGACCCGCAATATTGGGCTGCCTTTGTGCTGGTCGATGCTCTGAATAATATTAAAATTTGAATATATGCTAAAAAAATCAATCCTTATGGCTGTGCTGATGGCACTTGCCGCCGCAGTGCCCGCGCTGGCACAGAGTCTTAGCGCAGCCCAGATGAACATTTACTACGGGCATCCCAAAACCGTGACCATGACCAATCAGCAGGGTACGGTGATTACCGAACTCGACCGCCAGGGCCGTGTCACCCAGGTCACCCAGGGCAATATGCGCATGACCTATGCCTGGTCTGACGACGGTAAGTCGGTAGAAATGTCGATGTATCAGGGCCAGAATTTTGTGGATTCCGGCACAATCGAAATCCTGGAGTTCACTCCGGCCCGCTATAAATACAATATTGGCGGAACCACCGAAGTGACCGTAGACTTCCGTCCCAACGGCTCGATGGAAAAAATGACCATGGTGAATCCGCAGATGACCGGCTCCATGACCTACTATTACAACAGCGATGACGACATGTATCCCTGTGCCATCGAGCAGGAGGCCGGCGGCCAGTCGATGAAGGTGGCCATGACCATCGAAGGTACTGATGATCACGGCAATCTTACCGCCTACAGTGGCGAACTGATGGGCAACAAACAGGTTACAACCCAGACCATAGAATATTATGAGTAATAAGCTGCAGCGTTACGACGTATTCATCAGCTACCGGCGCGATGGTGGCGCGCAATATGCACGCACGCTGCAGCTGATGCTCGAGATGCGAGGCTACAGGGTGTTTCTCGATTATGACGAACTCGTCGACGGCCAGTTTAGCCCTAAAATCGAAGCGGCCATACACAACTCGACCATATACATGATAGTGCTGTCGAAAGGCTCAATGGCCCGCTGCGCCAACGAAGGCGACTGGGTGCGCCTTGAAATAGAGCAGGCGCTGAAGGCCAACAAGCGACTGGTGCCGGTGAACCCCGACGGAACCTTCGACGGAATTCCCGCCGGGGTGCCACAGCATATACGCGAGGCCGTCGAAAGCACTCAGTATTCCGAAATCAGTTTCGGCCAGGCGCTGAACGCGACAGTCGACCTTATGGTCAAAAACCGTCTGCGCCCCTATGTGTCGCATCTGCACGCGTGGCAGTTTATTGCCGGAGCTGTATTGTTGCTTATTATCGCAGCTGTGGCATGGTCTGTGAAATCGGATTACGATATCGGCAGGCTTAAAGAACGCATAGTTTTCGAAGGCAATCCGGTCTGCTGGGCCGACGGTGCTACCCTCGAGCAACTTGAGGCGGCCGACGAGATATTCCGCAGCCTGCGTCCGGTGCAGGGCGGCAGTTTCATGCAGGGCGCGCAGCCATTGGCCGACAGCACATACCATGAAAATGTGGAGCTTGAGTTCGAAACTCCGGCTTTTGCCGTGGAGGTGCCGTCGTTTTATATGTCGCAGTACGAGGTTACCGTGGGGCAGTGGAATGCCATTATGCGCGATAACCGTCCGGGCGAGCCCGGCATGCCGGTGACCGGAGTGACTTTCGACGAAGCACAGCAGTTTGCAGTTGCCTTGTCGGACCTCACCACCAAGCTGTTTCGTCTGCCCACTGAAAGCGAGTGGGAATATGCCTCCCGCGGAGGAGCCACGCCTGAGAACTTTATGTATGCAGGCAGCGACAATCCGGCGGATGTGGCATGGTACGCCGCCAATTCGGGCGGTAAAGCCCACGCCTGCGCGCAGGGCGATTTGCCTCCGTCGTGTACAGCCGGCGACCTGTTCAACATGAGTGGCAACGTGAGCGAATGGTGCGACACTCCCTTCGAGCCCTACGACAGCACACTCAACCTCGACTATAGCGGGTCGATGGTGGTGCGTGGAGGCAACTATCTCTCGGAGCCATACGAAATCACAGTTACCCACCGCGAGCCCGCGCAGGCCAATAGTTCAATACCGACATTAGGATTCAGAATAGCGCTTTCAAAATGAAAAAATTAATAGTATCCATATTTATGTGTATGGGCCTGCTGACCTCGGCACAGACATTCTCGGCTGCAATGGAAAAGGCCGTAGCGGCATGTGTGGGCCTGTCGGAATCAATAGGCTCCACCTCCACCGCCGGACTTAAAGCCGCCAACATGGCGCTAAAGAAAGCCGATATAGTGTATTTCGGCGACCTATGGCTGGAAAAAGGCAAAGACCTGTCGGTCGACGGACATTTTATTTTTGACGAAGAGTTTGTCGACAGTCTTGCGGAGAACCGCCTTATAATTAAATTTTCCAGCCGTTATATGCGCAAGCGGGCGAGCTGGGGCCCCGGGGGCACTGGCGGACGTATCAAAATGACCACTCTCGCCCTCGAAGCCGGCGCCTCGGCTGTCTGGAAAAGCGTAAACCGTAAGCTTGCCGAATATGCCCTGGTGGCTGAGCCCGGAGGCTTGTTTACCATGACAATCCGTGACGAAAAAGGATGCGCGCTGTATTCCGAAACTGTCAACAACAAGCAGGGTGCCAAGGTGCGCAAGGCTCAGATTAAGCTACCCGACAAAATCACCAAGCTGTACATCGAAATTAAAAACACAGGCCGAAACGACGCCAGCTTCGCTCTGTTAAGTAATTAGAGGCCATTTGGAAGTATATGAAAAAAACTATTAGTCTGCTATGTTGCATGTTGTCGTTGTTGGTAGCGGTTGCTCAGACTGCCGCCGAGGGGGTAGGGCTGATAAAGCAGGCCTACCGGTGCCACGAGCAGGGCGACGATGACCTTGCGGTGAAATACTTGGAGGAGGCTCTGCCTATGGTGGAGAAGTTCGGTCCCGACTACGAAGCCGTGCTTACCTTTCTGGGCGACATATATATGCGTCGCGACGACAGCGCGAACATACATCGTATTCTTGGCCTTATGGACGAACATAACCGGCACGAACTCGCCAAGGAATGCAGTACACCCGAGTGCCATTTCGACAAGGCCGAGTATTACCTCAATACCGGCAATGCGGCCATGGCCAAGGACGAGTATATGGCAGTATTCGCAATGCCGCTGACCGATATGCAGATGGCTCAGGCTTGCAGGCGATATGCCGCTTTCCTGAGCGCGCAGCGCGATTATGCCCGGGCTGGCGACTATTATGCCATGAGTGCCGAGGCATGGCAGAAAACCGGCGAGCCGGATCAGGAGGTGGCATGGCTCAGGCGTCAGGCCGGATTGTGTTTTTTCATAGGCAAGGAATTCGACAAGGCCATAACTGCCCATGAAGCGGTAGTCGACTTGGTCGACCGCTACGGATATAATCCGGAGTACAAAGCAACCTCGCTGCAGGGACTCGGAAACGCCTGGAGTGCAAAAAAAGACTATGCCCGGGCCGCGGATTATTACCGGGCCTGGATTCGGCATCTGGAACAGAACGGACAAAACGGCGAACCGGACTATGCCAAGGCATACGAACGATTGGCTTCGGCCGAGAAGTTCGCAGGCGACTATACGGCCGGAATCGCCGACTATGAAAAGGCAATCGAGCTGTATGGCCGGCTGAAAATGTACGACGAGCAGGAAAATGCGTTGTCAGGTCTGAAAATGTGCCGCCTGTATGCAGGCGAACCAATGGGCGGGGAAGCCGACAATGCTGCCGCCGGGAGTCAGCGCGAGGAAAAATTGCGCGAGATTATCCGTTCGAGCATGAACATGCTGGCCGCAGGAGGCGACTACATGGGCAAACTCTATACAGCCAGGATACTGGCCACGATAGCCGGATGCCACGCCCAGCTGGGCCGGTACGACAAAGCCCTTGACTACTACGGACAATACATAGCGGCCCTGCGCCCGGCCATAGCTGAGGACTTCATACTGAAAAACCCGCAGGAGCGTGAACTCTCCTGGCAGCAGGATGCGGCTAATATATCGCAGATGAACAGCCTGATTGCCGACTTGCCTGAAAATACCCCCGAACTATATAGCAGACTGTCGTCGCTTGTGTACGAAGGGCAACTGCTGTCGAAAGGCATATTGCTGACATCGGATATCGAGTTTGAAAAAGTACTCAAACGCTACGGCACAAAAGACATGCTGGCGCGCTACCATGCCATTAAGGCCAATTTGCAGCTTATAGAGCAGATGCGGCAGCGGCATGATGCCGTTGAAGATATTCTGGCCCTTGAACGCAGCACCGAAGCAATGCAACTTCAGCTCGCACGCGAGTCGGCGCAGTTCGCCGATTTTACAGGCTATCTGAAAATATCGCTTGCCGATGTGGCGGCAGCGCTTGGCCCCGATGAGGCGGCAGTGGAGTTCGTGACCATCGACAGCGGCTTCCTGCCGGACTATGATATGGTAGTGGCGGCGGTAGTCACGCGCGAGCTGCCTGCCGGCTGTCTGGCTCCCGTAGGCCGGGTGGGCGATATCCGAGCCATTATCAAAGCCGGCGACCGCTTTTCGAACGACAGCCATTGCTCGGCAATCTGGTACAATATCATGCAGCTTGCTGCCGGAAAGACAAGGCTGTACTTTGCTCCGGACGGCATACTCAACAACTTGGGCATAGAGTATCTGACACTCGGCGGCGAGCCGCTATCCGACAAAATCGACATGGTGCGGCTGTCGTCGACCCGCGAACTATGCCGCGAGCACCTTGCAGTGCCGCTGCGCTATGCCTCGCTGTTCGGCGACATCGACTATATCGAAGAGGGCATGCCTGCCGGCACAGTACGCGCCTCCGATGGCCTGTCGTTCAGCCGGCTTGAAAATACCGGTCGCGAAGTGCGCCAGATTGCCGCCCTGCTTAAAAAGCATAATAAAAAAACTAAAATCAAAAGCTACACAGGCCCCGCGGCCAGCAAAGCCGGCTTCATGGAGCAGCAGGAACTTCCGGTGAATCTGATTCATATAGCCACCCACGGCAAGTATTTCGACGAAGGCAAAGGCAGCGACAGCGATGCCATGCAGCGCAGTGTGCTGGCATTAGCAGGCGCAAACCTGTACGAAGGCTATGTCGACAACGACGGGCTGGTGAACGCCTCGGAGATAGCCGGCATGACAATGTATGACTGCAATCTGGTGGTACTGTCGGCCTGTGAGAGCGGCCTTGGCAAACTGGGCGACGATGGAGTGTTCGGTCTGCAGCGCGGATTCAAGAATGCCGGAGTCCGGTCGCTGCTGGTAAGCCTGAGCGAAGTGGCCGACGCATCTACCGCCGATATGATGATTGCCTTCTACCGCCATCTGTCGGACGGCAGCGGACTATCCAAACGCGAAGCCCTGCGTAAGGCGCAGAAAGAAATCCGAGCCGCATATCCCGGCGACGACACCTGGGCTTCATTCATACTTATAGACTCTTTTAACTGATGAAAACAGAATACACACCCCGGCCATGCGACACTTCCGATGTGGAGCTGCCTGCCGAACTTACCCCTCTGATTGAGGATATGGCCCGAAACGTACACGAAGTATGGGCGCAGAACCGCATCAGCGAGGGCTGGACTTACGGCCCCGTGCGCGACGACTCGCTCCGCTACCATCCGTGCCTGGTTCCATACGACGAACTGCCTGAAAGTGAAAAACAATACGACCGAGCCACCTCGCAGGAAACTCTAAAACTGATTTTGAAATTCGGTTTTCAGATTTCAAAAAAATAATGTATCTTTGCGATAAACCTTAAACTACCTTTTGTTATGAAGCCATCCGAATTTATACACCCTGAGGACGCTGCTGCGCTGCGGCAATTGGAGAGCATCCCCGGATTTCCGACTCTGGTAAAGAAATTCTACGCTCTGGGTGTGGAAAAACTGATGTACGGCACAAATATGGCCTCGAATATTCGCTTGTCGGAAAATCAGCTGCCGGAACTTTACCGAATGCTGCCCCCGATATGCCGCACACTCGGTATTGCCGAACCGGAATTCTATCTCGAGATGAATCCCATGCCGAACGCTTATACTTTCGGCGATACCAAAATTTTCATTACCATGACTTCAGGTCTGGTGGAAATGCTCAACGAAGATGAACTCAAGGCGGTAATCGCCCACGAATGCGGCCATATACTCTGCCGCCATGTGCTGTATCACAATATGGCCAACATGCTCATCAACGGTGCCGACCTGCTGGGTATCCTGGGCCTGTTTACCGCCCCCATAAAGTATGCCCTGCTGTATTGGCAGCGCAAGAGCGAGCTCTCGTGCGACCGCGCCGGCTCAATCATTACCGACGCGCAGACGGTGGCCCGTACAATGGTGCGTCTGGCCGGTGGACCCAAGTCGATTACAGGCAGTGTGAATATTGATGAATGGGCACGTCAGGCCGACGAGTATGAAAAAATACGTACCGACGGCATGTGGAACAAAGCCCTCCAGACTTACGCCATAATGGGTGCCGACCATCCGTTCTCTGCTGTGCGTGTGCGCGAGATTCTCAAATGGGAACAGACTCCGCAATATAGGAATCTTAAGGCCGGTCTTGCCGCGAATATACCCGCCGACGGCTGTTGCCCCGGATGCAACTGCCGGGTGGACGAGTCGTGGATGTTCTGCCGTAATTGCGGCGCAAAGTTAAAATAAAACATTAAAACATGAAAAGACTCTTTGATGAAAACGGCATGCTCAACATTGCCGATATAGTAGCCGAAAATCCGTCGTACAAGGCAATTATGGAAGACGGCGTGGTCACCGACCAAGAATTGAAAGACCAGGCAGATGCTACTTTGGCATCGCTGCACAGGCTGCAGGAATTATGCAGCGAAGAGCAGCAGGACGCTGTGCTCAGCGCCATTACCGATATGAGCGTGCTGTTTGCAGCTTACCACAATTATGAACTTCAGCAACTTGTAAAATAACTATGGGAACATTCAATACCAAGGCGGTGCTTAACGCTGACCCCAGACTGATACCGGACATTGCCGACCGCATATGCAATGAATTCGTCGCCGATGGCTATGAAGTCAAGCGCGAGGACCTGATTAGCGGCGGCATCGACATATCGCTTACCAAAGGCGGCGCGTTCAAGGCCGTGCTGGGCATGAAGACCGCACTGAAAGTGAAACTTCAGCCTGAGGCCGGCGCAATCAATTTCGATGCCGGAGTTGGAATCTTCGGCCAGCAGGTCATTCCCACATTGGTGATGTGGTTCATTACCTGGCCGGTGCTGCTTACCCAGATTTGGGGAATGGTGCAACAGTCCAAACTCGACGACAAGGCTCTGGCTGCCGCCCGTGCTGTGATAAGCGAACGCGGCGGCAATCCGTATTCCTATGGCACAGTGCCTCCGCCGATGCCCGCTGCCGGCCGTGCGAAATTCTGCACCAATTGCGGAGCTTCGCTGCCTGCAAATGCTAAATTCTGTTCTGAATGCGGCAATCCGGTATAGCGCCATCCTGCCGCATTTCGCTGGATTTCCGGTTCTCGCGTAGCCGACCGATATGCCGAAGGCAAGGCTATGGAACTGAATCGTCATCGCCGGGAGAGTCCGGCGATGACGATTCAGTTCTAACGCTTATAGTAGTTGGCTGACTTATAGACGGTAAAGCTATGAGATAGCCTGAGCCGGACGGGCGGCGGATTCGAGCACACGGGTGCGGATGTCGTCGGCAGGTGTGTCGAGTAGGTCCGGTGTGGCGTCAAGGCTGAACAGGGCGCTGACTACACCGGCCACAACTCCTGCACGCCAGCAGAGGCTCTGGAGGCGTTCGGCCGGAATGTCGACCGATGTGACTTCCTTGCCGCTGTAGTAACTCAGACGGTGGTTGATTATGTCGGCACAGATCAGCGAACGGCAATAGAAGTCGATGTGGTTGTGGTAGGCTGCATTGTCGGTGTCGGCGCCGAAGATAAATTTGAGGTCGGTGTTGCGCGCAATCACTAAGTTGGCGTATTCCAGATTTTCGAGTATGGCCGGCATCACTCGGGTGATACGCGGTTCCATCTGTGGCAGGAAGCCGGGCAGATACACCAGCACGGCTTTGCGCTCGCTGCAGTGCTGCAGCAGCTGGGTCATGCGCGGACGCATGCGGGGGTCGAGGGCGTAGAAGCCACCGAATACCACAATGTCGCCTTCGTCGACCCTCGGCCAGACGATGTCGAAACATTCCGGGGGATACTGC
This sequence comes from uncultured Muribaculaceae bacterium, assembly GCA_910578365.1. Lineage (GTDB taxonomy): Bacteria > Bacteroidota > Bacteroidia > Bacteroidales > Muribaculaceae > CAG-873. The sequence goes on from CAJTRC010000011.1 coordinate 37,308, forward strand.
TCATATCGGGTTACGCTCGTGAGCTTGTCGTCGTTGTCGGTGAAGTACAGGGTCACCGGTGTGCGTCCGTCGGGGTATCGGTCGACGGAGCTTATGTCCACTCCGGCGTCTTTAAGGAAGCCGATAACTATTTCGCCTACGCTGTCGGTGGAGGCTTCGGAGGCCATTATTACCGGTAATTTCATGCCGGCGAGCATGGCAGCGGCGTTGACTATGCGACCGCCCGGTGCGCTGTCGACCGGTTTGCCGTTGCGGAATATTATATCGAGTCCGCACTCGCCAATACAGATAATTTTTTTCATTTTGTGCTTTTGTTTCGGGCCGCGGAGCCAAGATAGCCTCCGTGGTGGCGTTTGGCGTATTCTTCGCGGGTAAAGCCAATCTGTTTCATGGTGTTCACTACCAGCACGTCGCCTATTACGGTCATCATGGTGGTGGATGTGGTGGGAGTGAGTCCGAGGGGGCATACTTCGGGTGCGCCACCGGTGTACAGTACTTCGTCGGCGAGTTCGCTCAGCGGCGAGGTGTTGTTGCCTGTTATCACTATCACAGGCAGGTCTTCGTATAGGCGGTGGGCCAGCTCTATAAGCTGCAGAATCTCGGTGGTTTTGCCTGAATTGGATATTAGCAGCAGCACATCGTCGGGCCGCAGCAGTCCCAGGTCGCCGTGCTGGGCTTCAGAGGGGTGGAGGTATACAGCCGGAGTGCCTGTCGAAGAGAATGTGGTGGCTATGTTCATGGCAATCTGGCCGGCCTTGCCCATGCCGGAGGTTACGAGTTTGCCTCCGCGTGTGTGTACACGGTCGATAATCAGTGCTACTGCGCGTGAATAAGCTTCAGAAACCGGTATGGCGCTTACTGCGCGGCTTTCGGCCTCGAGTATGGCCTTCATGGAGGCTGTTATTTCGGTTGTGTTTATTTTCATGAGCAATGGTTTTACGAAAGGTCGAGTACTACGTTGTCGTTGCCTTTATCGTAGTACTGTTTGCGGAGAGGGTGGCGGTGTGCCCGGTCGTCGCGGCGGCGGTTTCGAATAATGTCGATAGCCGTGTAAATGGCGTTGCGCATTGATTCTTCGTTGGCTTCACCTTTGCCTGCTATGTCGAATCCGGTGCCGTGGTCCGGCGAGGTGCGCACGCAGTCGAGTCCGGCGGTGACATTTACTCCGGCGTTCATGGCCAGGGTTTTGAAGGGGGCCAGACCTTGGTCGTGGTACATTGCCAGTACACCGTCGAATTTTTCGTATGCTCCGCTGCCGAAGAATCCGTCGGCCGCATAGGGCCCGAATGCGAGTACGTGGTGTTTCTGCCTCAGTTCGGTTATGGCGGGTGCTATTATTTCCTGCTCTTCTTTGCCCAGCAGGCCGTTGTCGCCGGCATGCGGATTAAGCGACAGCACTGCAATCCGTGGCGAGTTCACCCCGAAGTCGTAGTGTAGCGAACGGTTGAATTCCCTGGCTTTCGCTATTATCAGTTCTGCGGTTATGGCCGGTGCAATCTCGGCCATGGGCAGGTGGGTTGTGGCCAAAGCCACACGTAGCCTGTCGTTGCAGAGAATCATCAGCGAGTGTTGTTTTTCGTCGTCTTCGTCGCAGTCGTCGTTCATTCGGGCTTCGAGATATTCGGTGTGGCCGGGGAAGTGGAAGCTGTCGGTCTGTATGGTGCTTTTGCATATCGGCGCGGTAACGATAGCGTCGACGAGTCCGGCCTTAAGGTCGGCAACGGCTCGTTCGAGTGCGGCCAGGGCAGCTTCGCCGGCCTGCGGTGTTGCGTTGCCGGGTTCGGCTTTGAATTCTTCGGGCACCACGTTTATGATATGGCATGCACCTTCGCGGAGCTGCGAGGCGTCGGGAATATGTGTCATTGGTATGTTGGGCATGTTCAGCAGCTTGCGGTACTGCCCGGCTAATTTTTGCGAACCGTACAGCACCGGGGTGCAGAGCTCGAGTATGCGGTTGTCTTCGAGGGTTTTCAGAATTACCTCGTAGCCAATCCCGTTTGGGTCGCCATGAGTAATGGCTATGCGTGGGAGTCGTTCGTTCATTTTTTGTTTTGTTCGTCTTTTTTCTTGCCGGCGAGCATGCCGCAGGCTGCCATTATGTCTTCGCCGCGCGAGGCTCGTATGGTGGCTGTGATTCCGTGGGAGTTGAGTCTGTCGCGGAAGTCCTCCATCACTGCTGTTGTGGCAGGTTTGAGTTTGCTGTCCGGAATTACGTGGAAGCGTATCAGGTTGACGCGGGCCGATGTGCCTTTGATAAGGCGTGCCAGGCCGTCGGCGTGGCGCAGATTGTCGTTCAGGCCATCCCAGACTATGTATTCTACCGACAGGCGCCTCTGATGTGCGAAATCATACCCGCGCAGCAGTTCGAATAGCTGGCGCATGGGCCATGCTTTTTCTACAGGCATAAGCTGGAAGCGTTCTTCGCTGAAAGGCGAGTGTACGCTCACGGCTATGTGTACTTTGGTGAGGTCGAGCAGTTTTTTGAGTCCGGGCAGGTTTCCGACGGTCGACACTGTGATGCGTTTCGGGCTCCAGCCCATGCCCCAGGGGGCGGTGAGGATGTCGATGGCGTGTAGCACGGCGTCGAGGTTGTCGGTGGGTTCGCCCATGCCCATGAATACTATGTTGGTGAGCGATTCGGAGTTCTCTATGCTGAGTATCTGGTTGATAATCTGGGTTGTGGTGAGCTGGCCCTGGAAGCCTCCGCGCCCGGTCATGCAGAATTTGCAGCCCATCTTGCAACCGGCCTGCGAGCTTACGCACAGGGTGGCTCGCTCGCGGTCGGGTATGTACACGGCCTCGATGTCGCGGCGTCCGCAGCCTTCGAACAGATATTTTATCGTGCCGTCGGTCGACTCGGCTTTCATCAGCGGCGGCATCAGACCAACGCAGTATTCCTCGGCCAGGCGTTTGCGTGCCTGTTTTGAGAGGTTGGTCATCTGCTCGATGTCGGTGACGCGCTTTTCGTACAGCCACTGCGCTATTTGTGTGGCGGCATATCCGGGCAGGCCAAGGCCGGCGACAATCTGTCGCAGCTGTGGCAGGTCGCGGCCTATAAGCGGTTTTTTATTGCAGTTTTCGCTCATTTCAGTGAATTGTAAAGGTTGAGGCACGCGTTCTGGAGCAGGTCGAGTACGGTTTCGAAACCTTCGGCACCGTCGTAGTACGGGTCGGGGATATGGTCGAATCGCATAGCGGCGTCGACCCATGCTGCCATGGGTGCGATTTTGGCTTCAGCCTGGAGGGTGGGTGCGAGTCGGTGAAGATTGCGCAGGTTGTTTTCGTCCATGCCTATGATGAGGTCGAAGTTGTCGAAATCGCTTTCGCGTACCTGACGACAGATATGGGTGAGTTCTATGCCGCGTCGGCTGGCGTGCACACGCATGCGCCGGTCGGGCAGGTCGCCGATATGGTATCCTCCGGTGCCGGCGGAATCAATCTCGAATCTGTCCTGGCAGTTGTTTTCGTTGACTATGGCGCGGAATACACCTTCGGCAGCCGGTGAGCGGCATATATTGCCCAGGCATACAAATAGTACTCGAATTTTGTCGTTGCCCTGCAGATGCCTGGCGGTTTTGTCGATAATAACCTTGTCCATATCAGCTTTGGTGTTTAATAATGCAAAGTTAACGAAAATTCCCGGGAAATCCTATCGGCATGTTGTAAAAGTAGCGGATTTAAAGTTCCCGGCTACTAACCAAAAGTGGAGATGCCTCACGGAACCTCCACTTTTGATAATAAACCAATCATTATCACATTTCTTGCAATGGAAGAGTAATTTTGCTCTTCGATATTTACAACGTCGATGCCGATGCTTTTGTTCACGGTTCGGTAAAAATAATTTTTACCGGCCTTTATGGATAGGTGTAAATCAAAAGTGGAGGTGCCTCACGGAACCTCCACTTTTGATAATAAACCAATCATTATCACATTTCTTGCAATGGAAAAAGTAATTTTGCTATGTACAGATAAAACACGTTTCAATCCAAAAGGTTTGCAACGTGTTTGATTTTTTTGAAAAATATTTTCAGCTTTTTGGCGTAATGGCTGTTTTGGGCTTGGCTTTCATATATTTACGCACCAGGTCGGTGAGATATACAGTGAAGAGCGGAAACATTATCATGCCCATGCCCGACAGAACAAAGGCCAGAACCTTGCCGGTGGGTGTGACCGGATTGATGGGCGCGCCTATGGTGGTGGTTTCCAGGCAGCACCACCACAGCGAAGTCCAGTAGCCGGTGATGTCGGGGTTCACGCCTTGCTCGCGCTGCAGGAAAATAAGCGAGGCGAAGTATACCACTATAACCATTATGGCCATGTAGGTGGCGAACAGCCCCACGATTTTGTTCTTCGATACGTAGCTGATTACTATGGCAAGCGCGGCCGCGGCCCTTATGAGCGGTATGAAGCGCACCAGATACAGCTCCTGGTTGGTCAGTACCACTCCTGCCCGGGTGATGATGTTGAGGTATGGTATGGAAATGAGCAGAAACAGAAAGTAGTGTCTGAAGAATTTCCAGCGGTCGGGAGCTATGTAAAGCTGTATGAAGAAATCGAGGATAAATATCACGCATACCCAGAACTGGAAAGTCATGTACACGTGGTTGTTCAGAAACGGACGGTGGGTGAAGGTGTCGTAGCTGATGAACACAATCAGGGCCAGCGACAGGAGCAACACCACCGCGTGAAGCCAGGAGCGGATTCTCCGGCGCGTAGTGTCGTCGAGTGTCATGGAGTGTGCTTATTTGATGTCTACATCGTCGATTATTGTCACCACGGTGTCACCGTTTTCGGTAACACCTCCTGTGCCCGGTTCGGCTATTGCGGCCGGGCCGTCGTCGCCGAGTTGTTGCAATGTTTTTGCGTCCTGGTCGACAGCCTGCTGTTGTGTGTCGGTGCTGCCGCATGCCGCGAATGCGGGTGCTATGGCTGCTGTGGCAGCGAGAATGAGGAGAGATTTCATATCAGATGAGAGTTGAGAGTTATTTTAGAGGGTGTTTAATAATAAATGTTAAATTCCCGGTGGCGTATCTTTTAGCAATTCAGCAAAAGAAACGCCAAGGCGGGGGTAACTTTAAAGATCCTTTAATTCAAAAAATAATGTTGATACAGAAATTACCATTCCACTCGAAAATCACGGGCGCCTTTTGCTCTTCATTTCAGTCACATAGCTCGCTATGCTCCTTCAATTCAGAGCAAAATTCGCCACGTGATTTTCGGCCGGGA
>CAJTRC010000012.1 GCA_910578365.1 uncultured Muribaculaceae bacterium
CAGACCTGAAGGCAGGCTCAGTTGCGCCATCGCGGCCGACGGGCAAAATACAACGGCTGTGAATATAATAGCAGGAAATTTCTTCATCAGTACAAAGTTAATAAAAAACATGCTATTTACAAAACGGCTTTACTCTTTTTATATTTTATACGAGCACGGTCAAAAATAAAAAATACCTCCCCGACGGCAAGTATGACCGGACGGGGAGGCTGAATACTGAAAAGAAATGTTAACTCTTAGTAGCTGTGACTGTCGGCGTTCACTTCGGCAGCTGTAAGGGGGCGCTTGTTCATCTTGTACCACACATACACTATGTAAGCCAGAACCACAGGTACACCTATGCTCACATAGCTCATGGTCTTGAGCGTGAAAAGCGAACTTGAACTATTGGCTATGGTAAGCGAACTTGCGGGATCGATAACACTGCGCATGTATGCTGTATCGGCGTAGCCTGTAAGCAGCAGCAGGGCTATAACCACGAGTACCGAACCGATACCGGTCCACCATATACCGTAGCGGTACGAACTGCTGAAGGCGCTGCGGTATATGCCGAATAACACCATCAGGGCACCGGCCACAATCATGGCGGCCAGCGGCCACATATCTAAAGCGTTGTGAAGGTATATGTTCGGTTCGCTTACAAATTCGCCGTCGACATAGCGCAGGCCTGTGGTGCAGAAAAGCACTGCAACGAAGCCTATGAACAGTATGGCGAAGATAGTGCCGGAGATAAGTACTCGGTTACGCAGACTGATGCCAAAGTCCTTGGTGTCGCTGATGTTGTTGATAAAGTACAACGCGCCCTGAGTGCGAGCCAGAAAGAATACCATAAAGCCCAACAGCAGGCAGCGCCAGTTGGCTATGGCCTCCAGCCCGTGGGTAGGTGCCCAGGTGCTGATTACAGGATTGCCCGGATTAAGCAGATTGCTTTTCTGCACGGTAAATTCGGCGCCGAAAAACAGGGTGCCTACGGCCACACCCAGCAACACACAGCCTACAAGGCCGTTGAAGAGCAGAAAGGCGTCGAAGGTGTTGCGACCGTAGATGTTGCCGGGTTTCGAACGGTATTCGTAGCTCACGGCCTGCAGCACAAAACTGAGCAGTATGAGCATCCACAGCCAGTATGCGCCGCCGAAACTGGTGGAGTAAAACAGCGGGAATGAAGCGAAGAAAGCGCCGCCGAACAGCACCAGTGTGGTAAATGTGAGTTCCCATTTGCGGCCAAGACTGTTGACCATAAGTTTTCGGCCTTCGGGGGTGGCACCGCAGAAGAGCATTGTTTGTCCGCCCTGCACAAATAGCAGGAATACAAGCAGACCGCCGATCACGGCTATGAGCAGCCACCAGTATGATTGCAGTAATTGAAGATTGTCCATGGTCATTCCATTATGTTTGTTTTCGATTTACGTGAGATATATCGCAGCATTATGCTGATTTCTGCTGCCAGCAGCATAGTGAACAGCAGCGCGAACAGACAGAATGTAAGCACAACATTGCTTGATGGTATGGCGCTGACAGCGGCCTGAACAGGCAGCAAATCCTGGATTGTCCAAGGCTGTCGGCCCACTTCGGCCAGTACCCAGCCGGCCTGCGAGCAAATCCACACCAGCGGTATGCTGATGATGCACACCCAGTGCAGCCATGGTTTCTCTAAAAACTCGGGCTTGCGATAATATACAAATATAAGCATTACAAACAGCAACAGCAGATAGCCGCCGGTGATTACCATCACACGGAAACTATAGAAGGTGGTTGCCACAGGCGGAACTGCATCGGCCGGTTCGTCGAAATAGCCGTAACCAAAGTATTTGTAGTTATCGCGGAGAGTTTTCAGAGCGGTTGCCGCAGCACTTTCATCGCCTGATTTGCGGGCAGTGCTGTATGCGGCGAGAGCCTCGCGGGCTTCACGGCCCATGCTTATGCGTTCGGCATAGCTCACGGTGTTGATTGTATCGCCCTGAGGGGTAAGGCTTACGCCTTTGATAAGGTCGTTGATGCCGGGCACAAAGCTGTTGGGGTCGTGGTTGGCGAGTACCGACAGTCCGTAAGGTATGCTTATTTCGGCATGGATTGCGGGGAGGTCGTCGCCGGGTTTCTTGTCGGTGTTCACAAATCCAAAACCAACGAGTTCCTGACCCACTTTACCGTCGTAAAGGCCTTCCATGGCAGCAAGTTTCATAGGCTGTACTCTGGCTACGTTCACAGCCGAACCGTCGCCGGTCCAGAGGGTAAGGACTATACCTGCCAAACCAACCCAGGTACCAATCTTAAGCGACAGTCTAGCCGCTTCGATATTACGCTTGCGCCATAGCAGCCAGGCGCTTACACCGACCACAAACACACCGGCAAGAGTCCAGGTGCTGAACACAGCATGAAAAAATTTGTTCACCGCCACAGGCGACAGCGCCACAGCCGAGAAGTCGGTCATCACATTTCGCATCTGGTCGGGGTCGAATTCCATACCCACGGGATACTGCATCCATGCGTTGGCTACCAGAATCCACCATGCCGACAAGGCCACTCCGAACGCAGTAAGCCAGGTCGACGCAAGGTGGAATCCGGGCGACACTTTCTTCCAGCCAAAGAACATCACGGCAACAAAAGTCGCTTCGAGAAAGAATGCGAATATCCCCTCGATTGCCAGCGGCGCGCCGAAAATATCTCCCACAAACCACGAGTAGTTCGACCAGTTGGTTCCGAACTCGAATTCAAGAATCAGGCCGGTGGCCACGCCTATGGCGAAGTTGATGCCGAACAAAGCCATCCAGAACTTTGTAAGTCCTTTCCATCGTTCGTTGCGGGTGCGGTAGTAGATAGTTTCCATAATGGCCACTATCAGTGCCAGACCAATGGTCAGCGGCACGAATAGCCAATGGTACATGGCCGTAAGAGCGAACTGTGCCCTCGACCAGTTGACGGTTGCTAATAGATCCATGTTATATAGTTTTGATTTTTATATTAATTCTATTATTGATTTGGCTGAGGTGTTCGCGCACTGCCTCTGCCCGCTGTGTATCGTTGTCGAAACCGCCAAGAATATCGGGCATAAAAAACAGCCGTATAACAGCGAACATCACCACCAGTTTGATAATGATTACAATCCACAGAGTCCGGCCTACGGTCATGCCTCGGAAACCGTCGGCATAAAAATGATATATGCGTTGAAACAGGTTCATAGTTTTATAAACCATCCGTAATTCTTATTAGTTTTGCATCCGAAAAACAAATTTAGAAAATTTTTATTAACCATGCGCCAATATGCTCCGGATTTTTTGTAATTTTGCGGCAACGATGAACTATCTGACCCTAAAATCACCATGTGAGGCCATCTTTAAGGAAAAGATGAGCAAGTTTCTGGCTTTCGCTCACCCGGCATGCAACGCCGATGAGGCCAAGGCTGTCATAGCCGAATATGGTCGCCGCTACCACGATGCCCGCCATGTATGCTGGGCATATATGCTCGGCGCCGGACGCACCGATTTTCTGAGCAGCGACAACGGCGAGCCCTCGGGTACAGCCGGAAAGCCTATTCTCGGCCAAATCAACAGTTTCGGGCTCACCGATGTGGTAATTGTGGTGGTACGCTATTTCGGAGGTATCAAACTCGGCACTTCGGGCCTGATTGCGGCATACCGACAGGCTGCCCGCGACGTCATCGAAGCCGGTGAGATTATTGAACTCAGTGAAATGGCTACCGTAACTTTCACTTTTCCGTATCTGGCCATGAACGACGTGATGCGTCTTACCAAAGGCGCCGACGTGAGTGTGGTGAATCAGCAGTTCGACAATGTATGCTCCATGACTCTAAGCTGCAAGCTCGATGACCGTCCTGCCCTATGTGCACGCCTGACCGACATCGACGGCGTAAGTCTGGCCGAGGACAGCCAAGATGCCATGTGACTCCAACGTATAGAAATCAAATCCCTTAAATAAACCAGAATGAAACAGATTGCTATGACTGCCGGCGCACTGCTGCTGGCCACCGCTGCCCAGGCAGCGGGAACGGCCGAAACCACCGGGAATCCCATGATTGATATTCCCGAATTCCACTCGGCAAGCGGATTATTCGACATCGACGCCCTCGAGGCCCTGGGACGTGTAAGCGACCCGCAGGTTTCGCCCGACGGCAAACGTGTGCTTTTCGGCATTTCGTACGAAAACCTTGAACAGAACCGCTCGAACAACGACCTGTATGTAATGAACATCGACGGAAGCGGACTTACCCGCATCACCGCCACCGAACAATCCGAAAGCGGTGCCGTATGGATGACCGGTGGCAGCAAGATTGCCTTCATGAGCGCTGACGCCGACGGCAAGATGCAGCTGTGGATAATGAACGCCGACGGCACCGATCGCCGTCAGATAAGCGATGTGGCCAAAGGTATCGGAGGCTTCCTGTTCTCGCCCGACGAAAAGCAGGTGGTGCTTATCAGCAACGTAAAATACGCTCAGAACGCTGCCGACATTTATCCGGACCTGCCCAAAGCCACCGGACGTGTGGTCGATGACCTCATGTACAAACACTGGGACGAGTGGGTAACCGAAATACCCCACCCCCTTGTAGGCACATTCGACGGTGTGAAGGTCGACAATCTCAAGGACATCCTCGGTGACCAGCCATTCGAATCGCCCATGAAGCCTTTCGGCGGCCCGGAGTCGTTTGCCTGGACTCCCGACGGCAAACAGCTGGTATATACCTGCCGCAAGAAAAAAGGCCTCGAATATGCCCTGAGCACAAACAGCGACCTCTACCTCTATAATATAGCCGACGGCACAGAACGTAACCTCACCGAAGGCATGATGGGCTACGACACCATGCCTGCATTCTCGCCTGACGGTACAAAAATGGCATGGCTGAGCATGGAACACGACGGCTATGAGTCGGACAAAAACCGTCTGATGATGCTCGATATGGCGACCGGCGTAAAAACCGACCTCACCGCCGACTGGGACTACACCATCGACCAGTTCGCCTGGAACCCCGACGGCAAGCAACTGTGGTTTACAGCACCTTATCAGGGCACTATTCCGGTATTCAACATTGAGCTGAAATCGCGCAAGATTACCCGCCTCACCGACGGCGAATGGGACTATACCTCTCTTAGCCCCGTTGACAGCAAGACCGTAGTGACCATGAACCACTCCATGCTGCGCCCCAACGAAATAGTCAAAGTGACAATGAACAAGAAAGGTGCCGACGGAAAGCTCCTTACCGATGTCAACGGACCCATCTTCAGCCAGCTGACCATGCCCACCGTGGTGCGCCACTATGTGCCTACTACCGACGGCAAGGAAATGCTTGTATGGGCTGTACTGCCCCCGAATTTCAACGCCGACAAGCAGTACCCCGCCTTACTTTACTGTCAGGGAGGCCCACAGCAGGCTGTAAGCCAGTTCTGGAGCTACCGCTGGAATTTCGCTCTGATGGCTTCGCACGGCTATATCGTAATTGCCCCCAACCGCCGCGGTCTGCCCGGCTTCGGCACTGAATGGAACGCCCAGATTTCGAAAGACTATCCCGGACAGAACATGGAAGACTATCTGGCTGCTGTCGACTATATGAAAGAAAAGCCCTACGTGAACGCTGCCAAAATAGGTGCAAGCGGCGCAAGTTATGGTGGTTTCTCGGTTTACTGGCTCGCCGGCAACCATAACAAGCGCTTTGCTGCGCTGCTGGCTCACGCCGGTATTTTCAACATGGAGGCCCAGTATCTGGAAACCGAAGAAATGTGGTTCGCCAACTGGGATATGGGCGGCGCTTACTGGGAAAAAGACAACGCTGCCGCTCAGCGTACTTTCGCCAATTCGCCACACCGCTTTGTTGACAAGTGGGACACTCCCATCATGGTCAGCCACGGCGAATACGACTACCGAATCCTGGCCAGCCAGGGCATGGAAGCCTTTAACGCGGCCAAGCTACGTGGTATCCCGGCCGAAATGGTTATATTCCCCGACGAAAACCACTGGATTCTGAAACCGCAGAACGCAGTGATGTGGCAACGGCTCTTCTTCCGCTGGTTCGACCACTGGCTGAAATAATACATCAAAACTTATACGACCGGCATCGCGCGCGATGCCGGTCGTTTTATTTTGCAAAGAATAGGATAATATCCGCGAACTGCATCTTATACATTTTGCTTATTTTTGCAGAAAACTTACAATATGAATACCCTCAGGAATACGGATATCGAGAAGCGTGTCGCCGCTCTGCTGCAACGCATGACCCTTGAAGAAAAAATAGGCCAGATGACCCAGCTGACCCTGGGTGTGCTCGGCGGCAAGTTCGAGCCTGCCGAACGGCCCGATATGGCCATACCGCAGGAACGGCTCGACGATGTAATATCGCGCCATAAAGTCGGCTCTGTATTAAATGTGGCCGACACCGCTCTTACTCCGCAGCAATGGCACTGCATTGTGTCGCAGCTGCAGAAGGCTTCGATACAAGCCACCGGCATACCCTGCATCTACGGTCTGGACATGAACCACGGAGCCAACTACGCCATCGGAGCCACCATACTGCCGCACAACATCAACATGGCGGCAACTTTCAACTCCGCCCTTGTCCGCCGCGGTGCCGAGATTACCGCGTACGAAACCCGAGCATGCGACGTGCCCTGGACTTTCAATCCCACAGTCGACCTCAGCCGCAACCCTCTGTGGCCAAGGGTATTCGAAAACTTCGGCGAGGACGCTTATCTGAATGCAGCCATGGGCACTGCGGCCGTCGAGGGTCTTCAGGGCCCCGACCCCGCGAATATCGACCGATTTCATATCGCCGCCTGCCTCAAGCACTTCATGGGCTACGGCTCGCCGGTAAGCGGACGCGACCGTACCCACAGTTCAATTGGCGAGATGGAAATGCGTGAAAAGCACTTCGAGCCATACCGCAAGGCAATCCACGAGGGAGGCGCACTGTCGGTGATGGTCAACAGCACCACAAACAACGGAGTGCCTTTCCATGCCAACGCCCGATACCTCACCCGCTGGCTGAAGCAGGAGCTGAACTGGGACGGGGTAATAGTCACCGACTGGGCCGACATCGACAATCTGTGGAACCGCGAGTATGTGGCCCACGATAAAAAGGAGGCCATAGCTCTGGCGATCAACGCCGGCATCGACATGGCCATGGAACCCTACTCGACCGACTTCTGCACACTGCTCAAAGAACTCGTCGAAGAAAACGCGGTGCCGATGAGCCGCATCGACGATGCCTGCGCGCGTGTGCTGCGAATGAAAATGCGTCTGGGCCTTTTTGAAACGCCCGATACCTGCGCTGACGACTATCCGCTGTTCGGCAGCCGCGAGTTTGCCGACGACTCCACACGCGCCGCCGTCGAATCGATGGTGCTGCTGAAAAATGACGGCCACCTCCTGCCGCTGAAACACGGCTCCAGGATTCTGATTGCCGGCCCGAACGCCGACAGCATGCGCGCCCTGAACGGAGGCTGGACATACACCTGGCAGGGACAGCTCACCGACGATTTCGCCCAAGAGCATAACTCCATACTGCAGGCCATGCGGCAGCGCTTCGGCAATGACAACATAATATATGCTCCCGGAGTAACCTACGCCCCGCACGACTGGAACGACTGGGGACGCGAGAACGAACCCGACTTCGACAGTGCAGTCCGCGCCGCCGAATCGGCCGACGTGATTATGGCTTGTGTGGGCGAAACCAGTTATTGCGAAACTCCCGGCAATACCGACGACCTGCATCTGTCGGCCAACCAGCGCGAACTTGTACGCCGTCTGGCGGCCACAGGCAAGCCTCTGCTGCTGATTCTCAACCAAGGACGTCCGCGCCTGATTCCTGAAATCGAACCTCTTGCCTCGGCGATAGTGAACATAATGCTGCCGGGAAACTACGGCGGCGATGCGCTGGCCATGCTGCTGGCAGGCGACGAGAATTTCAGCGGCCGCATGCCCATAAGCTATCCGCGTTACCACGGAGCTTTCATACCCTACGACTACAAAAAGGGTGAGTGTGTGCCCACAATGGCGGGAGCTTACAATTACGATGCCTCGGTAGAAGTGCAGTGGTCATTCGGCCATGGCCTGAGCTACACCACCTTCGAATACAGCGGACTCACCACCGATCGCAGTGTCTACAGCCCCGACGATATAATACTCCTGAAGGTGAAACTGCGCAACAGCGGCAAGCTACGAGGCAAGGAGAGTGTGCTGCTTTACAGCAGCGACCTTGTGGCCTCGGTATCGCCCGACAACCGGCGCCTGCGGGCATTCAGCAAACACCATCTGGAAGCAGGCGAGGATATCACGGTGGAGTTCAGCCTGCCGGTGCGCGAGCTCGCCTTTGTGAACCCCGACGGCAAGTGGGTTGTGGAGCGGGGCGAGTTCCGTCTGAGCGTAGGCACAGAAGCCATAACGGTTGCAGTCGACAGCACCAGGATATTTGACTGACACTTGCAGGTACGGGCAAAAATTAGTAACTTTGCCGTGTGAAACCACGCAAACTTATCATATTGTCCGCTCTGGTCTTCGGAGCTACTGTAATATGGGCCAAACCGCCTGTGGTAGAGCCATCGTACAGCTGGACTCTTGCCGACCGGCTTGGCCTGCGCGAACCGTCGACCATCGACACACTTTACGAAAACTACTCGCTGCGCTTCGTACCCTCGGGGCAGTCGGCGGCATACGCCACAACCGGCAACTACGGCGCAGAAGGCAAAAACATGATTTTTGCAGAGCAGCAGGGCATTTCCGACTTCTTTTTCCGCGATGCCCTAAAGCCCTGGCTGCCTTCGCTGGCCAATACACGCTTTTACAATACCCGCATACCCATGACTCTGCTGAGCTACAACTTCGGCGGAGGCAAACAGGATGCCCAGGAGCGCCTGAACGCCATATTCTCGGGCAACATCAACAAGCGCGCACAGGTAGGTGCGCTGCTCGACTATATCTACTCCAAAGGCAGCTATGAGAACCAGGCGGTAAAGAACCTCGAATGGGGCTTCTCCGGCTCTTATATGGGCGACCGCTACGAGTTTCAAGGATTCTACTACCACTATAACTCAGTAAACAAGGAGAACGGCGGCATTGAAGACGTGCTGTGGATTACCGACCCTGCCGAGCTACAGGGCGGTGTCGACAAAGTTAACGCCAAGCAGATACCTACCAGACTGAACGACGCCCACACACGTGTGGCCGGCGACCAGCTGTTTCTTAACCACCGCTACAAAATAGGATACTGGCACGAAGAGGCGGTAAACGACACCACAGTAAACCGCACCTATATACCGGTGACATCGCTGATATGGAGCCTGAATTTCAACAGCGGACGACACTCGTTCAACGACACATCGCCCACTGAAACACGCGAATTCTTTGCCAATACCTACCTGAATCCTGACTTTACCCGCGACCGCACAACCTATTGGAGCCTGCAAAACACTTTAGGCATATCACTGCTCGAAGGCTTTCACCGTTACGCCAAGTTCGGACTGGCCGCATACCTCACCCACGAAGTACGCCGCTATAACCAGACCGCCGACACCATCGACCGTATGAATCCCGACTTCGGCCTCACCCCCTTCCCCGCCGGAATCAGCGGCATCAATCCGGCCGCCACAGAGAATCTACTGTGGGTGGGCGGACAGCTGACCAAGCAGAAAGGCTCCATTCTGACCTACCGCGCCAACGCTCAGTTCGGCATCATTGGGCCGGCTGCCGGCGATGTCAGAATCGAAGGCGACATCAACACCCGCTTCCCGCTGCTTGGCGACTCGCTGCGCCTGACCGCGTTCGGCTCCTTCCGCAACGAGGCAGCGCCTTATCTGATGAACAATTACCTCTCGAACCACTTCATCTGGCAGAACAAATTCGGCAAGGAGCGCTCGGTACGCTTCGGCGGACGCCTCGACTACGACCGCAGCGGCACCACATTCGAGGCCTCGGTGACGAACCTGCAGAACCATATTTACTTCGGGCCTGACTTCACTCCAATGCAGCACAGCTCCAACGTACAGGTATTGTCGTTGCGGCTGTGGCAAAACCTCCATGCAGGCCCTTTGCACTGGGATAACGCCCTCACCTATCAGACCTCGTCCGACCAGGCGGTAGTGCCTCTGCCGCAGTTTGCAGTGTATTCTAATTTATATTTCAAGTTCAAGATAGCCACCTTGTTTGTTCAGGCCGGCATAGACTGCGACTACTACACCGGCTACTATGCGCCCGCATACCAGCCGGCTACGGCCACGTTCGCCAACCAGCAGGAAGTAAAGCTGGGCAACTACCCCTTTATGAACCTGTATTTGAACTTCAAGCTAAGCAAGACCCGCTTCTACGTGATGATGTCGCACATCAACCAGGGAATATTCGGCGGAAACAACTACTTTTCGGCAGTCAACTATCCGCTGAACCCGCGCCGCCTGCAGCTTGGAGTATCGGTTGATTTCGCCAACTAAAAACAGCGGGGGCGCGTTATATCAACGTAGGCCCTACAACCAAATCCGGCCCGCAATGAACCACGTGAATACAAAAATCATCAAAGGGCACATGCCCGTGTACATAGCACTGCTGGCTCTGGTTCTGGCAGCGATGTGGATGCTAAGCCGCTGCTCCCATCCGCAACAGACATCAGTGGCAGCCACATTCGGACATCCGGCAGGCGACACTCTGGCAGTAGCCATAGAAATGTCACCTCTGACCTATGCATACAGCGGCGACACTGTAGCAGGCTTTGACTACGAAATGCTGCGCGCAATCTGCGCCGACCACAACCGACCGGTGGTATTTCAGCCTTTTGCGCCGCTCGAATACGCACTTAAAGGCCTTAAAAACCGCACTTTCGACCTTGTAGTGGCCAACCTGCCGGCTACCTCACGCCTGCGCGAAGAATTCGGCACAACCGAGTCGATTTTCACCGACCGCGCAGTGCTGGTACAGCGCGCAAACCCTGCCGATTCTGCCGCCATTATTACCAACACACGCCAGCTCGACAGGCAGGAAGTGTGGGTTGCCGACGGCTCGTCGCTGCAATCCCGGCTTGAACATTTGGCGGCCGAAGCCGGTCAGACCATAATAATAAAATCTGACCCTAAATACTCGGCAGAACTGCTCGGAATAATGGTGCATCAGGGCTGCATACCGCGGGCCATGATTAACGAAACGGTAGCCCGGCAACTCAAGTCCGACTATCCCGACCTTGATATAAGCCTGCCGATTTCGTTCTCGCAGTTCCAGACATGGATTGTGCGCAAGGACGACAGCGAACTGCTGAGGACGCTCAACGACTGGATAACGGAGTTCAAGTCCACACCCGCATACAGCGCCCTGGCAGATAAATACATGATGTAGAACCGCCAAATATTAAAACATATAATTATAATGTATATAGCATCTCAGAAGCGTAAAGAGAACATCGCGGAATATCTGCTGTACATGTGGCAGATTGAAGACATGATACGAGCCAACGGACTTGACATAGACCGAATCAAGGCAAATATCATAGACAAGACTTCGCTGACCGACGGGCAGAAGACTCAGCTCGCCGAGTGGTACGAGTCGCTCATAGACATGATGCGCCGCGAGGGCGTGGAGCATAGCGGTCACCTGCAACTCAACAAAAATGTGGTGATACAGCTTGTGCAGCTGCACGATGCTCTGCTGAAAGACCCGAGATTCGGCGAGTACACCAAGGAGTTCTACAACACCCTGCCATATATTGTGGAACTCCGCGCCAAGGCCGGAGAACAAAAGGCCGGGGAAATCGAAACCTGCTTCAATGCCCTCTACGGCATGCTGATGCTGCGTCTGCAGGGCAAGGAAATAGGCAAAGACACCCTTGAGGCGATAAAGCAGATAAGCCGTTTTATTGCTCTGCTGGCCCATTATTTCCGCCTCGACGACAACGACGAGTTGTTCAAAGACGAAAAGTGAGCCGTCCGGCCGTACCTGCGTTGGAATAAACGCGTTAATTTTGCAATATCGAATCAATCATTATCATGTCACAGTCACAAGGAGCTACACCTACCGAACTCGGCACCAAACCGGTAAGCAAACTGCTGCTGCAGTATTCCGTACCTGCCATCATAGCGTCGCTGGTCACATCGCTTTACAATATAATCGACAGTATATTCATAGGCCGTGGCGTAAACGCCATGGCCATCGCCGGTCTGGCCATCACCTTTCCGCTTATGAACCTGGTGATAGGCTTCTGTACACTTGTGGCAGTGGGTGGCGCTACCATCAGCTCAATATTCTTAGGTCAGAAAAACCTCGACAAAGCAAGCGACGTACTCAGCACCGTCACCTGCCTCTGCCTGTTGCACTCGGTGCTGTTCGGAGGTATGACACTGCTGTTTCTCGACCCTATATTATTATTCTTCGGCGCCACAGCCGAAACCATCGACTATGCCCGCAGCTTCATGCAGGTGATTCTGCTGGGCTCACCGATATCGTATGTATTCATAGGTCTGAACAATATAATGCGCGCTACCGGCTATCCGCGCAAGGCCATGATTTCGGCCCTGCTGTCGGTGGCTGTAAATGTGGTTCTTGCCCCTATTTTCATTTTCGTACTCCACTGGGGCATAGGCGGCGCGGCCTGGGCCACCATCCTGGGTCAGACCGCCGCGCTGATATGGGTACTGGCACATTTTCTGTCGAAAAAGAGTTTTGTGCATTTTCAATGGCGCCGCGGCTTCATCACCGTCGGACTGCTCAAGCGCATATATTCGATAGGTCTGTCACCGTTTCTGATGAACTGCTGCGCCTGCCTTGTGGTGGTTTTCCTCAACAAAGCGCTGCTTGAATACGCCGCAAACGACATGGGCAACGTGGCCGTGGGAGCCTATGGCATCATAAACCGCACCACCATGTTTTTTGTAATGATTGTATTCGGTGTCACCCAGGGCATGCAGCCCATACTCGGATACAATATCGGAGCCGACAACTGGAACCGCGTAAAAGAAACTCTGCGAAAGGGTATAATATGCGGCCTGTGCATAACCACCTCCGGCTGGATTCTTACAGAAACTCTGCCCGACACCATATCGAACCTGTTCACCACCGACCCCCAGATGATTGAAATAGCCCGCGAAGGCTTCAGAGTATATTTCATCTGCTATCCGGTAGTGGGTGTACAGATAGTGATACAGAACTTTTTTCAGTCGATAGGCAAACCCAAGGTATCGATATTCCTGTCGCTCACCCGCCAGCTTATATTCCTGCTGCCTCTGCTGTGGATTATGCCGCCCATGTTCGGAATCACCGGTGTATGGGCATCAATGACCGGTAGCGACGTACTGGCCTTCCTGCTGGCAGTAGGTACCCTGTGGTACAGCATGCACAGGCATAACAAAGAATTACAATCTGCAAAATGATAAAACGAGTTAATCTGCGCCTCGACCCCGCTGCAGCCGCCGACGGCGAGCGATGCCGACGCGAAGCCGCCCGCATAATGGGCGTTGACATAAAGCGCTTAGTACGCACCGACCTGATAAAACGCTCGATTGATGCCCGTCAGCGCCGTATAGCCGTGAACCTTACCCTTGACATACACCTCGACAGCGAGGAAACTCGCGACGCTCTGGTACCTCCGCCTCCACGCTACCCCGATGTATCCGGCTCGCCGCAGGTGCTGGTGGTAGGCGCCGGACCAGCCGGACTGTTCGCCGCCCTCGAGCTGATTGAACTGGGCCTGCGTCCGATACTGCTGGAGCGCGGCAAGGATGTGGACTCGCGCCGGCGCGACATGGCTGCGATAAGCCGCACTCAGCAAATCGACCCCGAGTCGAACTACTGTTTCGGCGAGGGAGGCGCCGGAGCTTTCTCCGACGGCAAACTGTACACCCGCAGCACCAAACGTGGCCCTGTGGACAAAGTGCTGCAGATACTGCACCGGCACGGCGCCTCACGCGACATACTTGTGGACGCGCATCCGCACATAGGCACAGACAAACTGCCCGAGGTAATAAAAAACATACGTCATACCATCGAAAACCACGGCGGTAAAGTACTGTTCGGACACCGTGTCGACGACCTGATATTAGGAGCCGACGGCGGTGTGGACGGCGTGGTACTCAACGACGGCAGTCGCCTCTGCGGCCCGGTGATTCTTGCCACCGGACATTCCGCCCGTGACGTATACACCATGCTGCAGCGCCGCGGCGTGGAGATGCACGCCAAAGGCATAGCTGTGGGCGTGCGCCTTGAGCATCCGCAGGAACTGATAGACCGCATACAATACCACAACCCCAATGGTCGAGGCCGCTATCTCCCCCCTGCCGAGTACTCCATGCTGTGCCGTGTCGACAACCGTGCCGTGTACAGCTTCTGCATGTGCCCCGGCGGCTTCATCATACCCGCAGCCAGCGAACCCGGCCAGTTGGTGGTCAACGGCATGTCGCCCTCTAACCGCGGCACCCGCTGGGCCAATAGCGGCATGGTGGTGGAAGTGCTGCCCGAGGATATTCCCGGCGATAATCCGCTGCGCATGCTGCACTTTCAGGCCGAAATCGAACAGCGCTTTTTCGAAGCCGCCGGCAACAGCCAGCAGGCTCCGGCACAGCGCATGACCGACTTTGTCAACGGCCGGCTCTCGGCCGACCTGCCCCGTTCGAGCTATGCCCCGGGCGTTGTAAGCCGCCGGGTCGACCAGCTTCTGCCTCCAGGAGTGTCATGCCGCCTGCAGGAAGGCTTCCGACAGTTCGGCCGCAAAGCCCGCGGCTTTCTCACCTCCGATGCCCTGGTGGTCGGCGACGAAACCCGCACATCGGCGCCCGTGCAACTGCCTCGCGACCGCGCTACACTGCAGCACTGCGGTGTAGCCCGCCTGTTCCCTTGCGGCGAAGGAGCCGGGCATGCCGGAGGCATAGTGTCGGCGGCCATCGACGGCATACGCTGTGCGAGAGCACTTGCCGGCATGTCGCAGCCTGCAGCAAATGCAGCAAATTAGCAGGCGTCAATGTTGGCTATTTGTAAAAAATTCACTAAATTTGCAGCCGAATAAAAGCGCTCATCAGCGCCAAATACATTCGAACAATATATAAACACTTCATAACTCACTGATAATGAATATTACATTCGAAAAAATCGACGACGTAAACGGCAAGATAGTTGCCCAGGTTGAAGAAGCTGACTATGCATCGAAAGTCGATGCCGAGCTCCGCAAAATCGGCAACACCCATAACATCCCCGGCTTCCGCAAGGGCCATATCAGCCTTCCACAGCTCCGCCAGCGTTTCGGCAAGCAGGTAAAGAGCGACGTGCTCAACCGCAGCGTTTACGAAGCCGTTGTCGACTATATAAAAGAACAGAAGCTCAACATCATCGGCCAGCCAATCGCCGAGGAAATCAAGGAAATCAACCTCACCGACAAGGACTACACCTTCACATACGAAGTAGGTATCGCTCCGGCTATCGACCTCAAGCTCGACAAGGAAGTGACCCTGCCCTACAAGGCCATCGAGGTAACCGACCAGATGGTAGCCGACGAAGACAAGAGCCTGCGTGAGCGCTTCGGCGCACAGGTGCCCGGCGAAGAAGTTGATGAAAAGGCTCTCGTAAAAGGTACTATAATGCAGCTCAACGAAGACGGCACTGTAAACGATGCCGAAGGCGCCATTCAGGTAATCAGCGGCATTGTGGCTCCCATGTACTTCAAGAGCAAGGAAGAAGCCGACAAGTTCATCGGCAAAAAGGTGAACGACAAGGTTGTGTTCAACCCCTACAACAGCTGCGAAGGCAACGCTGCCGAACTCGCCTCGATGCTCAACATCGACAAAGAGCAGGCAGTCGAAGTGAAGAGCGACTTTGAGATGTCCATCGCCGAAATCATAGTTGTAAAACCTGCCGAGCACGACCAAGAATTCTTCGACAACGTATTCGGCCGCGACAAAGTACACAACGAAGAAGAATTCGACAAGGCTATCCGCAACGTACTGGCCGGCCAGTTCCGCAGCACCACCGATTACTTCAGCAACCTCGAACTGAAAAAGTACCTCATGGATACCTACGGCAACCTCAACCTGCCCAAGGAATTCCTGAAAAAATGGCTCAAGCTCGCCAACGAAGAGAACGTTGACGCGAACACCGACATGGACAAGGTGTACTACGAAGTTCTGCCCGACCTCACATGGCAGCTCATCAAGGAAGCCATCGCCGCCAAATTCGACGTTAAAATCGAAGAAGCCGACATTGTGGCCCGCACCAAGTTCATCGCACAACAGCAGTTCCGTCAGTACGGTATCTTTAACGCCGACGAAGCAACTATCGACAACGCCGCCAAGCACATCCTGGCCGACAAGAACTACCGCCGCCACATCGTAGAAGAAGTAAGCGACCTCAAACTCTTTGCCGTAGTACGCGAAAACGTGACTCTGAACGTTGAAGAAGTATCGCTCGACGACTACCGCGCATACATGGCACAGCACCAGAGCCAGGCCGCTGAAGAAGCCGCAGAAGAAAGCGCAGAATAATCGAAACAAACCAAATACCCTGCAGGGGAACCGGCCGTCGGCCGGTTCCCCTGCACCTTTCTATGGCCGCACAGGCAGAAACAAAAGCGGCAGCACGGCGCACCTTGCCACCATTACTTATTCCGGCGACAAGCAATATTACATAGAAAAAATCAAAAATAAATTTCAGATGTTGTATATTCGGAATTTTTTATGTAATTTTGAATAATCAAGAGCAAGCGAAGGCGGCGCATTTTGGAGCGCCCCCGTTTTCCAATAACTAAAACAAGGTAAAACAATAGATATGAACAACAACGATTTCCGCAATTTCGCGGTTCATCATTTAGGCATGAACGGCCTGGCCCTGGACCAGTACAGCTCCAAGGCCTCTGCCGCGATATCGGCAAGCTATATAAGCCCCACCATCATTGAGGAACGCCAGCTCAACGTAGCGCAGATGGATGTATTCTCGCGTCTGATGATGGATCGCGTCATATTCCTCGGCACCGATGTCAACGACTACACCGCCAACGTAATTCAGGCACAGTTGCTGTATCTCGATTCGTCCGATCCGGGCAAAGACATCTCGATATACCTCAACTCGCCCGGTGGTTCGGTTTATGCCGGTTTGGGCATCTACGACACCATGCAGTACGTAAGCTCTGACGTAACCACCATCTGCACCGGTATGGCCGCCTCAATGGCCGCAGTGCTGCTGGTAGCCGGCGAAAAGGGCAAACGCTATGCACTGCCTCACTCGCGCGTGATGATTCACCAACCCATGGGCGGCGCTCAGGGCCAGGCTTCGGATATCGAAATCACCGCCCGCGAAATCAAGAAACTCAAATCGGAACTCTACACCATCATCGCCAACCACTCCGGACAGCCATTCGAAAAGGTAGAGAAAGATTCCGACCGCGACTACTGGATGACCGCAGCCGAAGCAAAAGAATACGGCATGATTGACAACGTGCTCGTGAAAAGCCCTAAAACTGACAGCAACATCTGATATTATGCCTAAAGCGAAGAACAACTGTTGCAGTTTCTGTGGCCGCGCCGCCTCCGAAGTACAGTTTCTGGTACCCGGAGGCACTCCCGGCGTATTTATCTGCGACTCCTGCATCGATGTCATCAACGGCATGATACAAGAAATGGAGCAGGAAAAGAAAAGCAACAGCAAAAAGAGCCTGGGCAAGAAACTGTCGGAAGTGCCCAAGCCTGTACAAATCAAGGAGTTCCTCGACCAGTACGTAATTGGTCAGGAAAGCGCCAAACGATACCTGTCGGTGGCTGTGTACAACCACTACAAACGTCTGATGCAGGCCGACGACGACACCGACATCGAAAAGAGCAACATCATAATGGTAGGCCCCACAGGCACAGGCAAAACCCTGATAGCCAAAACCATTGCCCGCCTGCTTGATGTGCCCTTCACCATAGTAGACGCCACCGTGCTGACCCAAGCAGGCTATGTGGGCGAAGACATCGAAAGCCTGCTCACACGCCTGCTACAGGCCGCCGACTACGATGTGACCAAGGCCGAGCGAGGCATAGTGTTCATCGACGAAATCGACAAAATTGCGCGCAAAGGCGACAACCCCTCGATTACTCGCGACGTAAGCGGCGAAGGCGTACAGCAGGGCCTGCTGAAGCTGCTCGAAGGCTCAGTGGTGAATGTGCCGCCGCAGGGGGGCCGCAAGCACCCCGAGCAGCGCATGATTCCGGTCGATACAAAAAACATACTGTTTATCTGCGGTGGTGCCTTCGACGGCATAGAACAGAAGATAGCACACCGCCTGAACTCGCATGCTGTAGGCTACGCCACCAGCTCGCAACGCCGAGTGAAAAAAGACGATTATCTGCAGTACGTAGAGCCCCAGGACCTGAAATCATTCGGCCTTATACCCGAAATCATAGGCCGACTGCCCATTCTCACCCATCTTGAGCCACTGAACCGCGAAGCCCTGCGCCGAGTACTCACCGAGCCCAAGAACGCCATCACCAGACAGTACGAAAAACTGTTCAAGATGGACGGAGTGAAGCTGAAATTCAACGAAGACGCCCTTGATCTGATTGTCGACACTGCTGTAAAATACAAGCTCGGCGCCCGCGGTCTGCGCTCAATAGTGGAATCTGTAATGATTGACTCCATGTATGAGATACCCGGCACCGACACCAAGCAGTTCACAGTTACCAGCCAGCTCGTCGCCGACCAGCTGGCCAAATCTACCAAAATTCATCATTAATTTTATCAGTCAAACAAACGCAACATCTTCGTAATCGTATACCGAATATCAATCAATTAACGGAGTCAATTCCATGACAGGCAACACAACACTGACCGAAGCGCTCAAAGAACATTTCGGTTTCGACACATTCAAAGGCAATCAACAGGCCATTATCGAGTCGCTGCTCAGCGGTCGCGATACCTTTGTGCTTATGCCCACCGGCGGTGGCAAGTCGCTTTGCTACCAGTTGCCTGCACTAATCTGCGAGGGCACGGCTATAGTTGTGTCGCCGCTGATTGCACTGATGAAGAATCAGGTTGATGCCATGCGGCACTTCAGCGCCAACGACAGCGTGGCACACTTTCTGAACTCATCGCTTACACGTGCGGCCATCGACCAGGTGAAAGCCGACATAAGCAACGGCCTCACCAAGTTGCTGTACGTGGCTCCGGAGTCGCTGACCAAAGAAGAGAACATAGAGTTTCTGAAAACAGTGACAATATCGTTCTACGCCATCGACGAGGCGCACTGCATATCGGAATGGGGGCATGATTTCAGGCCCGAGTATCGCCGCATACGCCCTATAATCAATGAAATAGGCAGCCGCCCGGTAATAGCGCTTACCGCCACTGCCACCCCAAAGGTGCAGCACGACATACAGAAAAACCTGGGTATGAGCGATGCCGCTGTGTTCAAATCGTCGTTCAACCGCTCTAACCTGTTCTATGAGGTAAGGCCCAAGACCAAGAACACCGACCACGACATCATACGCTTCATAAAGCAGAACCCCGGCAAATCGGGCATAATCTACTGCCTCAGCCGCAAGCGCGTGGAAGAACTGGCCGAGCTGCTCAGAGTCAACAACATCAGCGCGCTGCCATACCATGCCGGCATGGACGCAGCCACCCGCTCCGACAATCAGGACGCATTCCTGATGGAGAAAGTGGACGTGATTGTAGCCACCATAGCCTTTGGCATGGGCATTGACAAACCCGATGTGCGCTTTGTAATTCACCACGACATGCCTAAGTCGCTCGAAGGTTACTATCAGGAAACCGGACGCGCCGGACGCGACGGAGGCGAAGGCCACTGTATCACATTCTATGCTCATAAAGACCTGCAGAAACTCGAGAAGTTCATGCAGGGAAAGCCTGCCGCCGAACAGGAAATCGGACGCCAGCTACTGATTGAAACAGCCGCCTATGCCGAGTCGTCGGTATGCCGCCGCAAAGCACTCCTGCATTATTTCGGAGAAGATTACCCTGCAGAAAAATGCGACAATTGCGACAACTGCCATAATACGAAAAAGAAAGTGGAAGCAAAAGAGGATTTACTTGCCGTACTTGAAACAGTAGCGGCTGTTAAAGAGAAATTTAAAGCCGAACAGATTGTGGACGTGATGATCGGCCGTGCAACCGCCGACATTAAATCGTACCACCTCGATGACCTTGAAGTTTTCGGTTGCGCCGAAGGCACCGACCCCCGCTATCTGGGCACTGTACTGCGCCAGGGCGAGCTGGCCGGCTACATGGAACGCGACATAGATAACTACGGAGTCGTGCGCCTGACTAAAGCCGGACATGACTTCATGGACCGTCCGAAGTCTTTTAAAATCGTAGAAGACAACGAGTTCAACGAGGATGAGGAAGTAGAGCTCAAAGGTGGCTCGGCTTTCGCCGCCGACCCGGAACTTTTTGCCATTCTGTCGGCTCTGCGCAAAAAAATAGCCCACGACCTTCAGCTGCCCCCTTACGTAATTTTTCAGGACCCGTCGCTCGAGGCCATGGCTACAACCTACCCGATTACTCTGGACGAAATGCAGAATGTACCCGGTGTAGGCGCAGGCAAAGCCCAGCGCTATGGCGCCGACTTTGTGCGAATCATAAAGCAGTACGTGTCGGAAAACGAAATCGAGCGTCCTGAGGACTTGCGCGTGCGCTCGGTGGCCAATAAATCGAAACTCAAAATTCAGATTATACAGGCAATAGACCGAAAAATCGACCTGAGCGAAATAGCCGTGTCGAACAATCTCGACTTCGACCAGCTGCTGGAAGAAATCGAAGCCATTGTCAACTCAGGTACCAAAATCAACATTTCGTACTTCCTCGACGAGTACATCGACGAAGAAGACCAGGACGAAGTGTTCGAATACTTCCGCGAGTGCGATACCGACGACCTCGACGAGGCATACCGACAGCTGTGTCCCGACTACAAAGAAGAAGAAGTACGTCTGCTGCGCATCAAGTTCCTGTCGGAACACGGCAACTGATACTCCGCCACATTCACATCACATTCATAATTCCACCCTACATCACCCCCTACTCCCACCCCCGAAATGGACACCAGCTCACTGAAAGACCTATACACGCACTATGCCGGAACCGAGCCGGCCGAGATAACCGAACTTCCCAGCTCCGGCTCGAATCGCCGATATTTCCGCCTCGGCAAACCGGGCGAAACGCTCATAGGCGTGCTCGGTACATGCAAGGAAGAAAACGAAGCCTTCCTGTACCTCGACAATCACTTCCGTGAACAGGGGCTGCCGGTTCCGGAGGTGGTGGCTGTGAGCCCCGACCGTATGGCTTACCTGCAGCAGGACCTCGGCGATACACTGCTGTTCAACGCCATTGAAAAAGGGCGTAAGACACGTTCGTTTTCGGTAGAGGAGCGCGACCTGCTGGCCCAGACCATAAGTCTGCTGCCCGACTTTCAGTTCGCCGGTGCCCGTGGTCTTGATTTCGGCAAATGCTATCCGGCGGTGGAATTCGACAGCCGTTCAATACTCTGGGACCTCAACTATTTCAAATACTGCTTTCTGAAAGCTACCGGTCTGGAGTTCGACGAATCGCGCCTCGAAGATGATTTCCAGGCCATGTGCCAGGTGCTGCTGAAATCATGCTCCGACACATTCATGTACCGCGACTTCCAGTCGCGCAACGTAATGATATACGGCGGACATCCGTGGATGATTGACTTCCAGGGAGGCCGCAAGGGGCCGTTCTACTACGATGTCGCTGCATTCCTCTGGCAGGCCAAGGCAAACCTGCCCAACAGCCTGCGCCTCGACCTCATAGAAGTGTATCGCCGGTCGCTGGCCAAGTATATCGATGTCGACGAAGAGCAGTTCTACGGCACACTGCGTCACTTTGTGCTTTTCCGCACCATGCAGGTGCTTGGCGCCTATGGCTTCCGCGGCTACTTCGAAAAGAAGCCGCACTTTATGCAAAGTGTGCCTTTCGCCATAGCCAACCTGCGCTCATTGTTCGATCGGCCATACAACGAATACCCGTACCTGTCGGAGGTACTGATGCGTCTGGTAAACATGAAACAGTTTACCGACGAACTCCAAAAGCGTGCCCTTTCCGTAAAGGTCATGAGCTTTGCCTATAAAAAAGGCATACCCAACGACGCATCGGGCAACGGTGGCGGATATGTGTTCGACTGCCGCGCTGTGAACAACCCCGGCAAATACGAGCGATACAAGCCTTTCACAGGCCTTGACCGACCGGTAATAGAATTTCTTGAGGACGACGGCGAGGTTCTTACCTTCCTCGACCACTGCTATGCCCTTGTAGATGCCTCGGTAACCCGATACAAAGAGCGCGGATTCACAAACCTGATGGTCTCGTTCGGCTGCACCGGCGGCCAGCACCGCTCGGTATACTGCGCACAGAAAATGGCCGAGCACATCAACCGCCTCCATAACGTAAAGGTGGAGCTGGTACACCGCGAACAAGATATCGAACAGAATTTCAGCGCACGCTGATGAAGGCCCTGTTATTCGCCGCCGGTCTGGGCACACGCCTCAAACCCTGGACCGACTTCCATCCCAAGGCTCTCGCCCCTGTAGGCGGTAAACCCATGCTCGGCAGGGTAATCGAAAAACTGAAAGGATACGGCATACGCGAGTTTGTGGTAAACGTACACCACTTCGCCGACCAGATTGCCGACTACCTCAGACAGCAGGACAACTTCGGGACCGACATAATACTGAGCGACGAATCCGACATGCTGCTCGACACCGGCGGCGGCCTGCTGTACGCAGGACGTCTGCTTGGCGACAGTGAGCACGTGCTGATACACAATGCCGACATACTCACCGATTTCGACCTCGGGGCGATGCAGAGTCAGGCCTGCGCCTCCGGAGCCATAGCCACACTGCTGGTGAAAGAACGCCATACACAGCGATATCTGGCATTCGACAGCGCCGGACTCATGCGCGGATGGCGCAATCTGGCCACCGGACAAGTACGTCCCGACGGAGCCGATCTTGACAGTTGCAGCCTGCGGGCATTCGGTGGCGTTCATATTGTGTCGCCTGAAATATTCAACCTTCTGGCCAGATACAACGAATCCCTGCAAAGCAAAGAAGCCCGCAGGGATACACTTGACGGTGTGTGCAAGTTCTCAATAATCGATTTCTATATCGACAACTGCCACAATAATACTTTCATGGCCTTCGAGCCCTCAGCCCCATACAACTGGATTGACATAGGCAAGGCCGAAAACCTCGAACAGGCCAATAGCCGGCTCAATCTTCAGTGTACACATCGCGGTGAAACGAAGGCTCTATGACCTCATTGGCCGTGCGGGTGGCATAGTCACCTTCAGTGCTGATAAACACCCAGTCAACATCATCGATACGCTTTAGCTCGGTTACGAAGAATGCCTCCGAATCAGCTCCCGCAACCACAATCACACGGTTGACTCCAGACTTGCGGGCTCCGGTGAGAGTGGGTACAAACGACTTAAGAGTAAGAGTATTGTGGTCGACATTCATCAGATTGTCGTCGTACACCAGAACGACATCGTGAAAACCCTGTAAAGCCTCCTCTACAGCCTTTTCATCGGCCGGATAAAGGTGGCTCACTGTAAGTTGCTCATCATTGAGCATAACCTTCTCGGGGTTGTCGACAAAGGCAACCACCGCAATATCACGTTCGAGCAACAAAGTGAGTACATCAGAAAACACACGGCAGGCAGTGCCTACAAGAGCTACTTCTTTCATAAGTAATGAGAATTTTATAGTTATCCTGAAGCCTCCGCGGAGGCTTCAGGTGATTTTTGTTTACGAAGTTATAACACAGATGATGACTATTTCGTTTAAATTTCGTAAATTTGCAGTCTAAAATGCAGTTTACTGATTTATGAAGATACTGGTAACAGGAAGCCGGGGTCAACTCGGGCGCGAACTACACGATGTTCTTGAGGAACGCCTGCCCGGTTGCACCGTATATACCGATGCCGACGAACTCGACATCACCAATGCCGCCGCAGTTGAAAACTTTCTGCGTTGCGGCGATTTCACCCATGTAATCAATTGCGCCGCATATACCGATGTGGAAGGCGCCGAGGAAGACAAGCACTTGTGCTACTCGATTAACGTCGACGGCATACGCAACATAGCACGCCATGCCGACGAACTCGGCATAAAAGTGCTGCACATAAGCACTGACTATGTGTTCGACGGCTGTTCGTGCCGCCCCTACACCGAAGGCGACAAGGTAAATCCGATGTCGGAATACGGCAACACCAAGCGCCGTGGCGAAACAGCCCTGCTGGGCCTGTCGCCCGAAAGCATAATCGTGCGCACCGGCTGGCTTTACTCGCCCCATGGCCGCAACTTCCTCAAAACTATGCTGCGCCTTGGCAGCGAACGTCCTGAAATCAAAGTGGTGTTCGACCAGATTGGCACACCCACCTATGCCCGCGACCTTGCCGATGCCATCGCCACCATGGTGCTGACTTCGCGCTGGATGCCGGGCATATATCATTTTGCCAACGAGGGAGCGTGCTCGTGGTACGATTTCGCGGTGGCCATAATGGAGTATGCCGGCTTAGGCTGCAAGGTCACTCCGATAACATCGGCCGACTTTCCGTCGGCTGTGTCGCGCCCGCCATTCAGCGTGCTCGACAAATCGCGCATCAAAACCACATACGGCATTACGATTCCTCACTGGCAGAACGCCCTGCGACGTTGCGTGCAGCGCACAATCGCCGGAGCAGAATAACTTAAAACAATGGCAACTCTGAACGAAGAAATACAACGCCGGCGCACATTCGCCATCATATCGCACCCGGATGCCGGCAAGACCACTCTCACCGAGAAGCTGCTGCTTTTCGGTGGCGCCATTCACATTGCAGGCGCCGTAAAATCGAATAAAATCAAAAAGACAGCCACCTCCGACTGGATGGAAATCGAAAAACAACGCGGTATCTCGGTGGCAACATCCGTGATGGGCTTCAACTACGGCGACTACAAAATAAACATCCTCGACACACCCGGCCACCAGGACTTTGCCGAAGATACCTACCGCACACTCACTGCGGTCGACTCGGTTATAATTGTCGTCGACGTGGCAAAAGGTGTGGAGCAGCAGACACGCAAGCTCATGGAGGTATGCCGCATGCGCAACACTCCGGTGATTATTTTCGTAAACAAACTCGACCGCGAAGGTCGCGACCCGTTCGACATCCTCGACGAACTGGAATCCGAACTCAAAATAGGTGTGCGTCCGCTTTCATGGCCTATCAACATAGGCGCCAAATTCAAGGGCGTGTACAATATTTTCGAACAGTCGCTCGATTTGTTCACCCCCGACAAACAGAAAGTGTCGGAGCGAGTGGAAATCGACGATGTGAACGACCCGCGCATCGACGAGGCAGTAGGTGAAACCGATGCTGCCAAACTGCGCGAGGACCTCGAACTTATTGAGGGTGTATACCCCGAGTTCGATGTCGACACATATCTGCAGGCTAAGGTCGCTCCGGTATTCTTCGGCTCGGCCCTTAACACATTCGGTGTCAAGGAGCTACTCGACTGCTTTGTACAGATTGCGCCATCGCCCCGCCCCGTGCAGGCACTCGAACATGAAGTGAAGCCCGAAGACCCCGGTTTCAGCGGTTTCGTGTTCAAAATCCATGCCAACATGGACCCCAACCACCGCAGTTGTATAGCCTTCGTGAAGGTGTGCAGCGGCAGATTCGAGCGAAATGCGCCATACCGCAACATACGCACCGACAAGACCCTGAAGTTCTCGGCCCCAACTGCCTTCATGGCTCAAAAAAAGAATATTGTCGACGAGGCCTGGCCCGGCGACATAGTTGGTATTCCTGACACCGGCAACTTCAAAATCGGCGATACCCTCACCGATGGCCCTGAACTGCATTTCAAGGGGCTGCCCAGCTTCTCGCCCGAGATGTTCAAGTACATCGAGAACACCGACCCAATGAAGTCGAAGCAGCTCGAGAAGGGCATACAACAGCTTATGGACGAAGGTGTGGCACAGCTGTTCGTCAACCAGTTCAACGGTCGCAAACTCATAGGCACCGTAGGCCAGTTGCAGTTCGAGGTAATACAGTACCGCCTTCTGCACGAGTACGGCGCACAGTGCCGCTGGGAGCCAATATCATTGTACAAGGCCTGCTGGATTGAGAGCGACGACAACGAGGCTCTGGCAGCCTTCAAACGACGCAAACATCAGTTTATGGCTATCGACCGCGAAGGCCGTGATGTGTTCCTCGCCGACTCGAACTATGTGCTGCAGATGGCTCAGAACGACTTCCCCAAAATCCGCTTCCACTTCACCAGCGAGTTTTAGAGGCTGTATAATAATAAATGTAAAATCACTAACCCCCTTATATATTTATGGTTGTATTCTTCAAAAAAGGCAGCTCTACCGTCTATGCCGTAGGCAGCGACTGCGAGCTGACAAACGATGACGACAAGAAACTGTCGTGGTTGCTCGGCGGAGCACGCCGACTCAGCGCCAAGTCTGTGAAAGGTACATATGTGGGCCCCCGCAAGGAAATGCTCACTCCCTGGAGTACCAACGCTGTTGAAATCACACGCAACATGGGCCTCGAAGGCATATCACGCATCGAAGAGTTCACACGCAGCGAGTCGGAAACTCCGGCGTTTGACCCCATGCTCCAGCACGTGTATCAGAACCTCGACCAGAAGGTATTCAGCACCGACCGCAAACCTGAACCTATCGTTTATATTTCCGACATCAGCGAATACAACCGCAGCGAAGGCCTCGCACTGAGCGCCGACGAAGAGCAGTATCTGCGCGAACTCGCTGAAAAACTTGGCCGTCCGCTCACCGACAGCGAAGTTTTCGGCTTCTCGCAGGTAAACTCCGAACACTGCCGCCACAAAATATTCAACGGCACTTTCGTTATCGACGGCATAGAGAAACCATCGTCGCTCTTCGGCCTTATCAAAAAGACCTCGAAAGTGAACCCCAACGGCCTCGTATCGGCCTATAAGGATAATGTGGCCTTTGTAAAGGGTCCGAAAATTCAGCAGTTCTATCCCCAGAACCCCGACCGACCCGACTTCTTCACCGAACGCGAAATCAACACCGTAATCTCTCTCAAGGCCGAAACCCACAACTTCCCCACCACCGTAGAACCCTTCAACGGCGCTGCTACAGGCACCGGCGGTGAAATCCGCGACCGCCTCGGCGGCGGCAAAGCCTCGCTGCCCATAGCCGGCACAGCAGTATATATGACCGCTTATCCACGTCTGGGCGAACAGCGTCCGTGGGAGCTGATGATGAATCCGCGAGTATGGCTTTACCAGACTCCGGCCGAAATCCTCATCAAGGCCTCGAACGGCGCCAGCGACTTCGGCAACAAGTTCGGCCAGCCGCTTATCTGCGGTTCGGTACTTACTTTCGAGCATCAGGAAAACGACCGCATGTACGCCTACGACAAAGTGATAATGCTTGCCGGCGGCGTAGGCTACGCCGACCGCAAGGATGCCATCAAGGGCACCCCGACAGCAGGTCAGAAGGTGGTGCTGAGCGGTGGCGACAACTACCGCATTGGCATGGGTGGCGGCGCTGTATCGTCGGTAGCTACCGGACAGTACGCCAGCGGCATCGAGCTCAATGCCGTACAGCGTGCCAACCCCGAAATGCAGAAGCGCGTGTCGAACGTTATCCGCGCTCTGGCCGAAAGCGAAAACAACCCAATAGTATCGATACACGACCACGGCGCAGGCGGACACCTGAACGCCCTTAGCGAACTCGTGGAAGCCACAGGCGGCGAAATCAACATCGATGCCCTGCCTGTAGGCGACCCCACCCTCTCGGCAAAGGAAATCATAGGCAACGAAAGCCAGGAACGCATGGGCATGGTGATTGACGCCGACAAAATACCCTACGTCGAAGCCATAGCTCAGCGCGAGCGCGCCCCGCTCTATGTAGTGGGCGAAACCACCGGCGACCACCGCTTTGTATTCAACGGCAGCGACGGCAACAAACCCATCGACCTGGCCATGGACGACATGTTCGGCAACTCGCCCAAGACTGTGATGAACGATGTTACCGTAGAACGTACATACAGCAACGCCGACACCGACGAGGCCAATCTCGACCAGTACCTCACCAACGTACTCTCGCTCGAGGCTGTAGCCTGCAAAGACTGGCTCACCAACAAGGTCGACCGCTCGGTTACAGGCAAGATTGCCCGCCAGCAATGCCAGGGCGAAATACAGCTGCCGCTGAGCGACTGCGGCGTTGTAGCCCTCGACTACCGTGGACACGCCGGCATCGCCACCTCAATCGGACACGCTCCGCAGGCCGCTCTGGCCAACCCCGCGGCCGGTTCGGTACTGGCTGTGGCCGAATCGCTCACCAATATCGTAGGCGCGGACCTCGAACAGGGCCTCAAGAGCATCAGCCTCAGCGCCAACTGGATGTGGCCTTGCAAAAATCAGGGCGAGGACGCCGCGCTATACAGCGCCGTACAGGCCTGCAGCGATTTCACCTGCGCTCTGGGCATAAACATCCCCACCGGCAAGGACTCGCTGTCCATGACCCAGAAATACGGCGACAAGGCAGTGTATGCCCCCGGTACCGTAATCATATCGGCCGCCGGACAGGTACGCGACATCCGCCGCACAGTATCGCCTGTGGCCGTGAACCGTCCGTCGACAGTCTATTATATCGACTTCTCAGGCAGCCCCCTGTGTCTGGGCGGCTCGGCACTCTATCAGACTCTGGGCAAGGTCGGCGCCGATGTTCCGGCAGTGGAGTCAGCCGAATACTTCGCCAAGGCATTCAATACCGTACAGAAATTGGTGCGCGGACGTAAGCTCGCCGCTATGCACGACGTAAGCGCCGGCGGTATGATTACCGCTCTGCTCGAAATGTGCTTCGCCAATACCAAGGGCGGCCTCAAGCTCTACACCGACGGCTTTGCCATGCACGGCGAGAACGACCTGCTGAAGATACTCTTTGCCGAGAACCCCGCTCTGCTCATTCAGGTAGAGGACGCCAAGAAAGACAGCGTGGAGAAACTGCTCGACGACAGCGGCCTGCGCTACTGGCCCGTGGCCACTCCGTGCGAAGAGCGCGTAATCATGCTCACCCACGGCGAAAGCGAGCGTCTGCTCGGAATTGACTTCCTGCGCGACGTATGGTTCAAGCCCTCGTATATGCTCGACTCGATACAGAGCGGCGAAGAATGTGCGCGCCTGCGCTTCGAGAACTACTCGCGCCAGCCGCTCAAATATGCCCTCCCCGGCGGTTTCAAGGGCTCGCTCGAATCGCGCGGACTCAGTTTCGACCGCAAGGAACGTAGCGGCGTACGCGCGGCAATCATTCGCGAAAAGGGCGTGAACGGCGACCGCGAGATGGCATATTCGCTCTATCTGGCCGGCTTCGATGTCAAAGACGTACACATGACCGACCTTATGACAGGCCGCGAAACTCTCGAGGATGTGAATATGATAGTGTTCTGCGGCGGTTTCTCGAACTCCGACGTACTCGGCTCCGCCAAAGGCTGGGCCAGCGGCTTTCTGTGGAACGAAAACGCCAAACGTGCCCTCGAGAACTTCTACAAACGCTCCGACACCCTCTCGCTGGGTATCTGCAACGGCTGCCAGCTGATGATTGAACTGGGCCTGCTGGGCTATGGCGAAGGACGCGGCGTGAAGATGGAACACAACATATCGCATAAGTTCGAATCGCAGTTCGTGAGTGTCGCCATACCCCAAAACAATTCGGTGATGCTCGGCTCGCTGTCCGGAGTCAAGACCGGTATCTGGGTGGCCCACGGCGAAGGACGCTTTATGCTCCCCGCCAACATGAAGGAATATAACGTGGTAGCCCGATACAACTACAAGGAATATCCCGGCAACCCCAACGGCTCGAAAGCCGCTGTGGCCGGCCTGGTAAGCGACGACGGCCGTCACCTGGCCATGATGCCGCACCTCGAACGCGCCATATTCCCCTGGCAGTGTGCCTATTATCCGCGCGCTCGACGCAACGACGACGTAACCGTGTGGATTGACGCCTTCGTGAACGCACGCAACTGGATTGAGCAACACAAAAAATAAAAGAATACAACCCCGAACCGTTATCGGCAAAGAAAAAATGTGCCGGTAACGGTTTTCAAATTCAAAGGTAAAAGAACTTATGGGAGGTTTTTATGGAGTAGCTGCCCGACGCAGTTGCGTTGACGAAGTCTTCTACGGCACCGACTACAACTCGCATCTGGGCACACGCCGCGCCGGCATGGCCTTTATCGATGCTGACGGATGTTTCACCCGTCAGATTCATAGTCTGGAAAACAATTATTTCCGTACGAAATTCGAGGACGATCTCAAGGATTTCCACGGCAACACAGGCATAGGCGTGATTTCTGATACCGACGCCCAGCCTATTATCATAAACTGTCATCTGGGCAAATTCGCACTGGTGACAGTAGCCAAAATCAACAATACAAACGAGATTGAACAGCGCCTGCTCAAACGCGGCATACACTTCTGCGAACACGGTACTGCAGCTCTCAATCCCACCGAACTGGTAGGCGCGCTGATAAGCGAAGGCGCCACCTATGTCGACGGAATCGAAAACGTGTATCGCAACGTAAAAGGCTCATGCTCAATGCTGCTGCTCACCCCTGACGGCATTATAGCCGCACGCGATGCCCTGGGACGAACCCCGGTGTTGCTGGCGCGCAAAGGCGACGCCATGGCTGTGAGCAGCGAGTCATGCGCATTCCCCAACCTCGGCTACCACTACGAGCGCGACCTCGGCCCCGGCGAAGTGGTACTGATAAAAGCCGACAGCGAGGAAGTGCTGCGCAAACCCGGCGAACACCAGCAGGTATGTGCCTTCCTGTGGACATACTACGGCTATCCGCCCTGCGACTACGAGGGACGCAACGTCGACGCAATGCGCTACGACACCGGCCTGGAAATGGGTCGCGACGACAAGACCGACATCGACTTTGTAGCGCCCATACCCGACTCCGGCACCTGTATGGCACTTGGCTACGCCGCCGGCATAGGCAAGCCATTCAAGCGCGGTATAGTAAAATATACCCCCACCTGGCCCCGCAGCTTCACCCCCGGCACACAGAGCCGGCGCGAGCTGGTGGCCAAGATGAAACTGATACCCAACCCCTCGCTAATCAAAGGCAACAAGGTGATGTTCTGCGACGACTCCATAGTGCGCGGCACCCAGTTGCGCGACAATGTGTCGGACCTGCGCGAAGCCGGAGCCAAAGAAGTGCATATACGCATCAGTTGCCCGCCGCTGATATATCCATGCCGATTCATTAACTTCACCTCGTCGAAGTCGCCCATGGAACTGATAGCACGCCGCGTGATAGCTCGTCTTGAAGGCCATGACCCCGCAGACCCCGCAACTGCCGACTGGGAACCGTCGGCCGAGCTACTGCAACGCTACGCCACCACAGGAACCCCTGAATACAAAGCACTTGTAGAAGAAATTCGCAAAGAGCTTAAACTCGATAGCCTGCAATTCGCGCCCATCGAAACAGTGGTGCGATCCATAGGTCTGCCTAAGTGCCGTATCTGCACCCATTGTTTCGACGGTTCGAGCTATGATTACAATGTTTAACATCTCAATCAGGCATTTAGAACTTAAAAATTTTGAATAAAGCCATCATTTTCGTAAATTTGCAGCCTTAAATGCATCACAGGCGCTTAAAACAAGCGCCTTGTGGTGTGCATATCGATTTGAATTAACTAATCATTAAATAGATTCGACATGAGTTTAAACATCATTGTGCTTGCCAAGCAGGTGCCCGACACCCGCAACGTAGGCAAAGATGCGATGAAGGAAGACGGCACCATCAACCGCGCCGTCCTTCCGGCTATCTTTAACCCTGAAGACCTTAACGCTCTCGAGCAGGCACTGCGCCTGAAAGACGCCAACCCCGACTCGACCGTAACACTCCTTACCATGGGACTTCCGCGCGCAGCCGAGATTATCCGCGAGGCTATCTACCGCGGCGCCGACACAGGCATAGTTCTCACCGACCGCGTACTTGGTGGAGCCGACACCCTTGCCACCAGCTACTCGCTGGCTCAGGCCGTAAAGAAAATCAGCAACTACGACATAATACTCGGCGGTCGCCAGGCCATCGACGGCGACACCGCTCAGGTAGGACCCCAGATTGCCGAAAAGCTTGGTCTGCCTCAGGTAACCTACGCCGAAGAAATTCTCGACCTTGCCGACGGACACGTAACCGTAAAGCGCCGCTTGGAAAACGGCGTCGAAACCGTCAAGGCACCCCTCCCCTGCGTAGTGACTGTAAACGGCTCGGCAGCAGAATGCCGTCCCCGCAACGCAAAACGTCTGATGAAATACAAATATGCAGTTTCACCCAGCGAAGTAGCAAAGCTCTCCGACGAGCAGAAAGCCTTTGTCGAAGCACGTCCCTATTTGCAACTTAAAGAATGGGGTGCCGCATTTGTAGAAGCAGACCCCGAACAGGTAGGCATGCCCGGCTCGCCCACAAAGGTGAAAAACGTTGAAAACGTTGTGTTCACCGCCAAAGAAAGCTTGCGTCTGGAAAACAACGACGAGCAGATCGAGAACCTCATCAAAGAACTCATCACAAACCACACCATAGGCTAAACACAATGGCAGCAGACAACAACAATCTCATAGTATATTGCGAATTCGACGAAGGCAAGATTGCCGATGTGAGCCTTGAACTCCTCACAAAGGGACGCCAGCTCGCCGATACCTTAGGAGTAAAACTCGAAGCACTGGTTATAGGCGACAAACTCGACGGCGTGGAAAATCAGATTTTTCCCTTCGGCGCCGACGTTGTTTACAAAGTGGCCGACAAACGCCTCTTCCCCTATACATCCAACCCACATGCAGCCATACTGATTAACCTCTTCAAGGAAATCAAGCCACAAATCTGCCTGATGGGAGCCACATGCATCGGTCGTGACCTCGGCCCCCGTGTATCTTCGGCTCTCCACAGCGGTCTGACCGCCGACTGCACTCAGCTCGAAATCGGCAACCACACCGACCCCAAGAGCGGCAAGGAATACCAGAACCTCCTCTACCAGATTCGTCCGGCATTCGGCGGCAACATCGTGGCAACCATCGTGAACCCCGAATGTCGCCCCCAGATGGCAACTGTGCGCGAAGGTGTGATGAAAAAAGAAGTATTCAACCCCGACCACAAAGGCCAGGTGGTAGAACTCGACGCCAAGAAGTATGTGTCCGACACCGACTTCGCCGTTGAAATCATCGACCGCCACATCGAAAAATCTAAAGTAAACATCAAGAACTCGCCCATCATCGTTGCCGGCGGCTATGGCGTAGGCAGCAAGGAAAACTTCCAGCTGCTCTTCGATCTTGCCAACACCCTCGGTGCCGAAGTAGGTGCATCGCGCGCCGCTGTCGACGCCGGCTTCATAGAGCATGACCGCCAGATTGGCCAGACCGGTGTGACTGTACGCCCCAAGCTCTACATTGCCT
The DNA here is from genome assembly GCA_910578365.1 of uncultured Muribaculaceae bacterium. GTDB lineage: Bacteria > Bacteroidota > Bacteroidia > Bacteroidales > Muribaculaceae > CAG-873. The sequence continues at coordinate 33,412 of CAJTRC010000012.1, forward strand.
GTGGCATCTCCGGTCAGATTCAGCACATTGCCGGCATGCAGGAGAGTTCGATTATCATTTCGGTTAACAACGACCCAGATGCCCCCATCAACACCATCGCCGACTATGTAATCACCGGCGACATTGAGGAAGTTGTGCCCAAACTCATTAAGTATTACAAGAAAAACTCCAAGTAATTCCGCCCAAAGTCATGGCTAATTTTTATACCGACAATCCCGATCTGAAACACCACCTGAGCCACCCGCTCATGGAAAAGATTGTGGCTCTGAAAGAACGCAACTACACCCAGGCCAACGAATTCGACTATGCTCCCCAGAACTTTGAGGACGCCATGGACAACTACGACAAAGTACTTGAAGTAGTGGGTGAAATCTGCGGCACAACCATTGCCGAGAACGCCGAGGACGTCGACCACCAGGGTCCGCGAGTTGAAAACAACCGCGTGATTTATGCCGACGGCACCCAGCGCAACCTCGATGCATGCCGCAAAGCCGGTCTGATGGGCATGGCTATGCCCCGCCGCTTCGGAGGTCTGAACTTCCCCATTACCCCCTACATCATGGCCGCCGACATTGTAAGCCGTGCCGACACCGGTTTCGAAAACCTCTGGGGTTTGCAGGACTGCGCCGAAACTCTCTATGAATTCGGCAACGACGACCAGCGCGAACGCTACATCCCCCGCGTGTGTGCAGGCGAAACCATGAGTATGGACCTCACCGAGCCCGATGCCGGCTCCGACCTGCAGTCGGTAATGCTCCGCGCTACCGAACAGCCCGACGGCACCTGGGTACTCAACGGTGTTAAACGCTTCATCACCAACGGCGACAGCGACATTCACCTTGTTCTGGCCCGTTCGGAAGAAGGCACACGCGACGGTCGCGGCCTGTCGATGTTCATCTACGACAAGCGCAACGGCGGTGTTGATGTTCGCCGCATCGAAAACAAAATGGGTATCAAAGGCTCGCCCACTTGCGAACTCACCTACAAAAACGCCAAAGCCGAACTCTGCGGCAACCGCCGTATGGGTCTTATCAAATATGTGATGGCTCTGATGAATGGTGCCCGCCTGGGCATCGCCGCACAGAGTGTGGGCGTAAGCGAAATCGCCTACCGCGAAGCACTTGCATACGCCAAGGAACGCCGCCAGTTCGGCAAATCCATCATAGAGTTCCCGGCAGTAAGCGAAATGCTGGCTGTAATGAAAGCCAAGCTCGACGCATCACGCACTCTCCTCTATGAATGCGCCCGCTACGTGGACATGTACAAGGTTTACGAAGACATTCTCCGCGAACGCAGCCTCAATCCCGAGGAGCGTGCCGAAATGAAGCACTACAGCAAGCTCGCCGACGCCCTCACCCCGCTGGCAAAAGGCCTTTCGAGCGAATACTGCAACCAGAACGCATACGACTGCATACAGATTCACGGCGGTTCCGGCTTCATGAAGGACTATGCCTGCGAACGCATCTACCGCGACGCCCGCATCACCTCTATCTACGAAGGTACCACCCAATTGCAGGTTGTAGCAGCTATACGCCACGTCACCACCGGCACTTACAAGACTCTTATCGAGAACTATGCCGCCCGTGAAGTTAAACCTGAACTGCAGGCTGTGAAAGACCGTCTGGTAAAGATGACTCAAATGTATGTCACCGCTGTAGAAAAGGTTACCACTACAAACGATTCGGCATACTCCGACTTCATGGCACGTCGCCTTGTGGAAATGGCCGGCGATATTGTTATGTGCTATCTGCTGCTCGACGACGCCAACCGCAACGACAGCTTCACCGCTTCGCTACATGTGTATGCAAACCTTGTCGAAGCCGAAATCTGCAAGCATGCCGACTTCATCGCCAAGGTTACTCCCGCCGAAATGGAGTACTACAAAAAAGCTTAATTGATTATCCTACCATATAAGCGCCGTGGCTGTCGGTAATGACTGCCACGGCGCTTACTTTAAATTTTTCTCTTAAAAAATTTGGTTTATAATATAAACTTTATTACCTTTGCAACCGAACACAGAGCGGAATCGCGCGACCGCTCTTTTTTCAAAGCCAAATGGTTTATAAAATAAACCAAAGTATAACCCTAAAAATTCGGCATTTATGGAAGACAGGAAACTTACAGAAAAAGAGAGCCTCGAAGTGATTACTTCGATGATTGCCCGCACAAAGCAGCGCTATATAGGCGACGGCAATATTCTGCTGCTATGGGGCTACGCTACAGTTGCTGTAGCAGCGCTTATATGGATATTGCTTGCCACGACTCACAATCCGGCCTGGAAATGGCTGTGGTTCCTTATATGGATAATCGGAGGCATCGGCACCCCTATAATTTCCAATAAACAGCAGCTGAAAAATGGAGTGAAGACATACTCGGATACCCTTACTTCGCGTATCTGGTCAACCGTCGGATATAGTGCAATAATATCGGCACTGATGTGTCTTGGCTTTATGCTGATAAAAGGTATCAACACATGGTCTATATTGTCTGTATTTGCGCTGGTTATAGTGCCGTTTGCAGAAATTGCACAGGGAATTGTAATCAAGGAGAAGGTGCTGGTGGCAGGAGGCGCAGTCGGACTCTGCGCAGGCATATTCACCATCTGTTGTATAGCAGGCCGTGTTATGCTGCATACACCGTGGTTTATGCCCCTTTTCATTGTTGCATACATAGCCATGATGATTGTTCCCGGTCATATACTTAATTACAAAGCCCACAAGGAGAAATGAAAGAGCTTAATCCGCTTCTGCACTCGCAACTCCGGCTTGCGGTAATGTCAATTCTGATGAATGTCGAGGAAGCAGATTTCGTTTATCTCAAAGAGAAAACCGAATCTACCGCCGGAAACCTCAGTGTGCAGCTCGATAAACTTTCAATGGCCGGATATATCTCCGTGGAGAAAGGCTTGTCGGGGAAACGCCCGCGGACAGTATGTTCCATCACAACTGAAGGGCGCGAGACATTTGAAGATTACGTAGAAACGCTAAGGCTATATCTGCACTTGTAAACAGTACGGGTTCCGCATCTCTTAAATGATGCGGAACCCGTAAGCTATAAGTATGTCGTAGAGAGGTCAGAACTTCATTTCGTCGAAGCCTGCGCTGTCGAGGTCTTCGAGGTCGTACTGGTCATCGGCAAAAGCCTCGTCATCGTCGAAATCGTCGACCGACAGGGCAGCTGCGTTTGCAGCGGCCTTTGCATCGGTCTTGGCATCGAGTTCATCGAGGTCCATGTCAAGAATCTGCACAGGAGGCTGGCCCAGCGAAAGCGAGCATACGGGGTCTTTGAGATTGCGTCCGGGCACATACTCGGCCATTTCCATAAAGAAGGCCCGTTCGGTGAGGTAGTCAAATACAAAGAGTAGTTTTTGGCCTTCGTCCTCAATCATGTCTTCAAGCACAGTATCTTCCATCAGCCAGAAGTCTTCCGACGAGTCGGCGCCCATGTCTTCGAGAGTTATCTCTTTCTCTTTTTCCCAGTTGTCGTCGCAGATAAAAAAAGAGCAAAGCTGGTTCTTGTCATAACCTGTAGAGTCGCAGATTGCGTTCTTAAGGTCCTGGAATGTAGCGCTGGCGTCGATTGTAATTTCGCGTTTAAAATTATTTACTTCGTCGGATAAAAGTCTGAATTTGTATACCATAAGAATAGAATGTTTGTGTCAATATGCGAGGAGAGTGAGTGTGCCTGCTAAACACGCTGCGAAGTTAATAAATCTAATACAATAAATGCAAGAATTTGTTGAATTATTTTTATGAAAACGCAAAAAATACCGCATAAAAAACGCATCCTGATTTTTAATCAGCATCTTAATGCACTCGCCGGGCGCCTATGTATCGGCTGGAGTAGTATCCGCCGTCGGGGTAGCGGTCGAAGCGTATGCCGCCTTTGCGGGCCGCATGGATAAAGTTGACACTGCCGTCGGAATTGACTTCGGTGACAATGCCCACGTGTCCTACTCTGCCGCTTTTGCGCGAGCCGCTGAAGAAAAGCAGGTCGCCTGGCTGGAGTTGGGTTTTCTCCACTTCTATGCCCTGGCGGTATTGATCGCGGCTGCTGGCGCCTAATCGGAGGTCGAAATTACGGAATACGTAGCTGGTGAATCCCGAACAGTCGAAGGCTTTAGGGCCTTTTGAACCGCTGCGGTAAGGTCTGCCGACAAAGTTTTTGGCATATTCTACTATGTCGTTGCCTTTTGCCATGCGTTCCCAAGCCTGTATGGCGTCTTCCATCACCGGATTAGGCAGGGCTTCGGGTTCGGCATTCGCCAATGCCGGAGATACCAAGGCTGCAGCGGCAGTAATGATTGATATGAGGAGATTCATATAATTCATGCTTTCGGTTTCAATGACACAAAGTTAACAAAATCCTCAGAAATTAACTAAATTTGTTAAATCAATTTGTTAACATTTAGCATCCGTTTACATCTCGGGCTACATACAGCCAATTCGGCTTCCGACAATTTCCCCTGACTATTTCCTTTCAGTTATAGATTTTTGAGATAAACGGCGGTAATTCCGATTTTTTTTGCGAACTTTGCACCTTGAATAAGCCATAATCGGTGTCCAATTCCCGCTACAGTGCTGTAGTACATTGTCAGACAGCATTGTATCGGTAATAGACGCCGTTATAATAATTCAATCACTATCACGCTTGTAATAACAGACATGAAATTTTCTGCTGATTTTATAGCCTCTCAGGTAGGAGGCGTTGTGGAGGGCAACGGAGCTGTCGAAGTCGATTCGTTCTGCAAAATCGACGAAGGACGTCCCGGAGCTCTCAGTTTCCTGTCTAATCCCAAATATACCCATTATCTGTACGAAACCGAGGCCTCGGTCGTACTGGTGAAGAAGAATTTCAAGGCCGAGCATTCCGTCAAGGCCACTCTCATCCGTGTCGACGATCCTTATGCCACCCTGTCGGCTTTGCTTACCATAGTCGACCGTGTAGTGAATCCGCAGCCTGTAGGCGTAGAATCGCCCTCCTATATAGCACCCGACCTGACACTGCCCGAGGGTGCGTATGTAGGCGCGTTCGCATATATAGGCGAGAACGTTACCCTGGGCAAGAATGTAAAGATATATCCGCAGGCATACATAGGCCGCGGCTGTGTGATAGGCGATGACACCATAATCTATGCCGGCGCCCGCATATACCATTCGTGCCATGTGGGCAAACGCTGCATTATCCACTCAGGGGCGGTAATCGGCGCCGATGGATTCGGCTTTGCACCGAACCCCGACGGCACATACAGCAAAATTCCGCAGATGGGCAACGTGCACATCGACGACGATGTGGAAATCGGTGCCAATACCACCGTGGACCGTGCCGTGATGGGCTCAACCCGCGTGCAGCATGGTGTCAAACTCGACAACCTTATCCAGGTGGCCCACAACGTTGAAATAGGCCATGACACCGTAATGGCCGCACAGGCAGGCATAGCCGGCAGCACCCGTATAGGCTCCAACTGCATGGTAGGCGGCCAGGTGGGTTTTGCCGGACATATCACCGTAGGCGATCAGGTGTCAATCGGCGCTCAGAGCGGTATACCCGCCGACGTTGCCTCTGGCTCACGCGTGATGGGTTATCCGGCTGTGCCCTTAGGCGAATTCGGGCGTCAGACCGTGTATATGAAACGCCTCGGACAGCTTTTCAGCGATGTCCGCGAATTAAAGAACAAAAAATAAAACCGTCATAATGAAGCAGCTCACTCTTAGCGAAAGCTTTACCGTGGAAGGCAAAGGCCTCCACTCCGGTGCCGTAATCAGCGCCACTTTCTGTCAGGCTCCTGCGGGACATGGCTATAAGTTCCAACGTATCGACCTCGAAGGCGAACCTGTAATCGATGCCCTGGCCGACTATGTAATAGCCACCAACCGCGGCACCGTTTTAGGCAAAGGCGATGTAACCGTAAGCACTATCGAACATGCCATGGCAGCACTCTACGCAGCCGGCATCGACAATGTGCTCATTAAGCTCAATGGCCCGGAAATGCCTATTCTCGACGGCAGCGCAAAGCCTTACGTAGAGGCGATTGAAAAAGCCGGACGCACCGAGCTCAAGGCCGATAAGGAATTTTATGTGGTAAAGCATAAAATAGAACTTGCCGACGCCGAGAGCGGCAGCAAGATTATGATTCTGCCCGACGACGAATTCAGTACCGAGGTGAAAGTGAACTTCAACTCGCCTGTACTGAACAACCAATACGCCTCGATGGAACACACCGACGAATTCGCAGGCGAGATTGCCGATGCACGCACATTTGTGTTCGTACGCGAAATAGAGCCGCTGGTCAATGCCGGACTCATCAAGGGCGGCGACCTTGACAACGCAATAGTCATCTATGATTCGGCCATGGAGCAGGAGCAACTCAACCACATAGCCGACCTTGTAAACGCTGAGCACCGACAGGTAAACGAGTTCGGCTACGTGAACCCCACCCCGCTTAAACACGACAACGAGCCCGCACGCCACAAGCTGCTCGACCTCGTAGGCGACATAGCACTCATTGGCCGTCCACTCAAAGGCAAAATCATAGCCACCAAGCCGGGACACAGCATCAACACCAAGATAGCCAAACAGATACGCAACGATATCAAGCGCCAGGACATACAAGCCCCGATGTATGACCCCAACCGCGAACCGCTGATGGACAACCTGGCAATACGCCACCACCTACCTCACCGCTACCCCTTCCTGCTGGTCGACAAAATCATCGACAAGACCGACAGCTACATCGTAGGCGTGAAGAACGTTACCACCAACGAGCCTTTCTTTCAGGGTCACTTCCCCCAGGAGCCGGTAATGCCCGGCGTACTGCTGGTAGAAGCAATGGCACAGACCGGCGGCCTGCTGGTGCTCGGTTCGGTCGACGAGCCCGAGCGCTACTCGACCTACTTTATGAAAATCGACAACGTGAAGTTCCGCCAGAAAGTGGTACCGGGCGACACTCTGATTTTCCATGTATCGTTTATGACCGAAATGCGCCGCGGCATGGCCGTAATGAAAGGACGCTGCTTCGTGGGTGACAAGCTCGTGTGCGAATGTGAATTCATGGCACAGATAATCAAGAACAAATAAATACTCCCCCAAAAATTCACTTAGATAATGAAACAACCGCTTGCTTACATACATCCGGCTGCCAAAATCGCTCCGTCGGTGGTAATCGACCCGTTCGTGACCATCGACCAGAACGTAGAGATTGGCGAAGGAACACGTATATGCAGTAACGTGACCATTCTTGAGGGTTCACGTATAGGTAAAAACTGCATAATATTTCCGGGTGCCGTTATCGGCGCAATCCCACAGGACCTTAAGTTCCGTGGCGAGGACACTCTGGCCATAATAGGCGACAACACCACCATACGAGAGTGTGTGACCGTGAACCGCGGTACTGCCGCACGCGGCAAAACCCAGGTAGGCAGCAACTGCCTTATCATGGCATATTCGCATGTGGCCCACGACTGTATCGTAGGCGACAATGTGATTATCTCCAACGCCACCCAGCTGGCAGGAGAAGTAGTGGTTGACAATTATGCAGTTATAGGCGGCGGCTCGCTGGTACACCAGTTCTGCCACATAGGCCCGCACGTGATGATTCAGGGCGGAGCGCTGGTAAATAAAGACATACCTCCTTATGTAAAAGCAGCCCGCGAGCCGATAGCATTCGCAGGCGTAAACTCAATAGGACTTCGCCGCCGCAACTTCTCGAACGATGTAATCCGCGAAATACAGGACACTTACCGCTACCTGTACCTTTCGAGCATGAACGTCAGCGACGCCATAGAGCGTATCGAGGCCGAACTGCCGGCCACCAAAGAACGCGACGAAATAATACTGTTCGTGCGCAACTCCAAACGCGGCATCATACGCGGATATATGTAACAGAATATCGGGCCGGACAATCCGTCGCTCACCGACGTCATGGGCGGTGTGAGGAAAGTCCGGGCAACACAGAGCGCCATACTCCCTAACGGAGAGCTATCGGCAACGGTAGAGTAGCGTGACAGAAAATAACCGCCGCACGGCTTCACAGTCCGCGGTAAGGGTGAAAAGGTGGGGTAAGAGCCCACCGGACACCATGGCGACATGGTGTGCCGCACGCCTTATGGGTTGCAAGGTCAAGTATACCGGCATTTAAGGATTGCTCGTCCATTGCCGAGGGGTAGACCGCTAAAGCCGTACGGCAACGTACGGCTCAGATAAATGACGGATGCCGGAGCAAACTCCGCCCTGTGCGGAAAGTAGCGCCGGTACATAACCCGGCTTATAGTCCGGCCCGATTTTTTTTATTTTTCTCCGCGAATGGAGCCTAACACTATTTACCATGATTAAAGAAAGCGACTGGTGGACATCGCCCACCGAAAGCGAAGACGGACGCCTGATAATGGTGACCGGACGCCGCGACATCGACAAATTCCGCAGCAACCCGCGCTTCGGCATCCGTGTGGAGGTTTCGTGGGTTTACGACGAAAAGCCCGACGCCGCCATGCCGTCGACTGCCGACTCCGCCATCATGGAGCAGGCCACCGACTCGCTCAACGAAGTGCTGCACAAAGACCCCGTGGCCGTAATGACAGGCATATACACCGGAGCCGGACGCCGCGATTGGGTTTTCTACACACTCAGCACCAATATTTTTACAAAAAAACTCAACGAGGCTCTTTCAGCGCTGCCTCTGCTGCCTCTGCAGATTTATGCCGAGAACGACCCCGAATGGGCTGAATACGCCGAAATGCGCGAAATATCGGAAATTAACTGACTCCGGCATACTTTTTCAGCCATTTCGCCGTTATAACTTTTAGAGGGTGTTTAATAATAAATGTTAAATTCCCGGTGGCGTATCTTTTAGCTAAATTGCTATAAATGAAGAAGGAGCGTAGCGAGCTACGTGACTGATGAATTTTAGCAATTCAGCAAAAGAGACGCCAAGGCGGGGGTA
>CAJTRC010000013.1 GCA_910578365.1 uncultured Muribaculaceae bacterium
AATCATGATACAGTATTTATTGTTTAGTACCTCTAAATTACTAAATATCAGTAATATTACCAAGAGAATCGGCAACTTTTTTAAGCTGCCGATTCAACTTTTTTATGGTGTTCCTTATCCCGAACTCGCGTTAATAAGTGGCTGCCTGCGCGGCCACTGCCTTGCGGTCGATTCGCGCGCTGCGCAGAGGCAGAACCATATACAGTACGGCTGCAGCTATCAGCGCCACAGCACCCAGCAATATCCATATCCATCTGTATCTTGCGGATTTCATAACGTAGTTAAAACACCCGCTACGGCCCGTTAGTTCAACATCATCATGGACATACAGCACCACTTAGCAAAGATACCACGCTGGCTCGCCACCACACTGGTTGTAGCCGCCATACTTTATGCCACTATTGCACCGCATCCGGCAGGAGCCGATGAACTGCCGATGTTTCCGGGAGTTGACAAGGTGGTACATTTCATCATGTTCGCCACTCTGGCGGTAGCCTTACTGTTCGATTTGTCGCGCAGCAAAAAAGCCACATCCGCCGGCCGAGTGATGGCCGTGGCGGGTGTGGCTGCAATTCTTTTCGGGGCCGTCGACGAGCTTCTGCAGGAATGTCTTACCGACAACCGCAGCGGCGAAGCACTCGACTGGCTCGCCGATGCCGGCGGCGTGGCTGCCGTACTGCTTATTTTTTCTGCATGGCGGCAGCGACATCAGCCTTAAGCTCGTCGCCCTGCTTGTCGCGGCTGACGATGGTTCCGTCCGGAGCTATGAGCATTATGCACGGAATACCTGTGATGCCGTAAATGTCGGTAGGAATCTGCTGTGCGTCGAGAATGGTGTCCCATGCAAGACCTTCCTCAGCGATAGCTTCCTTTGTATCCTCGGGGTCATCCCATACGGCTACTCCAACCACATCGAGGCCTTTGTCTTTGTACTGCTGATAAATTTCTTTCAGCACAGGCAACTGACGGCGGCAAGGGCCGCACCAGCTGGCCCAGAAATCAACCAACACATACTTGCCTTTGCCTACATAGTCGCTCAGACGCTTAGTCTTACCCTGATAAGTCACGGCAAAGTCACGGTACTTATTGCCGGGCTGAGTTGCCAGTCGGTTGGTTACCGCCTGAGCCGCTTTGGCCACACGCTTATATGAACCGAGGCGTGGATTGTCGCTTACAGTCTTGAGCAGCTGCTCCGGCTCCATGAACTGCTGGGCCTCAAAGAAGCAGAAATAGCCCAGAGGATTGTCGATATTCTCGTTCATGGCATTGACCATAACCTGCCCGAACCGGTCGTATATGGCCTGCTGCTGCGCCTCGGACCGAGCCGACTTGAATTCCATGACAAGTTCGGCCTGTATCTGCTGCAGTTCGCTGAAGCGGTCGTTGAGCATCGAGCCGGCCACGCTGCCATCCTGCGGTCGAAAAATCATCGAGCCGCCTTCAAGCACAAACTGCGCGCAGGGACGACGGTCGCCTTTCACCAGCAGTCCGGCGGGCACAGGCTCGCTTATCACACCGTTGAAGTCCACTCTCTCGCCTATCATCAGAGCCGAATCAATGTGCTGTGCGGTGTCGTAATTAATCAGATACAGCGTGTCGCCCTGCTGGTCGGCTCCTACAGGTACTATTACTTTATATTTTTCGGAGGTATCGGCCATAGCCACCCCGCAGCCGAGCAGCAATGCAGCTGCCACAGCAGTAATTGAGTTGTACAGTTTCATTCCAAATGCTTTATAACAAAATATATATTACTGCAAATTTAACAACATTATTTTGATTTCGATTATTTTCAGTGAACCTTTATACCCATTTTTGGATTTTTTTTATTAAGTTTGCATCCCAAATTCACTCTCTCCATTCATATTTAATACCCTACATGACAAATCAGAACTCTATCAACAAATACCTCGAGGCTTCGATAGCCGGCAATTGGGAGCATCTGGCGCTCACTGATTTCCAAGGTGTTTCGTTCCAATACCGCGATGTCGCCCGCAAGGTGGCGAAACTGCATCTGCTTTATGAGCATGCCGGAATAAAGCATGGCGACAAAATTGCCCTCTGCGGCAAAAATTCATCGCAATGGGCTATCGCCCTGATAGCGACTCTTACCTACGGTGCTGTGGCAGTGCCCATTCTGCACGATTTCAAGCCCGACAACGTACAGCATCTGGTCACACACTCCGAGGCCAAGTTGCTGTTTGTCGACAGTGCCATATGGGAAAACCTCGACCCGGACTCGATGGCATCACTGGAGGGCTCGCTTATGCTGAGCGACTTCTCGCTGCTGTCCTCGCGCTCCAAATCGCTTTCCGAGGCCCGTAAGACCCTGAACCAGTTGTTCGGCGACCGCTACCCCGAGCGCTTTACCCCGGCCGACGTCAAGTATTTCATTCCCAAGCCCGACGACCTGATGCTGATAAACTACACCTCCGGCTCTACCGGATTCTCCAAGGGTGTAATGATTACTCAGCGCAACCTCTGGAGCAACCTGCAGTTCTGCATCGACCACCTGAAATTCCTCGGCCCCGGCGACGGCATAGTATGTATGCTGCCATTGGCTCACATGTATGGTCTGGTAGCAGATTTCCTGCACACATTCATCAAAGGCTGCCACATATACTTCCTTACCCGCACACCTTCGCCCAAGGTAATCATGGATGCTTTTGCCACAGTCCGTCCAAAAATGATTATCACAGTGCCGCTGATTATCGAAAAGATTATCAAGACCAAAGTGTTCCCGCTGCTCGACAAGCCGTTGATGAAGCTGCTGATGCATGTGCCCTTTGTCGACGACCACCTGCTGGGCAAAATCAAGGAAAAACTCGAACAGACTTTCGGTGGCCAGTTGCAGCAGATGGTAATAGGAGGCGCAGGTCTTAGCCCCGATGTTGAAACCTTTCTGCGCCGCATTCGCTTTCCGTTCACCGTGGGCTACGGCATGACCGAATGTGCTCCGCTCATTGCCTACGCTCCCTGGGACGAACAGCGCCCCGGCTCGTGCGGACGGGTGGTCGACCGCATGGAATGCCGTGTCGACTCGGCCGACCCTTCTGTAACTCCAGGCGTGCTGTGGGTACGCGGCGACAATGTGATGGCAGGATATTTCCGCAACCCCGAGGCTACCAAAGCTGTAATGGCCGACGACGGCTGGATGAATACCGGCGACATATGCTCTATCGACTCCGACGGTTTCATATACATACGCGGACGCGACAAAACTATGATTCTCGGACCCTCGGGACAAAACATATACCCCGAGGAAATCGAACAGAAACTCAACAATCTACCTTATGTGGCTGAATCGCTTGTAATCGACGAGGACGGCAAGCTGGTGGCCCTGATTTATCCCGACTTCGACCTGGCACACAGCCAGCACATGACCGACGAACAGGTAGAAGACCTGATGGCTCAGAACATAAAGCAACTCAACTCCGAACTGCCATCGTACAGCCAGATTGCACGCAAACGCATATTCCACGAGGAGTTCGAAAAAACTCCCAAACGGTCAATCAAACGCTACCTCTACCAGCATTGATCCACCGAAAATCAATCATGAACCAATGTATAACATACATACTCTAAAAGAAAAAGTACTTGCAGGACAACTGCTGACCGACGACGAGGCATACGCCCTGCCGTCGTTCGGCAGCAGCGAACTGCGCGAGGCAGCCGCCGAGATTACAGCCTCCATGTGCCCGGCTGAGTTCGAGCCCTGCTCAATCATAAACGCCCGTTCGGGCCGTTGTTCCGAGAACTGCAAATGGTGTGCCCAGTCGGCACATCATAACGCCAAATGCGAAATATACGACCTTGTGGACCACAAGGAGTGTATCGAGGCCGCACGCTACAACCATGAGCGCGGCGTAAAACGATTTTCGCTGGTAGCCAGCGGCAAAAAGGTGAGCGGCGACTCACTCAGGCGCATGTGTGCCATGCTAAGCGAAATCCGCCGCGACGTAGGCATCGAGGTGTGTGCGTCGATGGGACTATTGGGCCGCGACGAGCTGCAGCAGCTGAAAGACGCCGGCGTAAAACGCTATCACTGCAACCTCGAAACCGCACCGTCGCACTTTGCAACTCTGTGCACCACCCACACCATCGACGACAAACTGGCCACTATACATGCCGCCCACAGCCTGGGCATGGAAGTATGCTCCGGCGGCATCATAGGCATGGGCGAAACCATGCGCCAGCGTGTGGAATTCGCTCTCACGCTGCGCAAGGCTCAGCCGGTGTCGATACCGGTAAACGTGCTGTCGCCAATACCCGGCACTCCGCTGGGCGACACTCCGCTGATAAGCGAGGACGAGATTCTCGACTCTGTGGCCATAATCCGCCTCATACACCCCACGGTGCAGATTCGCTTTGCCGGAGGCAGGGCGCGCATGTCGAAGGAAGCACAGCTGCAGGCCATGCGTATTGCCGTGAACAGCGGCATAGTAGGCGACCTGCTCACCACCATCGGGTCCTCCATAGCCGAGGATAAAGAGCTGGCCAGGGAGGCTGGCTACAAATTCTGATGGAGCTCACCGCCGCACTGCGCAAGGACGTGGCCAGGCTCGCCAAGACCAAGTACCGCCGCGAACTGGGTCTGTTTGTGGCCGAAGGCACCAAATGCGTGCTCGACACCCTGCCCCATTTCCGCTGCCGCCATCTGCTGGCCACCGATGCCTGGCTGACCGAACACTCCGCCGCAGTGCCCGGCGGAGTAGATGCTGTTTGTGTTAAGGCCGCCGACATCGAGCGCATGTCGTCGCTGACATCGCCCCAACCGGTTATGGCCGTATATGAGATTCCTGAAGATTCGCCGCTGCCTGCCGAAGCCGAAAACCACCTGCTGGTGGCACTCGACCGTGTTCAGGACCCCGGCAATCTGGGCACTATAATCCGACTGTGCGACTGGTTCGGCGTCCGGCACATACTTGCCGCATACGACACCGCCGACGTCTTCTCGCCAAAAGTGGTGCAGGCCACCATGGGGGCGATATCGCGTGTACAGGTACACTATTGCGACCTTGCCGCCGAACTCTCGCGCCTGGGTGCCACAATGCCTGTGTACGGCACCTTTCTCGACGGCGATAACCTTTACCGCTGCGACCTGCAGCGCAGCCGCGGCGTGATTGTGATGGGCAACGAGGGCCGCGGCATCTGCCCCGAGGTAGAGGCCACGGTAAGCCACAGGTTGCTGATACCGTCGTATCCGCCCGACGAGCCAACGTCAGAGTCGCTCAACGTGGCCATGGCCACAGCAATAATGCTGGCCGAGTTCCGACGCTAAAAACTTATAAGGCGGTCGGGAGCCACCGCAACACAGTCGTGCCATATTTCGAAAAGCAGTGCCTGCTCGGGCACTACACTGCCGATAGCCTCGCCCGCTTCCACGCGGGCGTCTTTTTTCACATACACGTTCTCCAGTCCGGAGTACTGCGATATAAAGTTGTTGCCGTGCTGCAAGGTCAGCACATAACCCTGCGGGTCGCGGCCCACCGATATCACCGTGCCCTGATACACCGCCATAACCGGAGCCGCCTCGGCTACCCACAGCGTGGCTACACGCGAATCGGGCTCGCTGCCCATACGGCACTCTGCCAGGGGGCTGTAGAAAGCCATGCCCTCGGCCGCTATAGGAGTCAGCACCGACAGGTTGAAGCGGCCCGACGGGTCATACTCCTTTATAAATTCGCGCTCGGCCTCCGACGCTTCTATCAGCGTGTCGCCCTCCGAAATCACAGTACTTACATAGCTGTCGGTAGGCCGGCCGCTGATGGCCGATATAAGATTCGACGAATAGCTGTCGAGCATCCGCAGCCGGTTCTGCAGCGAGTCGGCACGTATGCCCAGCTCCACAATCTGGCGACGCATCTCGGCCTCGGTTTCGCCTGGCAGTATGTCACCAACGGGCGTAAAGCGCACCACGGCCCAAATCAGAGCCACAAAGGCAGCAAATGTAACAGCCGACCACACTATCACCTGCAGGCGAGAGAACTTGAACGACCACAGACGGTTAAAACTGTTTTCATTAAAAAATTCAAGCCGAAAGCGCTGAGGTGTACCCCAGTGCCTCCGGCGTGGTATGTCGATGAGTTTTTTCATTAGCGCAAATTTACTAAGAGGGCGTTTAATAATAAATGTTAATTTCCGGCCGAAAATCGCGTGGCGAATTTTGCTCTGAATTGAAGGAGCATAGCGAGCTATGTGACTGAAATGAAGAGCTAAAGGCGCCCGTGATTTTCGAGTGGAATGGTAATTCCTGTATCAACATTATTTTTTGAATTAATGGATTTTTAAAGTTACCCCCGCCTTGGCGTCTCTTTTGCTGAATTGCTAAAAGATACGCCACCGGGAATTTAACATTTATTATTAAACACCCTCTAAAATTTGCGACTATGCAGCCTGTTTCACAACAATATTGCAGAACGGTTAGTCATCGCAGGCGGTCCATTGAGCGCAGGAGTTTGTGGTCCCTGTTCATGCCATGATAAGCGCCCAAAGCGAAAACCAATGATGCACAAAGCAGCAGAATGCCGCCGAACCAAAAAAATTCGGCTCCAGGCCACTGGTTATAAAGCACAAAAATGCTCGATACTATGCTGGCGGCAATCAGCACCATGCACAGCAGGGTTACTTTCATCTGCTGACGGATGTTCTTGTACATGAAAATGGTGATGACCAGCAGCACTGCAATCAAAATGTTTACAATCAGCAGTACCGGAGCTTCGGAAATGAAGTGTTTCACAGCCACGGTGTCAGCTCCGGAGGCGGCTTCGGTGGCTACCGGAGTCATACAGAACACTGCCACCAGTATGGCGGCGATAAGCAGCAGAAGTGTTTGGATTCTTTGAATTACCATTTTTATAGTATTTTAATTGTTTGATTAAGCAGTGTGCATTATACCCGGTTCAGAAGCGACTGTATAGCAGGGCATCGATCATCAGGGGCATTTCGCCTGTGTCCACACCCATTTTTTCGAGGGCCTGCGAGTCGGTGCGAATGTCGTCGACCACTTTCTTTACATCGCCCTTGGCCTGCTCAATGGCCAGGAGGTAGTAGTTAATGGCATCGGCCATGTTGTGGTCGGCCCATTCGAGATGTCCCATATTCACATAGTCGTGCATGTCGGCGCCGGACAGGAGTATGCGCTTGTAGGTGTTTCGCGCGCCGCTGAAGTCGCCGCTGAGCATCTGAGTCCAAGCCATCGGGGACAGGTGTTCGCTGCGGTCTTCGTGCAGGAAGTCGACCTTGAAAAAGCGGTTAAGAGCTTCGCGGTAATCGTTGGCCGCCAGATATGCGTAACCGGCCTGCAGTGCCACCGAAGCATCGTCGGGCAGCAGCCTCTCGAGTTCGCTGAATGTGGCGATTGCACCTGCAGTGTCGCCAAGTTTGCGCTGCATGCCGGCCATACGGCGCAGCGACCACACGTCTTTGGCATCCATGGTGCTTGCGTGCAAGTAGTGGTCGAAGGCTTCGGCCCACATGCCGCGGCGTTCGCAGCAGTAGCCACACTTCTGGTATACGTCGGCGCGCGGGCCGTCGATGGCGGTAAGTTTCTCGAATATATACAGGGCGTCGCTCCATGCGCCTATTTTGAAGTACACCTCGGCCATGGCTCGCAGCACCTCGGGGTCGGTAAAGTCGCAAGCCAGGGCATCGACCCGTATCAGGTTGAATGTGCCGTCGAACGGATTGAAGAACTCGCCTTTGCGCCGGAAGAGCTTGAAGAAGCGGTATAGGTCGAGCACATACGAGTTTATCAGGCTCTGACGGTTGGCCGCACCGGTGGTGTCGATGCTGTGTTCCATGGCTTCGCGTACCTGGTCGACCTGCTGGCCGAGTTGCCCGAACACAGCGTCGCGCTGGCTCTGCGGCATCATGCCCAGCGACAGCATCATGGAGTATTTGTCGGAGTCGCACATATACGGCGCACGTCCCATAAGTTCTACCACGGGGCTGTCGGCCAGGTCGGCGAACTCGCTGCGGCGGGTGGTAAAGGGCATGAACCAGTTGCTTATCTCGTTGAAGAACGGGAACTGTTTAAGCTGCGAGAATGTAGCCATATACACATCGCCGCCCGACTCCTGGATTTCGCTGAAGCGGCGAATCTTCTCGCTCAGGCCCGACTGGTCGAGCAGTGCTTCCCACTCGGGATTTTCGGCAATATCCTCAGGATTCATGCCCGAATTGCGGAAGCGGTCGGCCAGGTCGCGCCCACGTTTCATCAGGTCGGGGAGCACTTCGTCGGTAAGCTGGCGGGTAAGGCGCTCGGTGTCGCGGGTGCGTGCCAGTTCGCCAAAGGCCGCCGTAAGGTCGCGCGACCATTGCGGGTTGTCGCGCAGCAGGTCGAGGCGTGTCAGAGTCCCATCGTCGAGGCGTCGGTTGCGGTAGCGGAACAGCCCGATAAGCAGTCCGACCAGGGCGCGCACGCTTACCTGCGGGTCAATGTTCTGGTATGCGTCCACCAGCAGAGCCAGACGTCGGCTGTCGTAAAATTCCAGCAGCCCCATGGTCACGGCGCCTATGGCCAGGCATTTTACCTCCGACGGCACATCGGATACCAGCAAGAGGCGCACAGCAGCCTCGTCGGCTACGGTCAGCGGAAACTGCACCCAGATAATGTCGAAAAGCCGGCGCTGCAGGCGTTCGCGCTCACGCAGTTCGTCGCTGCTGCGGGCCGGAACTTCGTCGATGGCTATATACGACTCCACCTCGCGGGCCACACTGTCCTCGCCGCGCATGTTAAGTGTACGCAGCACATTATAATATAGTGTGGGAGTTTCGGGGGTGAGCATGCGGCGTACCAGCAGGTCGAGGAACTGACGCAACTGCTGCACGATACCGCTGTACACGGTCTGACGCGAAGGGTCGTCGCTGCCCTGCGACATATATCGCAGCATGTAGGCATAGGTCTGCTCGCACTGCTTTATCCCGTCGGTGATTTCGTATGCCATGGCCTGCTCGCTCAGTTGGCGCAGCGCCATAAATGCGTCGTACAGCATGCCACCGTTGAGCTGCTGCTTTATGGAGTTGGATATCTGTAATATTTCTTTCTTGTTCATAATGTTGTGAAGGCTACAAACTTTGTGCCAAAATGCGGGCTACCTGCTGCCATTGGGCGGCGTCGAACGCATATTCAGGCAGCCGCAGACCGGGCCGTTTTCTGTCGGCCCACTCCAATATAACACTTTTACCGGCAACATGGAATGCCCTGAAGGCATTCCAGCCGTATTTTTCGCTTTCAATCGGGTGGTATTCCTCTTTGGTGACGTATTCGATGCTTACACCGCAGGCCGAAATTTCTACCTTGTGCGGTGTCACGGCCAAGCGCGCATAGTGGCTGAAGCCTTCAATCATCCACACCATCCCGATAGCCATTGGAAATACTATGAACAGTTCTATCAGCAGCACATATAGAAATCGGGCATCGTGGCCTGCGGCTACGGCAGTGACTGTTGCCGCCGGTGCAATCAGCCATAGCCACGCGCGCAGTCTGTGCCATGTGCGCCGGCGGATATAACGGCCCGCAGGCTCGCTGATTATGTTCGAAATGCAAGTCATCAGTATTTCGAGGCTCTACAGTACAGAATCACCGCAATTACAGCATAAATCACATTTGGTATCCACATGGCTACCAGAGGCGATGTCAGGCCGGACACGGCAAAGGTCTGTGTCACTGTCATAAACAGTATATAGCTGAAGCTCAGCACCAGGCCTATGCCTATATTCAGACCAAGGCCGCCCTTTACCTTGCGCGACGACAGCGCCATGCCTATGATGGTGAGAATAAAAGCGGCTCCTGTCATGGCAAAGCGGCGGTGGTACTCCACTTCGAATGTCTTTATGTTGCCTACGCCTCGGCTGCGCTGGCGCTCGATGTATTCCTTCAGGTCGGGAGTGGTGAGTTTTTCGTGGTCGTTGGCGGCTATGAGAAAGTCGCGCGGCTCAAAGGGTATGATGGTGTCGAGTTCAAATCCCTTGCGTATGGTTTCGCGCCGCTCACCGAAGTCGCGCACCACATAGTCGTAGACCTTCCACTGGTACAGGGTGTCCCACTTGATTGTCTGTGCGGTAAGGCGCGATGTCAGACGTTTGAGGCTGTCGAACGACTCAAGCTGGAATTTGGCACCGGTCTTTGTAATATTGTCGTAGCGGGCCATGTACGCAATTTCGCCCGGTGCCACCATCAGCATTATATTGGTGCCGTAATCTATGCGCTTGTTCTTCACATAGGTGTTGGTATAGTCGATTCGCTTTACATTGGCCGGCGGAATAACGTAGGCCGACAACAGATATGTAGCCACAGCAATAACCGTGGCTGCTATCATGTAAGGTCTGGCAAAGCGGCGGAAACTCATGCCTGTCGACAGCATGGCGATAATCTCGCTGTTGCCTGCCAGCTTCGATGTAAAGAATATCACCGCTATAAAGGTAAACAACGGTGAGAACTGGTTGGCGAAATAAGGCAGAAAGTTTACAAAGTAGTCGACTATCGTGGCCTTGAGCGGTGCTTTCAGAAACGAGTCGAGTTTCTCGTTAACGTCGAACATCACCACGATGGCCAGCAGCATGGCTATCGCAAAAACGTAAGTTCCGAGGAACTTGCGGATTATATATCTGTCGAGTATCTTTAGCACTTCAACAATGTTACAATGTTAAATGACTGATTATAGTCTGCGGCCGAGTTTCTGTACCATTTCTTCCTTCCACGGCTTAAAGTCACCGGCGAAGATATGGTTGCGGGCCTCGCCAACCAGCCAGAGGTAGAAGTGCAGGTTGTGTATCGAGGCAATCTGCATGGCCAGCAGCTCCTGCGATATGAACAGGTGGCGCAGATATGCTCTGGAGTACACCCGGTCGACCCAGCAGTCGCTGTCGGCCCAGATGGGAGAGAAGTCGTCGGCCCACTTGAGGTTACGCAGGTTCATGGTGCCTTCGGGTGTGAAGAGCATGCCGTTGCGGCCGTTGCGGGTAGGCATCACGCAGTCGAACATGTCCACACCGCGGTCTATGCCTTCGAGTATGTTTACAGGGGTGCCCACGCCCATGAGGTAACGTGGCTTGTCGGCGGGCAGTATGTCGTTCACCACCTCAATCATGTCGTACATTACTTCGGCGGGCTCACCCACTGCCAAACCGCCGATGGCGTTGCCGTCGGCGCCGAGCGATGCTACATGGCGGGCGGCCTCACGGCGCAGTTCGGGGTATGTACAGCCCTGGACTATGGGGAAATATGCCTGGCGATAGCCGTAGAGCCCTTCGGTTTCGCTGTAGCGTTTCCAGCCGCGGTCGAGCCAGCGGCGTGTAAGGTCAAGACTTTTGCGGGCATAGTTGAAGTCGGAAGTTCCGGGCGGGCACTCGTCGAGGGCCATCATAATGTCGGCGCCGATAATGCGCTCTATGTCCACAACATTTTCGGGAGTGAACAAGTGGCGCGAGCCGTCGATATGACTGCGGAAGTGCGCCCCCTCCTCGGTAAGCTTGCGGTTGGCGCTGAGCGAGAACACCTGGAAGCCGCCGCTGTCGGTAAGAATCGGCCGGTCCCAGCCGTTGAATTTATGCAGGCCGCCGGCCTTGCGCAGTATTTCAGTGCCCGGACGCAGATACAGGTGATATGTATTGCCCAATATGATTTGTGCGCCTATGTCGTCGCGCAGTTCGCGGGTATGCACACCCTTGACACTGCCCAGGGTGCCTACGGGCATGAATATCGGAGTCTGAATCTTACCGTGGTCGGTAGTGATAATACCGGCACGGGCAGCGCTGCCCGTGCCGGCGTTGGCTTCAACTTTGAATTCCATTAAGAGGTTTTATGGTTATCTTAGAACATTTTGTCGGGGTATTCACCTGCGGCATGGAGAGCGGCGAGGTTTGCCACTACACCGGGACGGTCCTCGGGATATGTAACGCCGAACCAGCGCGAGTCGGTGTCAAGCACCTTTACAGATGCCTCGCCGTTGTGAATCAGCGTGTCGATGGCGGTAGGAATATAGAACTCGCTCTTGGGTACATTGATTTTTTCGTTGAGGAACTTCACAAACTCGCGGCCGCTGTAGCTGAAGTAGTCGGGAGTGAAGCCCCAGAAGTTCATCGATACCGGAGTGCCGGGGGCGAGAGTCTGCTGTTGGCCGTTTTCGTCGGTGAACACAATGTTGTGGTCGGGGTCGTAGCTGATTGCGGTGCGCTCAACCACGTCGGTGAGATTGCCGTCGGCGTCAACGCCGCATACTCCGCGCGATACCGAACCGTTTTCCGACATAGTGTTGCTCACACGGAAACCTACCATTGCATATTTGCCGGGCTTGAGATTTTCGTCCGACAGATACTTGCCCATTACGGCAAATGCGTCGCGGCCGTAGAAGTCGTCGGCGTTGATTACGGCAAATGGCTCGTGGATAGCGCTTTCACCCATGAGCACGGCATGGTTGGTACCCCAGGGTTTGGTACGGTCGGCAGGAACGGTGAACCCTTCGGGCAGAGCGTCGAGGCTCTGGAACACTACTTCCACAGGAATCTTGCCCTGATATTTCGAAAGAATTTTCTCACGGAAGTCTTTTTCGATGTCCTTGCGAATCACGAACACAACTTTGCCGAATCCGGCGCGGATTGCATCAAATATCGAGTAGTCCATGATGGTCTGGCCCTGGGGGCCTACGCCGTCAAGCTGTTTCAGACCGCCGTAGCGGCTGCCCATACCGGCTGCAAGTACAAATAAGGTAGGTTTCATGTAAATATAATCAGTTAGAGTATTAGTTAGCCTGCGGACCGCCTTGACAGCCCGTGTTTTTGTTGTGCAAATTTAATAAAAATGGCCGATACACACAAATTAATTGTCGAAGGCTTGGGTCGTGTGCCAATTTTTTCTTAATTTTGTCCATTCTGAAATAGTTTTGCGGTGTGCAGGCTACAGAAATATTAATATTTTTTAACGGCAACGGATGTAACATTCACACGCCGATACCGTCAAATATGTACTGGGAAAACAAACAATATCATAATATTAACCAATCCACAAACAATGAAAAAACTGTTCACACGTGCGCTGGCAGTGGTCATGGCACTGAGCATGGGAGGATTCGCAAGCCTCTTCGCCCAGCAGATACCCCAGCTGCCCGTCGACTCAGCAGTGCGTGTAGGCAAGCTGCCTAACGGCCTTACCTATTACATCCGCCACAACGAAACCCCAAAGGGCCAGGCCGATTTCTACATCGCCCAGAAAGTAGGCTCTATTCTCGAGGATGACAACCAGCGCGGTCTGGCTCACTTTCTTGAGCACATGTGCTTCAACGGCACAACCAATTTCCCTGAAAAGGGCATCATCAAATGGCTTGAAACCAAAGGCGTGAAGTTCGGTCAGAACCTCAATGCATACACCGGCGTGGACGAAACCGTGTACAACATCTCGAACGTGCCCGTGGCCGACAAAAACGTACAGGACTCATGCCTGCTCATACTCCACGACTGGGCTTGTGACCTCACACTGGACAACGCCGAGATTGATGCCGAACGCGCTGTAATCCACGAAGAATGGCGCCAGGCCATGAAGGGCAACATGCGTATCATGGAAAAGCTCCTGCCCACAGCTTACCCCAACAGCAAATACGGCTACCGTCTGCCTATCGGCACTATGGATGTGGTTGACAACTTCCCCTACCAGGTTCTGAAGGACTACTACCACAAATGGTATCGTCCCGACCAGCAGGGTATCATTGTGGTCGGCGACATCGACCCCGACTACATCGAGGCCAAAATCAAAGAAATCTTCACCCCCATCAAAATGCCCGAGAACGCCGCCGAGCGTATCTACGTGCAGGTTGAGGACACCCCCGGCACTAT
Organism: uncultured Muribaculaceae bacterium; assembly: GCA_910578365.1. Taxonomy (GTDB): domain Bacteria; phylum Bacteroidota; class Bacteroidia; order Bacteroidales; family Muribaculaceae; genus CAG-873. The sequence continues at coordinate 13,828 of CAJTRC010000013.1, forward strand.
CTATGCCATTGGTTCCGACCCCGAAATGCCTGTGGCTGTTTTCATGCTCTTTGCCAAAAGCGATCCCCTGCCCGATGAAATGAAGAACACTCCGGTATTCTACCAGATGCAGTACATGATGGCTCTGGTAGCCGGCATGCTCAACGAACGCTTCAGCGACCTGTCGCGCAACCCCGACTGCCCCTTCGCTCAGGCATCGGCCTCATACGGCGAGTTCTTCCTGTCGAAGACCAAAGACGCCTTCTCTATACAGGGTGTGGCCAAGGGTCCGAACATCACCGGCGCTTACGAAGCCATCTACCGCGAAGTACTGCGCGCTATCCGCGGCGGTTTCACCCAGAACGAGTTCGACCGCGCCAAGGCTGAATTTATGTCGCGCATCGAAAAGCTCTACAACGAACGGAAAAACACCAACACCGCTTCGTACGTACAGGAATATGTTGACAACTTCCTCGACGGCAACCCCATACCCGGCATCGAAACCGACTACCAGATTTATCAGCAACTCTCGCAGATGATACCTCTGGCTGTAATCAACCAGCAGCTTCTGCCCGAGCTCATGTCGAAAGACAACCGCGTACTCATGGTTATGATGCCCGAAGGCGAAGGATATGTAAATCCTACCGAACAGCAACTCGCCGAAATCACCGCCAAGGTTGACGCCGAAGAAATCGAGGCATTCACCGACAACACCAAGACCGAACCCCTCATTCCGCAACTGCCCGCACCCGGCAAGATTGTCAAGGAGCAGAAACTGGCCCAGTGGGATGCTATCGAACTCACCCTCAGCAATGGTGTGAAAGTAATCGTGAAGCCCACCACATTCAAAGAAAACAATATTGTAATGGAAGCCATCGCAATTGGCGGTACCTCCAATGTAAGCGACGACCTGGCTGCCACCATGAAGTTCTTCGACTACGGAGCAAGCATGAACGGTGCCTTCAACTACACCAACGCCGACCTCGATAAGTACCTCCAGGGCAAGCAAGCCTCTGTAAGACTCGGGTTCAGCAGCTATAGCCGTTCAATCAGCGGCAGCACCACCGTAAAGGACCTGCCCGTACTGATGGAACTGCTCTACGCCGACTTTGTAGGCTACAAAATATATCCCGACGAATTCAGCGCACTCCAGAACATGGTTGAAGCTTCTATGGCCAACCAGGTGAACACTCCGGAATATGCTTTCCAGCGCGACCTGATGAAGTCGCTCTTTGCATCGCCCAAGAAACAGGCTCCTACCATTGAGGATATCAAGCAGGCTTCGTGCGAACAGACCGAGAAAATCGCAAAAGAAATGCTTGCAAACGCCGCCGACTACACCTTTGTATTTGTGGGCAACATAGATATGGATACTTTCCGCCCGCTGGTTGAACAGTACATCGCCACACTGCCCGCCAACGCCAAGAAAGCAACCAATAAGGTTACATATCAGCAGGCTCTCGAACCTGCTACAGGCAGCGCCACTGACAAGTACACCACCAAGATGCAGACTCCGCAGACATGGGTATTCCTGGGCATCCAGGGTAATCTGCCCTACTCGGCCAAGAACCGCACCATGGCTTCGATGGCAGGTCAGATTCTCAGCCAGCGCCTTCTCAGCAAGGTACGCGAGGAAATGGGTGCAGTTTACTCTATCGGCATGAGCGGCTCCATGAGCCGTCAGGGCCTCAACAACGTGATGCTGCAGACCGCATTCCCCATGAAGCCTGAACTTCGCGACGAAACTCTGGCTGTTATCCACGACATCATCTATAACCTTGCCGAGAACTGCGATGAAAGCGAACTCGCTCCGGTAAAAGAATTCATGGTAAAGGAAGCCAAGCACAATGCGGAGGAGAACAGCAGCTGGGCCGGTACAATCTCGGCAACCAAGCTCAACGGTGTGGATGTGTTCAACAATTCTGTTGAAACCATCAACTCTGTTACCACCGACGACATCAAGAAGTTTATGAAGCAACTGCTCAACCAGAACAACTACTACGTAGTTACACTCGACGCTGCCGAATAAGCATCCCCCCCTACAATACAGAAACAGCCCTTCCGCATGGTGCGGAAGGGCTGTTTCTGTTACTACAAGGTCTGTTTCATAATTTCGTACGCCGATATAACGAAAGCGCACCGTCAGCTTCGAGCCATATCGCACCGCAGCCCGATTCCGCCGCCTTGTCCACAAGCCACCTCACAATCATCTGCCCGATGCCTTTGGAGCGATATTCTTTCTGCACATAAACATCAGTCAGGCGGGCACAAAGGCCCGACGGATTGTCGGGCGACGGCAACTCTTCAACAACACTTATAGCGCCGAAGCCCACTCCTATGCCATCGGCCTCAGCCATAACAGCAATATGCGAGCCATCGGCTATATGCTTCTGATAATACAGGCGTGTGTCGGCCAGCATGCGCTTTGACGGTGTAGCACCCGATACATTTTCCAATATCTCCTTGCGCCAGTGAATAAGTGTGGGCAGCAGGTGTATCTGTCGTATTGTCACATCCATTGCTATTCCCTCCCCACTCTATTCCACCGCCGGAATATATTCGCCGTACCCCCGGCGCTCCATATCCTCCACCGGTATGAAGTTCAGCGAGGCGCTGTTGATGCAGTAACGCAGGCCACCACGGTCTTTGGGCCCGTCGGGAAACACATGCCCTAAATGCACATCGCCTACCCTCGACCTGACTTCGATGCGCTCCATGCCGTGTGAACTGTCGCGCAATTGACGGATAACCTCGGCATTGACGGGCCGCGAGAAACTGGGCCAGCCGCAGCCGGAATCAAACTTGTCGGATGACAGAAACAAGGGTTCACCGGTGGTGATATCGACATAAATGCCTCGTCGACGGTTCATGTAGTATTCGTTGCGATACGGTGCCTCGGTTGCGTTCTGCATTGTTACGGCATACTGCTCGGGAGTAAGGCGGCGGCGCAATTCGTCGTTGTCGGCTTTGGTGTAGCGCGATGCGTCCACGGCAATATCGACTGGCCGGCGCGCCCGTCGGGCAATCTCGAACAAACGAGGGTTTATATGGCAGTATCCGCCGGGGTTATTGTCGAGATAGTCCTGATGATAGTCCTCGGCAGGATAAAAATTTTCGAGCGGCTTCACCTCCACCACAATCGGACCATGATGAAGCTGCGCCTCGGTTTCGATTTCCGACATTATAGCGTTGCGCTGTCCGGCATTGGTGTAATATATGCCGGTCCGGTACTGTGTGCCGCGGTCGTTGCCCTGTCGGTTGAGCGATGTAGGGTCGATGGTCATAAAGTAAAGCTGAATCAGAAACGGCAGGTCAACGCTGTCTTTATCATAAACCACCCGCACAGCCTCGGCAGCTCCGGTTTCGCCGGTACATACCTGCTGATAGGTAGGGTTTGCAATCCGGCTGTTGGCGTAGCCTACTTCGGTGCTTAGCACTCCGTGAATCTGTTTGAAAAAGTGTTCTGTGCCCCAGAAGCATCCGCCTGCGAAGCACACGGTATCGGTAGTCATATCAGTAGTGTTTTTATAGCTGCTGTTGCCGGCGCATGCGCCTGCGGCGACCAGCGACAGCATAACAAAAGGTAAAAATCGTGTCATTTATTTATAATGCTCCTGCAAACCTGAAGGTTCACAAACCAAAAGCACTGCTGATAGCAGGGCGCATATCGGCAGGTGCGCCACACAGCAGGCATGGCGGGTCGATAAGCATTATGCTGTCGCTGAGTTCAAGGGCTATGTCGAGTTCATGTGTGGAGTAAATCACACACTTGCCCCGCTCGTGCGCCAGCGACGCCAACAGACGCACAAGGCCGTAGCGGTTGGGAATGTCGAGAAACGAAGTAGGCTCGTCGAGCAGTATCATGGGGGTATCCTGTGCCAGGGCGCGCGCAATCATCACACGCTGGCACTCGCCGTCTGAGAGGCTGTCGAGCTGCCTCCGGGCATAGTCCTGCATGCCCACGGCATCAAGAGCGCTGTCAACGGCCCGCCTGTCGCTGTCGCCCAGCGAGCCTATCCAGTTGGTGTACGGAGCACGCCCAAGGGCTACCAAATCATAGCAGGTAAATCGCTCCACCCTTGCGCGTCCGGTACCCACAAAACTCATCAGACGGGCCTGTTCGGCTGCGTGCAGCCGCTGCAGATTTATGCCGTCAGCGAGTATGCGGCCTGTATAATGGCGGTTAAGGCCTGCCATAGCTCGCAGCAGGGTGGATTTGCCACTGCCGTTGCGCCCCAGCAAGGCCACAAGTTGTCCTGCTCCGAAGCAAGCGTTAGCGTCGGCAAGTAGCTGTCGCTGCCCGAAGGCCAGCGACAGGCCGCATAGTTCTATCAGCGAGCCTTTGCCGAATTGTGAAGCACTATCCATACCACAACCGGAATGCCCAGCAACGCCGTAATGGCATTGACCGGAAGTACATAAATTTTTGAAACTATATCGCACAGAAGCATCACCGCGGCGCCTGTAAGCAGGGTGGCCGGCATGAGTACACGGTGATCGCTGCTGCCTATGGCCATACGGGCCACATGGGGCATGGCCAGACCTATAAAGCCTATGGGGCCACAGAAGGCGGTGACGGTACCTGCCAGCAGTGTGGTGCTAATAAAAAGTATCGGACGCCAGCGCTGAACGTCAAGCCCCATGCCTCGGGCATATTCTTCGCCAAGTAGCATAAGGTTAAGTGCCTTCATGGCTCCGACTGCGAGCAACAGACCAACCAGGACTGCTGCGAGCATAATCCACAGTTGTGAGGAAGTGACATCGGCAAGCGACCCCATGGTCCAGATTACAAAGCTCTTAAGCGAATGTTCGTCGCTGAGATACTGCAATATCTGCACCACAGCACCTACACCCGACGAAAACATCATACCAAGTATAAGAATCACCATTATGTCGCTGATACGACGCCCTACAAGTGTAATTACTGCCAATACGGCGGCCGAACCTACCCATGCGGCTCCGGCTACTCCAAGGTCGCCTAACAGCGGATTCAGCCCCATAAGCGGCGCACCGAGTATCAGCAGAGCCACACCCAGCGATGCGCCGCTGCTTATGCCAAGCACATAGGGGCCGGCGAGCGGATTGCGGAACAGGGTCTGCATCTGCAGGCCACTTACCGACAGCGCCGCGCCAGCCACAAGGGCCACAACTGCTTTTACAAGGCGTATGTCCACAACTATGGTTCGTATGGAATCCGGGCAGTAGCCGCCGCTGAGCGCGGCCCATACGGTCGACAGAGGCATATCTACCGAGCCTACGCACAAATCGGCCAGCAGAAGCAACAGTGTCAGAACACCCAGCGTACATATCACATAACCGGAACGCCTCATTTCAGCTTCACATAATAATAGGTCGAGTCGCTGCTGCCACCGGTGAATATTGTGCGGAAATCGGCCAATACGCGGTCGGGATATATAATCGCCGACTCGTAAAAGTCGTTGCCCCCGCCTTCAGTACTGCGCTTGTCCGAGGCCCATAGATTGCCGCTGCGCACAGCCGGAATATCGGCAAACTTAGGCATTGTGCGCTTGAGTTCGTCGACCGACGATACAGCGTCGATGTTAATCCACACATCGGACTTCGATGCCAGCAGATATGCTTCTTCGAGGTCGACGGGCACACTCGAACTGTTATCGTTGGGGTACACATAGCAGCCTCCGGCGTCCTCTATCATCCTTACCATGTAGCTGCTGGCGGCAGGCATGAACCATGCGCCGTTGTACGGAGTGTTGAGCATCACCACAGGCTTGTGCCCTGAGTGTGCGGCTTCTGCCCTAAGGCTCTCGTAGCGCTGCTCTATGGCATTGTAGAGTTTGAGCCCGGCTTCGCGCACGCCGCAGATTTCGGCTACCGCAACCAGCCACTCCGACTTTGCCAGAGGCGACTGCTCGGTAAATTCGTTGATGTATATGTAGGGGATGCCCAATTCGTCGAGTTTGGTCTGCATCGGACTTGGCGCGCCTATGCCGTAGAGCATCACCAGGTCGGGCTTCAGCGACAGCAACAGTTCGTAGTCGATATTCTCGCCGGGGCCGACATCGGCAGGCTTGCGACAGCGTACTTCCTCGTCGCTGAGATACTGCAGACCGCTCACACCCACCACTCGGTCAGCTAAGCCCAGAGCCGAAAGCATGGCCACATGGGTCGACGACATGCACACTATTCGGCGTGCCGGCGCACTGATGGAGGTGACTCCGACCGGAGCGTCGGCGCCGATGAACAGCGGAGCGGCAAACGAATATCCGCCGGACGTGTCCGGCACCACCATGCTGTGTCCGCTGCTGTCGCCCAGCACAAGATACGAAGCATGCAGGGGCCTGTAAACGGTATCGGTGAGGCCGATGGCCTCACCGTTGCCGCCACTGCTGGCGCATGCCGCAGCCAACAGAGCGAAGGGTATTATCATTGGATATTTCATTATCCGCACTTGGAAGTACCGCAGCTGGTACATATCAGACAGCCTTCCTGATACACGAGCGACTCGTTGCCGCAGTTGGGGCAACGCTGTCCTGAGGCCTTGGTGCCGTTGGGCAGATATTTTTTCAGCGCCCGCTCTACACCCATCTTCCAGGTGTTGATTGACTGCGAGTCAAGTTCAAGACCGCCCACAAGCTTGAGAACCTGGTCGATTGGCATGCCGTAACGCAGCACACCCGATATGAGCTTGGCATAGTTCCAGTACTCGGGGTTGAATTTGTCGCTAAGGCCTTCGATTGTGGTCTTGTAGCCACGCTTGTTTATGAACTGGAAGTCGTAGCGCTTGTTGCCCTTGTCGTCCACGGCCTTGATTATCTTGCCGTGAGTCACCGATTTGGGGCAGAATATGCCGTCTTCATCGTCTGCCAGACCTGTAAATATTTCGTAAGGAGTTCCGTCGATAAGACCCACAAAGGCAATCCACTTTTCTTTGTTGTTCTGGAAGCGCACCACATCGGCCTCGAGCTCAATGGGGCGTTTGCCTACATGAGGCTTTGGTTCGTCGGCATTCACCGACGGAGCGGCCTTTTTCTCCAGTGCCACCAGCACGCCGGAACGACAGCCGTCGCGATACACGGTGCATCCCTTGCAGCCGCTGCGCCAGGCCTCGACATACAGGGCGTTGACTGTTTCTTCGCTCACGTCGGCAGGCAGGTTGATGGTAACGCTGATGGAGTGGTCGACCCACTTCTGGATACGGCCCTGCATGCGCACCTTCTCGAGCCAGTTGATTTCGTTAGCTGTAGCGCCTGCGTACGGCGAGCGGGCCACAAGAGCGTCGAGTTCTTCCTGCGTATAGTCGTCTTTCACCTCTATATTCCGGCTTTCCATCCAGTCGACGAATTTAGGGTGATATACTATATATTCTTCGAATGCGTCGCCGCTTTCGTCCACATAGTCCACACGCACTTCGACATCCGACGGATTCACCTTGCGACGGCGTTTGTACACCGGCATGAACACCGGCTCTATACCGGAAGTGGTCCGGGTCATAAGCGATGTGGTGCCGGTAGGCGCTATTGTAAGACAGGCGATATTGCGGCGGCCCGAGCGTTTCATTCTCTCGTAAAGTTCAGGCGAAGCCTCAGCCAGACGCTGTATGAAGGGGTTGTTTTCTTCGCGTGCGCTATCGTAGATTTCGAATGCGCCACGTTCCTCGGCCATGGTCACACTCGAGCCGTAAGCTGCTATGGCAAGCGCACGGTGCACGCTCTCGCTGAATGCGGTAGCCTCCGGAGTACCGTAACGCAGACCCATGGCCGCAATCATGTCGCCTTCGGCGGTTGTGCCTACACCTGTACGGCGGCCCTGACCGGTTTTGTGGCGTATTTTCATCCAGAGGTTGCGCTCGGTCGACTTTACTTCTTCGGTTTCGGGGTCACTGCCGATTTTTTCGAGTATCAGGTCGATTTTTTCCTGTTCCAGGTCGATGATATCGTCCATAATACGCTGTGCCTTGGCAACATGCTCACTGAAGAGGTCGAAGTCGAACTCAGCCTGCGGAGTGAATGGGTTACGCACATAGCTGTAGAGGTTTATGGCCAGCAGGCGGCAGCTGTCGTATGGGCAGAGGGGTATTTCGCCGCACGGATTGGTACTGATGGTGCGGAAACCAAGGTCGGCATAGCAGTCGGGCACACTCTCGCGTGTGATAGTGTCCCAGAACAGCACGCCCGGCTCGGCCGACTGCCACGCATTGTGTATGATTTTAGACCAGAGCGCAGATGCGTCGATGTCCTGAGTCACGAATGGCTCCTGACTGTCGACAGGATATTGCTGGCGGTAGAGGCCGCCTTCGGTTGCGGCACGCATAAATTCGTCATCGATACGCACGCTGACATTTGCTCCGGTCACCTTGCCTTCGGTCATCTTGGCGTAGATAAAGCGCTCGCTGTCGGGATGCTTTATCGAAACTGTCATCATCAGCGCTCCACGGCGTCCGTCCTGCGCCACCTCGCGGGTACTGTTGGAGTAGCGCTCCATAAAGGGCACAAGACCGGTGGATGTAAGCGCGGAGTTTTTCACCGGCGTACCTTTCGGACGTATATGGCTGAGGTCGTGACCTACACCACCGCGGCGCTTCATCAACTGTACCTGTTCTTCGTCGATGCGGATTACACCGCCATATGAATCAGGATTGCCGTCAAGGCCTATCACAAAGCAGTTCGACAGCGAACCCACCTGGAGGTCGTTGCCAATGCCGGTCATGGGGCTGCCCTGAGGCACAATGTAGCGGAAGCCCTTAAGCAAATCGAAGACTTCATCGTGCGACATGGCATTGGGATAGCGGGCCTCTATGCGCGAAATTTCGGCGGCAATGCGGTGATGCATGTCGTCCGGTGTAAGCTCATAAAGATTATTGAATGAATCTTTAAGGGCATATTTGCTAACCCATACGCGGGCGGCGAGCTCGTCGCCGCCAAAGTAGCGCAGGGTTGCCTCGTAGGCTTGATCGTAGTTATAAATTTTCTTTTCCACGATTAGAAGGTATTGAACATTAGCTGAAGTTGAAAAGTAAAAGCCTGTATTCAGCCCTTTAGCCTATTGCGCTGCAAAGTTGGCAATAATTTTTCAATCAACAAAATTTTTATGCTCCAACTTATCAACATGTCGAAAAGTTTTCCATTTCAATTTGCCTTTACACTGATTTTTAAGACATTAAGAATTTTAAAATCTTTCAAAGTTTTCAGTTTTGATAAATTGTAGATAACTTTTAACACCGTGGCTTTGTTTTTTGGAGAACTTTAATTAACTTTGGCGCGTGTACTTTTTATAACAGGAATATGAATCTCGATTTTTTTAATACGCGCCGCACTGTGCGCTCTTTTTCGCCCGAAGTTCCGTCGCGCGACGATATATGCGCCATGATTGAAGCCGCAGCACATGCACCCAACACCGGCAACATGCAGAATGTGGCTGCAATCGTGACTTCCGACAGCGAAATACTCCGGCAACTCTCGCCCCTGCACTTTGGGCAGCCCTGTGTATGCAACGCCCCGTATGTAATTACTTTCTGCGCCGACTTCAACCGCTTTGAGCAGTGGTGTTCGCTGCGCGACGCCAATCCCGGATTCGACAATCTGCAAAGCTTGCTCGCCGCCATAGTCGACGCATCGATTTTCGCACAGCAATTCTGCACTATCGCCGAAATGAACGGACTCGGAGGCGTTTTCCTGGGCACCACGCTATACAATGCCGGGCAAATCGCCCGAGTGCTGGAGCTGCCCGACAAGGTAATTCCGGTGATAACCCTGGCCATAGGCGTGCCGGCTTCCGATGCGCCACAAGGCCCCACCGAGCGTCTGCCGTTGCGTTCGGTACTGCACCTCGACAAGTACCAGCCTTTTGACAACAACGACATCGAGAGCCTCTACGCCACGCTCGAAGCCGCCGAGTCGTCACACAAGTTCGTTGCCGAAAACAATAAAAAAACACTCGCACAGGTATTTACCGATGTAAGATACCCACGCGATTCGGCTGAAGCTTTCAGCAATACTCTAAAAGAGTTTATCAAAATTTATCTATAACAGCCATCCTGCGCCCGAACACGAAGTGGAGGCATCTTTGCCTCTCTACAGGTCAAGTGTTACTACAGTACTGATACGAGAACTATAAGCGTATTCTGCTGCCGATAAGCTTACATCTGTACCGCGGAGCAATGATGCCTCCACTTCAGCAAAACACCGAAAGCACTCTGTGTAAAGTTCTTGACTATACGGCTTTGAGTTCAGCCTCGATAGACTTTATTTCTTCGGTAAGCTTGCGGTCTACACCAAGGCGCTGTTCAATTGTGTTGCAGCCGTAGAGCACAGTGGCATGCGAACGACCCAGACGTGAACCGATAGCCTTGAGCGACATATTGGCCATAGCCTTGGCCAGATACATTACAACCTGGCGCATGTCGGAAATCTCACGCTTGCGGGTTTTGGTAAACAGTTTGTCGGACTCTATGCCATAATAATTGGCCACACGGTCGACAATCAGTTCAAAATCAAGGCGGTGTTCATTGATTTTCACCACGTTCGACACCACTTTGCGCGCGAGGTCGAGATTCACATCGCAGCCCAGAACCATGGCACGCCCCATCAGCGAGGCTACAACACCTACAATCTCACGGATACTGTCGGTAACGTTGGCGGCGATAAAGTCGATTACATCATCGGGCAGGTTCAAACCGTCCTGCTCTGCCTTGCGGCGGAGCACATCGCGTCGCAACTCCATATCGGGGCGCTCCAGTTCTTGAGTCATGCCCCATTTGAATCGGTTGAGCACACGAGCTTCGAAGCCCTCCATCTGCGAAGGCGGACAATCGCTCGAGAGTATAATCTGTTTGCCGTTCTGTTTCAGATGATTGAATATGTGGAAGAACATATTCTGGGTTTTAGTCTTACCGGCCAGCTCCTGCACGTCGTCCACAATAAGCATGTCGATGCTCTGATAGAAGTGGAAGAACGAGTTGATGGATCCCATGCGGTTGGCAGCGGTAAACTGACTTTCGAACAGACGCGCGTTTATATATAGTACGCGCAAGTCGGGGTCAAGTTCCTTGGCCCTTATGCCTATGGCCTGAATCAGGTGAGTCTTTCCCACACCGGTAGGCCCGAACACAAACAGCGGGTTGAAAGTCATCACCTTGCGGGCCACGCTTTCGCCAATGGCGCGAGCCTCGCGGTTACCCATGCTGCTGCAATAGTTTTCGAATGTATTGAACGGATTAAGCTGTGAGTCGAACGGTGCGGCAGCCTTGGCCTGAAACGGATTGGCCGGCTGTACCTTGCGCTGCACCTGATTGAGGATAGCTTGCGAAGGTTCGCCGCTGCGCATGCTCACTTCGGTGTCGGGTGCGTTCTGCACCTGCGGCACACGATAAAACAGCTGTACCCCCTGGCCGTACACCTTGCGTATACCGGCACCGAGCACACCTACAAAACGTTCTTCAATCTGATCGGCAAAAAATTGCGATGGCACCAGCAGCTCAAGCTTGTTGTTTTCGTAGCTTGCCGATGTCACGATTCTGAAGAACGCATTATATTGTTCAGGAGAAATGTTGTCCTTTATAAACTGCTGACACTCCTCCCAAAGTTGTTTATGGTCTTTTTCCATTGGCGTGGGGGTGAATTATATTTGTGGCTTTTACTTTTCGAGTACAAAATTCGCTAAAATTTTCCAAAAAAACAAACGCCGAATTATTTGCATATTTGATTTTTTATGCAATATCAACGTTTTCAACACGTTAGCCTTACAGCATTTATACTTGCAGCATATAAATAGCTAAAACACTGAAAACAAATAGATTCGCTACTCCATACTATCGAAACGAACCATTGCCGCATCGCGTGAAACATGCTTTATTCCTCAATTTTCAGCCGTGAAACTATTTGGCGGCAAAAATCGCTTATTTAGAATTATTTCAAATAAGCATTTTGATACCACGCCCGCATAAATTAACAAATTTCAACAAATGTGTGCAAAGTTGCCGCCCATGAATCGTTGTAACTTTGCAGCACAACACATCACGACATCAACTCTATATTATGAAAAACACCCACCGGCAGGCATTAAGGCCGGCAGGTTGACGGGGGCCTGTATTTTGGGCGTAATTCAAGAAACTGAGCGAGCCGGGCGTCAACGCTCGGCCCGGCCCAGTATTTCAAGCTCGGTAACGTATATTTCCGTTACCTTGCGGCTGATGCCCTGGCGATCCTCCCAGTTGCGTGTGCGCAGGGTACCGCTTATAAACAGGCGAGTGCCGGTGCGGATATACTTCTCTACAAACTCGCCAAGCTCGTCGGTGGCCACAATATTGTGCCACTCGGTGCGCGCGGCAACCTCGCTGCCGTCGGGCAGACGGCGCGCAGGCTCGTTGGTGGCCAGCTTAAAAAAAGCCACGGCCCGTTTCTCGTAGTAGCGCAACTTGGGGTCAGTGCCCACGTTGCCCATCAATATCACCTTATTCATATGGCAAAGTTACAAAAATGCCGAAACAATTCAGGCATTTTTTGTAATTTTGTAAAATGAAACCGCTTGAAAACACTGTCGGCTTTCTGCGCCGCATTTTCACAAATCCTTCTTTTCTGATTTACCTGGCTGCCTTTGCCGCGATGCTGGGCCTGCTGGAGATTTTCCGCACCCTTGTACGGCAAGTCAACGCGTGGATGAACGTGGACACGCTTACCGTTGCGGGCGATGTGGCAGTATTACTGCTGCCGCTGGTGTTTCTACGTCCGCGCTGGCGCCGGACGGTATGGTTTCTTATTGCAGGCATGACGGTGTTCTGCTATGTCAACCTGTGGTATTGCCGCGCGTTCTACGACCTTATGCCCGCCGACTCGCTGGGCATGGGCGGCAACATGCAATCGCGCGTGGTCGACGCGTTCTTAGACCAGTTGCGCATGGCCGACTGGCTGTTGCTGCTGCCTGTGGCCGCCTTCGCCGCCGCATGGCTGCCGCTGCGTCGCAAGGCTCTCACCGTAAAATTTCCGCTCTCGGCAAAAATCACACTCACAGCTGTGGCCCTGCTGCTGTACGGTGGCGCATACATGGCCCGCGCCTACAGGCTCTACGACGTAAACCGCAAGCTCGGCGACTATCCTCACATGCTCTGCAACTACTTCCGCTACTCCAAGGTAAAGGCATATAAGTTCACCCAGCATCTTACCCGCATGGGCTATATAGGCTATATGGGCTGGCAACTCGACCATGCCCTGTTCGACCATAAGCTCGACAAAAACGAACGCAGTCATATCGACGCCTTCTGGAAGTGCCGGCGCAGCCAGCCCCGTGCGGCCGCCGATTTCAGCGCCAACCGCAGCCGCAACCTTATATTTATTATTGTAGAGTCGCTGGCATCCGATGCCGTAGGCGCCACCGTCAACGGTGTCGAAGTAGCGCCTACCCTGAGCGCACTGGCTGCCGACAGTTCGGCCATTGTGTTCCGCCGCATGCAGGCTCAGGTAAACCACGGGCGGTCGAGCGACGGGCAGTTCATATATAACACCGGACTGCTGCCGCTGCGCAACAATGTAGTGGCAAAGAGGTATCCGTCGGCCAACTATCCGTCGATAGCCAAAGCCCTGGGCTATGCCAATTCGTCGGAGGTGGTAGGCGAGAAACCCACCTTCTATAACCACAGCATAACCAATCTCAGCTACGGATACACCGGATTCCGGCCCGCCGCCGACAACTGGCTCAGCGACAGACAAATCCTTGATAACGCAACCGAAGAAATACGCCGCCTTAAGCAGCCTTTCTACTGCGAGATTACCACTCTCGACATGCACGACCCATACAATCACCGGATTCCGGCACCCACAGGCATAAGCTCGGCCGAAGGCTACGACCCGCGCGACCTCAACTACTACGAGCAGGTGCATATATTCGACAGTCTGCTTGCCGAATTTCTCGACCGCCTAAAGGCCGACGGACTCTACGACAACTCCGTGATAGTGATTGCCTCCGACCATGAGCCCCGCAAAAGCGCCCTCAGCGACAACGGCCCTATATCAAGCGACATTTTCCTGCTGATTCTCAACAGCGGACTGACCGGCGGCATGCACAGCGACCGCATAGTCGGCCAGATAGACGTGATGCCCACCATACTCGACGTGATGGGTGTCGACGGCTACCCCTACCCCGGCCTGGGCCATAGTCTTGTGGCCGAGCCTCGGCATCAGGGCGCAATCGACGCTTTCGGCAATGTATACGGCGACATCGACGACCGCACCCGCAGCGCCCTCGAAGAAGCCTGGCAACTGAGCGCGCTGATGATTGAAGGCGCATACTTCAAAAAATAATCCGCATGAAGCCCAAACAGTTATCTTTCAACATCGACCTCAACAATCCGGAATTCATCGACTGCTGGAACCTGCTGCAGTACACGCGGCAGTCGGTTTTTCTAACCGGCAAAGCCGGCACGGGCAAGTCGACATTTCTGAAGTATATCACCGCCAACACCCGCAAGAAATATGTGGTGCTCGCTCCTACCGGCATAGCCGCCGTAAATGTAGGCGGCCAGACTATGCACTCCTTTTTCCGTCTGCCATTCCGCCCCTTTGTGAGCGACGATGTGGAATTTCAGCCCAAACGTCTGCGCGAGCGCATGAAGTACTCGGGCGACTTTATAAAACTGCTCAAACAGATAGAACTGATAATTATCGATGAGATATCGATGGTGCGCGCCGACATCATCGACTTCATCGACCGAATCCTGCGCGAGTTCTGCCATAACCGCCGCGAGCCTTTCGCGGGCAAACAGTTGCTGCTGGTCGGCGATATATTCCAGCTCGAACCTGTGGTGACAGGCGATGTCAAGGATGTGTTGGCACGCGAGTATTCCACACCGTTTTTCTTCTCGGCCAAAGCATTCCGCGAGGTTGACCTGGTACCTATAGAGCTGCGCAAAGTATATCGGCAGACCGACAGCGGATTCATACAGATGCTCGACCGAATACGCGACGGCAGACCGCTGCGCAGCGACATCGATACTCTTAACCGCAAAGTAAACCCGCTGATACTCGACGGTCCGGCCGAGGGCGACGACCGCCGGCTGGTTATGACCATTGCAACTCGCAAGGACACCGTCGACACTATCAACGAGTCGAGGCTGGCCGAACTGAAGTCGAAAGAATTAGTCTACGAAGGCCAGGTCACCGGCGAATTTCCTGAAAGCAGCTATCCAACCGACCTTAAACTCCGGTTGAAGACCGGTGCTCAGGTGGTTTTCATTAAAAACGATATCGACCGACGCTGGGTCAACGGCACACTGGGCAAGGTGGTAGAAACTCTGCCCGACAAAATAAGGGTTGAGCTCGACAACGGCGACATACACGTGATTGAACGCGAACGCTGGAGCAACATCCGCTACCGCTTCGACGAAAAAGATAAGAAAGTAATCGAAGAAGAACTCGGCAGTTTCATGCAATATCCGCTTAAACTGGCTTGGGCACTGACCATACACAAGAGTCAGGGGCTTACTTTCGACCGCGTGGTGGTCGACCTTGGCTCTGGTGCCTTCTCCGGCGGCCAAAGCTATGTAGCTCTAAGCCGCTGTACTTCGCTCGACGGACTTACGCTGCGCACTACCATCAACGAACGCGATGTATGGGTAAACCCCAATGTGCTCCGTTTCAGCCAAAGTTTCAATAATAATATTGCCATACAGCAGTCGCTGCAGACAGCCCGCGCCGACGGACTATACGACGAAGCGTTGCTGGCTCTCAACGAACATCGCCTGCCCGACGCCCTCGAAAAGGCATTCGAAGCCATAAATCTGGGCACCGAACGCATCAGTAATCCGGCGGTAATGCGCCTGGCCCGCCGCAAACTGGGCTATATAGGCGAATTCGAGCGGCGCATCGAATGCCTCGAAGCCGAAATCGACCGACAGCGCAAGATTTTGTTCACTCTGGCAACCGAGCAGGTAGAACTCGCCGAACAGTGTCGCGACGCGGGCGATATGGACGCTGCTCTGGCCAATTACCGCCGTGCTACCGAACTGGCTCCCGAATACCATTACGCATGGATGGGGCGCGGCCTTACCCTTGCAGCCATGGGCGAATACGATGCCGCATTGTCGGACTTGCGCCACGCCTCGGCCCTCGCTCCTGATGACTACCACGCGCCCCTGCATGCCGGACAGCTGGCCCTCAACGCAGGCGACCTGTCCACAGCCATGGACCTGCTGCTCTCGGCCCTCGAACGCAACGACAAAATCGCCGACACACACGAATCGCTTGCCGAAATCTACGATGCCCTTGGCGAAACGAAACAGGCCTCGGCGCATCGTGCCAAGGCCGCCCGGCTCAGAAAACGTAAGAAATAAATTGCCCGCCTGCAGGTTGAAGGCGGGGGATGCCGTCACAACTTGATGAAATCAATTATCCGGGCGCAGGCTTTGCCGTCGCCATACGGATTGGCGATAAGCGAATTGGCATGATAGTAAGCCGCATCGTCGAGGAAGCGCGAGGCCTCGTCGACAATCTTGCGGTCGTCGGTGCCCACCAGACGGATTGTGCCGGCCTCAAGGGCTTCGGGGCGCTCTGTCACCTCTCGCATCACCAGTACCGGTTTGCCAAGCGACGGAGCTTCTTCCTGTATGCCGCCGCTGTCTGTCAGAATCAGATAG
Source organism: uncultured Muribaculaceae bacterium (assembly GCA_910578365.1). Lineage (GTDB taxonomy): Bacteria > Bacteroidota > Bacteroidia > Bacteroidales > Muribaculaceae > CAG-873. The sequence goes on from CAJTRC010000013.1 coordinate 30,407, forward strand.
CTGCGCTTTTGCAGATACACAAACGGCAGATATTCGAGCGGCTCTATAAAATGAACGTTTGCAGGGGTATTACCGCTGAACACCTCGGCAATGGGTTTGCGCACATTTGGGTTGAGGTGCATGGGATAAAGCAGGTCAACATCGGGATATTTGGCGGCAAGTTCTCTGATGGCATGGCAGATACGCATGAAGCCGTTGCCAAAATTCTCGCGGCGGTGACCGGTGATGAGTATCAGCCTGCGGCCACTGTCCTGAAGGCCAAGATCGTAACCCGAATCCTTTATCTGGCGTTTTACTTCATCTTCCAGACCGGGAGTATTTTCGATTTTGTCCACAACCATTTGCAATGCGTCGATTACAGTATTGCCGGTAACAGTGATTTTCTCCGGCGCCACATTCTCGCGCAGCAGGTTCTGGCGGGCCTGCTCGGTAGGAGAAAAATTGAGCGCGGCTATACGACTTGTAATCAGACGGTTCATCTCCTCGGGCCATGGCGAATATATGTCGCCGGTACGCAATCCGGCCTCCACATGCCCCACCGGAATCTGACGGTAGAAAGCGGCGAGTGCGGCTGCGGTCGATGTCGAGGTATCTCCGTGAACGAGTACCAGGTCGGGCTTGGCGCGGTCAAGGACGTCGCGCATGCCGGTGAGCACACGCGATGTAACGTCGAAGAGGTCCTGTCCCGGCTTCATTATGTCGAGGTCGTAGTCGGGCGTGATTTCAAACAGGTCAAGAACCTGGTCGAGCATCTGGCGATGCTGCCCGGTTACGGTAACTATGGTTTCGAATTGGTCGGCACGGGCCTGAAATGCCTTTACAAGCGGAGCCATTTTTATGGCTTCGGGCCGTGTGCCGAATATGAGCATTACTTTTTTCATCTGTCAGAATTTTTTCCAGAGCAGCCACCAGGCATATTTCACGAATTTAGCATTGCGTGTAATGCGCTTCGGCTGGCGAATAAGGCGGTAGGCAAACTCGGCGTTATGGTCAATCCACCATTTCGGCGCCCGTTTTACTGTACCGGTATAAACGTCGAAGCTACCGCCGAGCCCCTGATATATGGCTTTGTGGCGGGCAAGCATTTCGGACATCAGTATTTCCTGTGCCGGCGAACCCATAGCCACAAAAACCACATCGGGCCTGCTGGCAGCGACATCGTCGATGAGCGCACGGCGTTCGTTGGCTGTGCGCAGGTAGCCGTCGCGGTGGCCTACTATGTCAATGCCCGGATAGTCGTGGCGCAGGCGCTCCACTGTGGCATCGTTCACGGCTTTTTTGCCGCCGATAATGTAGAACGAGCGCTTTCCTGCAAAGCGCTCCACTATCTTCAGCCATAATTCACAGCCGGCTATCTTCACCGCCTGCGGCGCACCCTTCTGGTGCGCTGCCAGCACGGCGCCGGAGCCGTCGCAATAGGCGATGTTGCCGTTGATTATGGGCAGTGTCAACTCGTTGGCGTTCAATATTTTCTCGGCGTTGACGGCCACAAGTATGCCTTTGTGTTCGTCGGCATAGTCTATGAGGTCGTCGGCACTCCTGAAGGGATATACTTCTACGTTACGCAGCTTTATTTTTTCCATTTATTACTTTTTGAATATGCCGCAGAAGTCGAGTATAATCTTCTCATCGGTCCACGGCAATTGCCTGAACGGTGTGTGTGCGGTCAGGAACACCACAATGTCGGCCTTGTCATAAGCCTCGCGGTAGTCGGTAAGTTTAAACACATGATGCTCCTTGATGTTAGGCTCCACCACCATTATACGTGCATTGTTCGATGAATGCATCACTTTGGTTATGATATACTTGGCGGGACTTTCGCGCAAGTCGTCGATATCGGGTTTGAACGCCACGCCCATCATAGCCACCACGGGTTTGCGTCCGTGTTCGAGTTCGAAGCGCAGCAATGCGTTTACAACCTTTTCGGCGCACCAGTCGGCCTTATAGTCGTTTACGCGGCGGGCGGTTGATATAAGCTTTGCTTCATCCGGATAAGCCGATGTTATGAAATATGGGTCCACGGCTATGCAGTGTCCGCCCACTCCACAGCCGGGCTGCAGTATGTTTACACGCGGATGCTTGTTGGCCAGGCTTATAAGGTCCCACACGTTGATACCGGCTTTGTCGCAGATAAACGACAGTTCGTTGGCAAAGGCTATCTGTACATCGCGCGAGGAATTCTCGGTAAGCTTGCACATCTCGGCTGTCCGGGCGTTGGTCGGATGCAGGGTGCCTTTGACGAATATGGAGTAGAATTCCATGGCCTTACGGGTGGATGGCTCGTCGATGCCGCCTATCACGCGGTCGTTGTGCACCAGCTCGTATATTACATTGCCGGGCAGAACACGCTCGGGGCAGTAGGCTATATAGATTTTGTCTTTAAGTTCCGGACGTTCGGCAAAAATCAGCTCTGCCATCTTCTCGGTAGTGCCTACCGGCGAGGTCGACTCTATTACATAGAGGTCGCCGGCCTTGAGAAAGGGAATCACGGCGCGGGTTGCCGCCTCGACATACGACAGGTCGGGTTGGTGGTTGTTGCCTTTGAACGGTGTGGGCACTACCATAAAGTAAGCGTCGGATTCCGCCGGCGAGGAGGCGGCATAAAGTGAACCATTGCTCACCACTTCCTTGAGCATTTCGCCAAGGCCGGGTTCAATAATGTGGAGCTCACCGGCATTGGTCTTCTCAACCACATCTGCGTTTATATCAACTCCATGAACTTTTATATTGTGGCGCGCTGCGATTATTGCGGTAGGCAGGCCGATGTAGCCAAGCCCCATAAAGCATGCTTTCATTCTGTACAGTGATGTTTTCTTTTAATCAAGATTGTTCTATTTGCAAAATTACTAAAAAAATCATAAATACCCAAATTATCATCAGGTATTGTCTTAATGGTACAGGCGTGGCAGCAGCTGTCAGTCACGGGCGAACAGGTCGCGGGAGTAAACTTTCGCAGACACATCGTCGAGCTCGCGACAGGTGCGGTTGGCAAGTATAACCGCGCACTCGTTTTTGAAACGCTCAAGGTCGTTGACCACTTCACTGCCGAAAAAGCGGACTCCGTCGGCAAGTGAAGGTTCGTACACTATCACTTTGGCTCCCTTGGCCTTTATGCGCTTCATCACTCCCTGAATCGACGACTGGCGGAAGTTGTCGGAGTTCGACTTCATCGTCAGCCGATACACCCCTATCACACATTCGTGTTCCGGAGCGCGGCCATAGGTGTTGGCCGAGCTGTAGTCGTAGTAGCCGGCTTTTTTCAGCACCTGGTCGGCTATGAAGTCCTTGCGGGTGCGGTTGCTCTCCACTATGGCACTCATCATGTTCTGCGGCACATCGGCGTAGTTGGCAAGCAGCTGCTTGGTGTCTTTCGGCAGACAGTAGCCGCCATAGCCGAACGACGGATTGTTGTAGTGGGTACCTATACGCGGGTCAAGCCCGATTCCTTCTATAATAGCCCTGGAATCAAGGCCTTTCACCTCGGCGTAAGTGTCGAGTTCATTGAAGTAGCTCACTCTCAGCGCCAGATATGTATTGGCAAAAAGTTTTACGGCCTCTGCCTCTTTTGTACCCATGTATAACGTAGGTATGTCGGTTTTTATTGCCCCACGGCGCAGCAGTGCGGCAAAGCTTTCGGCGGCTATACGCAACGCTTCGATGTCGGCTATACGGCCGATGGCTTCGTTCTCGGCCGAAAAGCGCTCGGCTTCAATCTGTTTGGGCACTCCCATGATTATGCGCGACGGATAAAGATTGTCGTACAGCGCCTTGCTTTCGCGCAAAAATTCAGGCGAAAAAAGCAGATTCAGCTTGTCCGCTCCCTGTCGGGCGTATTTCAGATACATCGAGCGGCAATAGCCTACCGGTACTGTCGATTTTATCACCATTACCGCATACGGGTTAACCGCCATCACAAGGTCGATGACCTCTTCTACATGCGAGGTATCAAAATAGTTCTGTATCGGGTCATAATTCGTCGGCGTGGCTATAACCACAAAGTCGGCATCGGCATAAGCCTGCGCCCCGTCGGTGGTGGCTCTGAGGTCGAGCTCTTTCTCTTTCAGAAACTGCTCGATGTATTCATCGCGTATGGGCGAGATGCGCCGGTTTATCATGTCTACTTTCTCCGGAACTACATCTACAGCGGTGACACTGTTGTGCTGGGCAAGCAGAGTGGCTATGCTCAAGCCTACGTAACCGGTTCCTGCAACTGCTATTTTCATATTGTGTTCTATCTTAAAAAGTCGGGAGCCTGAAGGAATATGCCGAACGAAATGCCGAAATTCCAGTTATGCGCCGGAGCGGTACAGTAGTTGGCGTATGCGCTGAGTGTGGCAAACGGAAATGTATACGCTGCCGACAGCTCGCACAGCAGCTGCGGGTCGGCGAACCACTGTCCGTAGCATACGCCGGCGGCATTGGGGGTGGATGCGTCGCGGCATATCTTGCGCAGTGGAGCAAAACCGTTGGCGTTCAGACGCAGGCTCAGATTATCGTTGAAACGGTACACCGGCACCACGCCTATGCCTATATAGCTATTGGCTCGGAAGTCGGGGTTGAATGTATTATAGCTCGACGGCGTGGGGGTGTATTGCGGAGCGCTTATCACCGATGCCGCGTAGTTGTCGTGGTATAGTCCGCGGGTAGAAAGCATTATATCGCTCTCGAAGCCCAGCGACCAGTGTGGCTGCAATGCCAGATAATGACGCGCTCGCAGGTTCAGCTGAACCCAGCGCGGTGTCTTGCCGCTGACTTCGTAGAGCGGCGACAAGGCGCTGTCCATATGGTAACGGCCCATCTGCCCCATCAGCGACATATTGTAGCTGTAGCCGCTCACCGGATAGTTGGGCGAGCTGAGCGTATTGGCTGTATAGCGCAGATAGACCTGCCCGAGATTGTGGTAGGCTCGGTCGCGCCCGTTGCGGTAGTCTTGACCGGGAATCTGCTGATAAAAACTGTCGTACAGATGGCCGTAGCCGCATCCCAGCTCCACCACTCCCGAACGGCCTGCGGGGGCGCTTAGGCGCAGCCTGCCGAAATACTGATAATTGAGCACAAAGGCGGGGGTAGCATCCTCGAAAAAGAATCGGTCGCTCTCGCTGAAGCGCTTGCGGCTGAACACTCCCTGCAACGCCAGCGAGGCGGGTATGCCTGCACGCAGATTTATGCGACCGTTGACCGTTGCTGCCATATAGCTTTGACCTATCCAGGCATCGACATTGGCCGACAGCGAGTTGAAACTCAGCCGCGAATAGCCGCCCGACAGGTATATATAGCTGTTGGCAGATGACGTTATCCAGCCGCCGATGCCAAGGCGGAAGTCATCCTTCACCGATGCGTCGAGGTCGAGCGCAAACAGCCCGTTGCCACTATTGTAGCGTGCCTGCACACCGAGGTCACGGAGCTTACCCGACGACACAGCTTTATAAAACGACTCGCGCGCATCGGCCACATTTATGGTATCACCCTCCTGAAGCTCGAACAGGTGCTTTATATATTCGTTTTGGCCCCGGGTTGCGCCTGTCACACTCACACTGTCGAAGCGCAGAAAGGGAGTCTGCGACTTGAACACCTCGCGCCTAAGCTTGCGGGCTTCGGCTGGCATACGGGTTTGTATACGCCCCTTTATGCTGTCAATCATCGACATGGCCTTGTCGTAGCCTATCCTGTAGATTTCGCGGGCTCTCGGAAAGTCAAGCAGGCCGAACTGATCTACGTCAACCTTGATTTTAACGCCCTCTTCGGCAGGCAGTGAATAGTCGGCATTCTGCACCACCAGATTCTCTATCTGGTCAAACAACGATGTCTGAGGCCCGCTGTCGGATGACGAAACATCCACGCCTATCATCACATCGGGCGCAAAGGTCGAGCGCATCACATCAACCGGAAAATTGTCGTATATACCACCGTCGTAAAGAAGCATGCCGTCGAATTTAGTAGGCTGAAACACCGCCGGAAAACTCATCGACGAGCGTATGGCATCGCCCAGGCTGCCATGCCCCAGCACCACCTTGCGGTGAGCGGCCACATCGGAGGCAACACAGCGGAACGGCACCATCAGACTATCGAAATCACCACCGGTCTGCGCCGTAAATCCGGCAAAAAGCTCCATAAAGGCAAAGTTCATGGGTATGGGGGATATCAGCGAGGCCGGCACAGCGTTCTGAATGCTGTCAGCCTTGCCGCCCACATTAAAGCTGAACAATGCCGGCGTAGGCTCGGGCATCGTGAAATTATAGCACAGCGAAGGGTCTATTTTGCCGGTCGACCAGTACGAGAAACCCTTCGACAATATCAGGTCGAGCATCTCGTCGGTAGTGTATCCGGCTGAATACAAGCCGCCGACTATAGCACCCATCGAAGTGCCGCACACATAGTCGATTGGTATGTCGGCGTCTTCAAGCGCACGAATCACACCTATATGGGCAATACCCTTGGCGCCTCCGCCGCTCAGCACCAGGCCCACCGACTGACTGCCACGTACCGTGCCCTCATCCTTGCCCGACTCGGCAACACACATAGCCGGCACAAACATGGCAATAATCGCAACAATAACCGTAAGCAGCTTGCGCATCAGTTTATAAATGAATCTTTAAATCCAAGAAAATAAAGCACACCGTCGAGCCCTATGGTCGACAGCGACTGCCCTGCGGTAGCCTTCACCTTAGGCTTGGCATGAAAAGCTATGCCCAGACCGGCGGTAGCCAGCATGGGCAGGTCGTTGACACCGTCGCCTACGGCAATTGTCTGCTTTATATTGATATTCTCCACCTGCGCTATGATACGCAGCAACTCGGCCTTACGCTTGCCATCGACAATGTCGCCCAGATAACGGCCGGTGAGCTTGCCGTCGCTTATCTCCAAATCATTGGCATAAACATAGTCGAAACCAAAGCGCTGCTTGAGATAATTGCCGAAGTAAGTGAAGCCGCCCGAAAGTATGGCAGTCTTGTAGCCGGTACGTTTCAGTACCTGCATCAGCCGCTCCACACCCTCGGTAATAGGCAGATTCTCGGCAATCTCGCGCATCACACTTTCATCAAGTCCCTTAAGCAGAGCCACACGCTCGCGAAAACTTTCGCAGAAATCTATCTCGCCCCGCATGGCACGCTCGGTGATAGCCTTTACCTGGTCGCCCACGCCGGCGCGCACAGCCAGTTCGTCTATTACTTCCGTTTCTATCAGCGTCGAATCCATATCAAAGCAAATCAGACGGCGACAACGGCGGTACACATTATCCTCCTGCATCGAAATATCGAAATCCTCCTCCGAGGCAATCTGCATAAAGCGGCGGCGCATGGCCGAATCATCTGCCGGATTGCCGCGTACCGAAAACTCCACACACGACTTCGAACGCGGTTGCTCGTCGTCGTTCAGCGGCTGGCGGCCAGTAAGGCGCTGTATACCGTCGATATTCATGCCCTGGCGCGCTATTTCATCCGACACCAGCGCTATATGGCGAGCAGTAAGCGTGCGGCCAAGTATGGTTATAATCCAGCGGTTCTTGCCCTGCTGGCCCACCCACTCCTCGTAAGCCTCCGGCGCAATAGGCGTGAACCTTATTTTCACACCTAACTCATATGCCTTGAACAGAAGGTCCTTCATTATATCGCCCGACACACGCGAATTGGTCTTGATAAGTATGCCTAACGACAGCGAGTGGTGAATATCGGCCTGGCCTATATCCATGATATCAGCATTGTAGCCGGCAAGGATATCGGTCAGCGACGAGGTCACGCCCGGACGGTCGTAACCCGATATATTTATCAGAATGAGTTCGGTCTTCATGTCTTATGTTTTTGTTTTGCAAAATTGCAAAAAATTGCCGACATATCATTAACTTTGTGCAATGAAATTGATAATTCCCGACAAATTTCGCGGCACCCTCACCGCCGCACGCGCCGCATGCGCAATAGCCGAAGGCCTCGGTGGCGAATGCCTGTGCCTGCCCATGGCCGACGGCGGCGAAGGCACAGCGGCCGCCATGCCCGGCAAACACGTAATAGAAAGCGCCGCCATAATAGGCCACAACAGCCCGCTGCGCGCGCTGCCCCTGACTCAACGTAGCTCATACAGCCTCGGCAGCGCCATTCGTAACGCCCTGGACACCCGCAACGACACAATATACGTAGCCCTCGGAGGTACCGTAACCGCCGATGGCGGAGCCGGACTGCTGCAGGCACTCGGAGCCCGCTTCTACAGCAGCGACGGCAGCCTCATGCCGCAGGGGGCCACCCCCGACTCAATCAGCCGCATAGCACACGCCGACCTCTCGGACATCAACACCACACTGCTGCGCCGCCGTCTGCTCATACTGTCCGACGTCGAAGCCGCCCTGACCGACGGCCCGCTCACAGCCCTCGACTTCCTGCCACAGAAAGGAGCCACAGCCGACGACACAAAAACAATCCGACATTCACTGCAGCATCTGCACAGCCTGCTCGGAGGCACATCACCATACGACGGTGCCGGCGGAGGCACCGGATACGCACTGGCGGCAGTAGCAGGCTGCCGAGCCACACTCGGAGCCGGCTACATACTCGACCACCTGCCCGTCGACTGGAGCCGCGTCAGGCTCGTTGCAACAGGCGAAGGCTGCATCGACAAACAGAGCCTCGGCGGAAAAGTAGTGGGCAGCATACTGCGTAAATGTAAAAAATTGCAAATTCCGGCAATAGCCTTTGGCGGAAAAATCGCCGACGGAATTCTCGATTCACGCTTTATACAAGTAACACCCGACGGACAGCCCCTACCCTTGCCCGACCACGCATACAGGCTTCTGAGAGAAGCAGCCCGAAAATGGGCAAAAAAAAGTTGAAAATTTTTCTCATTGAAAATCAACAACTTGCAAAAAATATTGAAAAAATCTTTCGAAAAAATTTGCATAATTGAAAAATAGTCCCTAACTTTGCATCGCTTTTGAAAGGAAAGCCACTACGAAATGAATCGCAGTGAGCCCAAAATCGGGGTGTAGCTCAGTTGGTTAGAGTACGCGTCTGGGGGGCGTGAGGTCGCTAGTTCGAGTCTAGTCACCCCGACTAATAATCAAAAGCAGTAGCTCGCTGACTACTCAATAGTCAGCGAGTTTTTTTATGGGGTCCGGTAGCTCAGCTGGATAGAGCATCTGCCTTCTAAGCAGACGGTCATGCGTTCGAGTCGCATCCGGATCACAGAAGGGTCACAATTATGTGGCCCTTTTTTCATGCCTGTAAGTGACTGATGTGCAAGTGTTAGCAATTTTATAAAATCTTGATTTAGAAAGATTTAGCACAAACAATAATT
>CAJTRC010000014.1 GCA_910578365.1 uncultured Muribaculaceae bacterium
AATTACTAAATATCAGTAATATTACCAAGAGAATCGGCAACTTTTTTAAGCTGCCGATTCAACTTTTTTATGGTGTTCCTTATCCCGAACTCGCGTTAATAGAAGTTGTGGAGAGTCGTGTTAAATAAGTGTTAAAATCTGCAAATCATTTGTACAGCAACATAGAAGCTCGCTATGCTCCTTCAATTCAGAGCAAAATTCGCCACGTGATTTTCGGCCGGAAATTAACATTTATTATTAAACACCCTCTTACTAAAAAGCTTCAATGCGTTCATGGCCGCGATGGTCATGTCGCCGAATTTTCGTAACTTCGCGGGTTAATATACAATTCTGATGCACAACCATAATATCATTATAAAAGGGGCCAGAGTCAACAATCTCAAAAATGTGGATGTGGAGCTGCCCCGCAACCAATTCATTGTCATTACCGGATTGTCGGGCAGCGGCAAGTCGTCGCTGGCATTCGACACCCTCTATGCAGAAGGACGCCGCCGGTATGTCGAGAGCCTGTCGGCTTACGCCCGCCAGTTCATGGGCAAGATACAGAAGCCGGAATGTGAGTCGATAAAAGGTCTGCCACCGGCAATTGCCATTGAACAGAAAGTAAGCACACGAAATCCGCGTTCGACCGTAGGTACCTCCACTGAAATATATGATTACCTGCGCATGCTGTTCGGCCGCATCGGCAAGACATACTCGCCCGTAAGCGGCAAGCTTGTGAAGCGCAACACCGAAGAAGATGTACTGGCCGCAGCAGCCTCCTACCCTGTAGGTTCGCGCGTGGCCCTCACAGCCCCCATATCGCTGCCTGAGGGGCGCGACCTTATGCAGCAGGTTGAAATATATAGTCAGGAAGGTTATTCGCGTCTTGTGGATAGAAATGGCAACTTTGTGAACTTCAGCGAGCTCCAAAGCATGCCCCGCACAAAGCTGAAAACAGCTGATTATGAATTGCTGATCGACCGACTTGCTACTGCCGACGGAGGCGATGAACTGTCGCGACTGGCCGAATCGGCAGAAACCGCCTTCTTCGAGGGCCACGACAGCTGTGTACTGTATGTATGGCGCGAGGACGGCGGCATCGACCGCCACGAATTTTCGCGTCGTTTCGAAGCCGATGGCATCAGCTTTATGGAACCGTCGGAGCAGATGTTCAACTTCAACAACCCCTTCGGTGCCTGCCCCGTATGCGAGGGCTTCGGCAACACTCTCGGCATCGATCCGCGCCTGGTGGTACCCGATACATCGCTCTCGGTGTACTCCGATGCCGTACTGCCGTGGCGCTCGGCGTCAATGAGCGAGTTCAAACGCGAGTTCATACAGTATGCCGCCGGACGCAACTTCCCCATACATACGCCCTACTGCGAACTAAGCCCCGGGCAGGTAGAACTGCTGTGGCACGGCGACAGCGCCGACTCGCCCTGCATCGACCGCTTCTTCAGCTGGCTGGAATCGCAGCGCCATCAGATTCAATACCGAGCCATGTATGCCCGCTACCGCGGCCGCACCGTATGCCCGCAGTGCCATGGCGGACGCCTGCGCCGTGAGGCTACCTATATAAAAGTCGACGGCCATACCATCAGCGACCTGGTGAAAATGCCGGTCGACCGTCTGGCCGAGGTTCTGGCCGCACTTAAACTCGATGAGCACGACAGCCGCATAGCCGAACGCCTGCTCAAGGAAATATGCAGCCGGCTGGAATTTCTGCGGCAGGTAGGGCTGGGCTACCTTACTCTCGACCGCCTCAGCAACACCCTGTCAGGCGGCGAAAGCCAGCGCATAAACCTTGCCACATCTCTTGGCAGCAGCCTTGTAGGCTCGCTGTACATACTCGACGAACCGTCGATAGGCCTGCATCCGCGCGATACAGAGCGCCTTATTGGCGTGCTGCGCAAGCTGCAGCGCATGGGCAACACCGTGGTGGTGGTAGAACACGACGAGGAGATAATGCGGGCCAGCGACCGTATAATTGACGTCGGCCCCGATGCAGGCCGTCTGGGCGGCGAGATTGTGTACCAAGGCCCGGTCGACGGCATCGACAGCGCCGAGCGCTCGCACACCATGCGCTATCTGAGCGGCAAGGAAAAGATTGAAATACCGTCGAGCCGCCGCGCGCCTTCGGGTTACATAGAACTGAAAGGAGCGTCGGAACACAATCTCAAAAACATCGACGTGCGCTTTCCGCTGGGAGTAATGACTGCCGTGACCGGTGTGAGCGGCAGCGGCAAATCCACCCTTGTGCGCGATGTGCTGTACCGCTCGCTGCTGCGCAACATGGGCGAGGCCGGCGAAGCACCGGGGCGACATAAGAATCTGAGCGGCGACTTGCGCAAAATATCGCGCGTGGAGTTCGTCGACCAGAATCCGATAGGCCGTTCCACTCGATCCAATCCGGCCACTTATCTGAAAGCGTACGACGAGATCCGTGCCTTGTTCGCCGACCAGCAGGCATCGCGCCAAATGGGATTTACAGCCGGATATTTCTCGTTCAACACCGAAGGCGGACGCTGCGAAGAGTGCAAGGGCGAAGGCTCCATAACCATCGAAATGCAGTTCATGGCCGACATAACCATACCCTGCGAGGCCTGCCACGGCAAGCGCTTCAAGTCCGATGTCCTGGAGGTTAAGTACCGCGGCAAGAATATATACGATGTGCTTGAGATGACTGTGGCTGAGGCTATAGAGTTCTTCGCTGTCGGGGGGAGTACGGTCGAGAACCGCATTGTACGCCGCCTGCAGCCACTGGCCGATGTCGGTCTGGGATATATCAGGCTGGGCCAGTCGTCGGCCACACTCTCCGGCGGCGAAAACCAGCGTGTGAAGCTGGCCTACTATCTGGCCATGGAGAGTCCGGAGCCTACACTGTTCATATTCGACGAACCCACCACCGGCCTGCACTTCCACGATATCAGACTACTGCTTAACTCGTTCGACAGGCTTCTGCGCAAAGGACACAGCATAATAGTAATCGAACACAACGTGGATGTGATTCGTTGCGCCGACCATGTGATTGACATAGGGCCCGAAGGCGGCGAAGCCGGAGGACGACTGGTAGCGTGCGGCACACCGGAGGAAATCAAAGCCTGTCCGGAAAGCTATACCGGACGCTACTTGTAGAAGCCGCTGCGTTGCAGCATCACGAAATCAGGAGCCCGCAGGCCGCTGCGGTCGAGTTCCACCCCCTCGTTGTAGTCGTTGAGGTAACGTCGCACCGGTTCCTTATAGCATGGATTGCACAGCGATTGCCCGGGACGGTGACCGTCGGCGGCTATTCCGGCGAGGTCGAGCAGTGTGTCGAATACGCTTGCGGTGGATGATACCTGCTTGCCGCGGTTGCCGGATGCTGCTTCGAATAATCCGGGATAGGCGCTGCGGAACTGTGCCGACATCCACATCAGCGCAGGCACATGCAACTGCCAGAAAGTGGGCGTGGGCGAGGCATGCAGAAAGCGTTGCCTGTAGTCGTCGAATATATCCTCGCCGTGGTCGGAGGTATAGAGCATCACCGAGCGGCAACCGCTGCTGTCGAGAATATCTATCACACTGTCTAACAGAGCATCAGTGTAAAGTATGCTATTATCGTAAGCATTCAGCAAGTCGGCACGGTTGCGTGCGGTGGCCACCGTGGCGTCGTCGGGAGTAAAACGCCGGAAATCCGAAGTATATCGCTCGTGGTAGCAGTAATGCGAACCATAAGTGTGCATGGTCACGAACACACGGCTTGAACTGCAGCTATCGAGGTACTGCCGCAACTGTCCAAGCAATTCATGGTCGTGATGAAGCGCTCCGTCGTCGCATAAACGACGACATTCGTCGGCTTGCGAAGAGAAGAAATCGATATACGAGTGGTTCTCTGCCTGGTTGGACAGAAACAGAGTCCGCACTCCAACCTCGTTGAATACCTCGAAAATGCTTTTAACCCTGTACACCGAGTCGCCGAAATTGTCGGCTCTGAGATTCGACAGCAGCATAGGCACGGACTTGTGCGTGGTGTTGCTCTCCGAAAGCGTATATGGATAGTACAGCAGGCCGTCGCGTACTGACAGACGTGGATTGTTCGAGCGGTCATAGCCGAACAGCTGCCAGTTGTCGGCCCTCGAAGTTTCACCAATCACCAGCACATATACCTCGGGCACCGAATCGGATCGGAGGCTCACGGCGTGGAATCTGAAGTTGCGCGAGCTGTCGAAGTATCCCTCGGCCTGATTGACCCGGTTCACGGCCTCGCACAGGTTGCACACCACATTCAGCGGAAAGAGTTCGCGGCGCATGCTGTAGCGGTCGGCTGTGCTGTATGCACCGGCGGCAAGCGCCAGACCTACAGACACCAGTGTAATGCCGGCCACACGCGCATGGCGCAGCTGAGCCGCTTCGGCACAGCGCCCGCGCATGAGCAGATACACACCCAGCGCCAGCGGCGGCAAATACAGCACCAGCACTGTGGCTATGGCCTTCCATAAATTACTCAGCAACTCGGTCACCTCGCCCACATTGGTGGTGGCCACATTCATAAACATGTCGATGGCTATAATCGACTCGCCGTACAGATACAGCAACACAATTTGGAAAGCGCACAGCACAGCCACAGGCAGACTAAGCAGCACCGCAAGTCCGCTACGCCGGCACAGGCCCATCACTACATAGTACAGTCCAAGCGGCAACACTATTCCGGTAAGCTTCGACAACAGCGCCCATGGCTCACTCAGAGCAAGCCACACATTCGGTATCACCAGCAGCAACGGATATATCCACAGTAACGGCCATGGCGACAATATGCGTTCAGAAAGCTTCATTTATCGAAAATATGAATCCTTTGCAATGGCGGCCGAATCCGAGGTCGAGCCGCACGTTAACCCTATGTTTGAATTCCCAGCGGTAGCCTATGCCGTAGTTCGGCAGCACCTTGCGCCAGCGCAACGATTCGAAGCGGTCGAATACCGTGCCCGCTCCAACCCAGGCCACCAGTCCGTTGCGGCGCCATACATGCTGGCGTAGCTCCACACAGCCTGTAATGACACATTTGTCGCGGTAGCGGCCTTCGTAGTAGCCGCGCATGTCGTCGCTGCCTCCGAAAGTCGACAACAGCCCCCAGGGTGTGTTGCCGTAGGTGAGGCGTGTATGGAAATCTCCGGCCAGCACCGCGCCCTTCCATAGCTGCCTGTACGCACTGAAGGTAAGTTCGCTCATTGAAAATGCGTTGCGGTTGAGCATAAAGCGCGGATTAAACTGCTGGTTGAACCTCATGTACACTCCGCGATAGGCATTATTGAGGTCGTCGCGGGTGTCGTATATCACCGTGAATCCAACTCCGAAGTTGAACGTACGCTTGTCCTCGCCATCCCACAGCCACGGTTTGCCGAACTTGCGGCCGTTGACATACTCGAAGTCCACCCGCGGCCCAAGGTACAGCCCGTCGGCAAGTTTCCATGTAAAATCGGCAGTGGCACTCGAGGCCAGATACTTGTAATTCGATTCGTTGGCATCGTCGACATTCATATCATAGCCGATACCCCAGAATTTCGACTTTACCGACGAGAAGTTCACGTCGTAGTGCAGGCGGCGGTCGCCGCGGAATATGTTGGTACCCTCCACACCAAGCTGGAAAAACAAGCTTGTAGTAGCCTTCAGATACAACGATACGTTCGACTTGGGCAGCAGGCTGTCCACACCATGACAACGGTACATGCCCGCTGCCACAAGGCCGATGCCGAATTTAGTGTCCGACGAATAATACGGACCTCCTATAAAGCTGACATCGAAAGGTTTGTCGGGGTGCGGCTTGTTGGTATTGTCGAAATAGTCGATAATTTTGCGAATGATATTCTTTTTCACGGCTACGGTATCACTGCCGGCGCTGCTCACCGAAGCAATGGAATCGGCTGTCTGCCCGGCCAGCAAAGGCAGCGCAGACAGCAGGCTCAGTAATATGGAAATCAGATGCTTCATAATGTGGTGAATGTGATAGAATAAACCTATTGTCACATATTTAACAAATCAGGCATACGCAGTGTTTTATGCCAAACGCCCAAAATTACAAAAAAAATTAGTAACTTTGCAATCAATAACGAAACAGTCGAAAAATGATTGAAAATTCACTCCTTCAGCGCCTGAACGGCATTGAAGCACGTTTTGAGGAAATAGGTACCCTCATCACCGACCCGGCGGTAATCGCCGACATGAAGCGATATGTGCGCCTGACCAAAGAATACAAAGACCTGGAGAAGCTTACCGCCGCGGCAAGGCGCTACCGCACCTTGCTGGACAATGCCGATGAAGCACGCCTGTTGCTCGAAAGCGAACAGGACCCCGAAATGCGCGAGATGGCCCGAGAACAACTCGACAACGCTCGCCGCGAAATCCCTGTAATGGAAGAAGAAATCAAGCTGCTGCTCATACCTGCCGACCCCGAGGACTCCAAGAACGCCATTCTTGAAATACGCGGAGGCACCGGAGGCGACGAGGCTGCGATATTCGCCGGTGACCTTTGCAAAATGTACATGAAATACTGCGAGAGCAAAGGTTGGTCAGTTGCCGTTACATCGGCCAGCGAAGGCGCCGCAGGCGGCTACAAGGAAATAGTGCTGTCGGTGACCGGCGACAGTGTGTACGGCACCCTCAAATACGAAAGCGGAGTACACCGCGTACAGCGTGTGCCGGCCACCGAAACCCAGGGCCGTGTACACACATCGGCTGCTACAGTGGCGGTATTGCCCGAGGCGGAGCCATTTGACGTGGAAATCAACGAAGGCGAAATAAAATGGGATACCTTCCGCAGCGGCGGCGCCGGCGGACAGAACGTGAACAAAGTGGAATCGGGCGTGCGACTGCGCTATATGTGGAAGAACCCCAACACCGGCGAAACCGAAGAAATACTCATAGAGTGTACCGAAACACGCGACCAGCCAAAAAACAAGGAGAGAGCCCTCTCGCGACTGCGCACCTTCATCTACGACAAGGAACACCAGAAATACATCGACGACATTGCATCGCGCCGCAAGACCATGGTCAGCACCGGCGACCGCAGCGCCAAGATTCGTACCTACAATTATCCGCAGGGACGTATCACCGACCACCGCATAAACTACACCATTTACAATCTGCAGGCATTCGTCGACGGCGACATCCAGGACGTAATCGACCAGCTAACCATTGCCGAAAACGCCGAAAAACTCAAAGCAGCCGAACTGTAACCTGCAACTGACCTCCATGTCAGTGACATTTTTAAACAAGCTCATAATATACATGAAACGTACCGAACTTATAGAAAACATCCGCAGCAAGGGCTCGTTCCTCTGCGTGGGACTCGACCCTGACATCAAGAAACTGCCGGCTCACCTTCTCAAGGAGGAAAACCCCATTTTCGCTTTCAACAAAGCCATTATCGATGCCACTGCCCCCTATACCGTGGCATACAAGCCTAATCTGGCTTTCTACGAAAGCGAGGGCATTGAAGGCATGAAAGCCCTCGATATGACGGTGAAATACATCAAGGAAAATTATCCCGACCAGTTTGTGATAGCCGATGCCAAGCGCGGCGACATCGGCAACACTGCAGCCATGTATGCCCGCAGCCTCTTTGAAACTCTCGGTGCCGACGCCGTGACCGTAGCCCCCTACATGGGCGCCGACTCAGTGACTCCCTTCACCGCCTACGACGACAAATGGACCGTGCTGCTGGCCCTTACCAGCAACAAAGGCTACGAAGATTTCGAGCTGATGGAAGACAAGCACGGACACCGCCTGTTCGAGCGTGTGCTTTTCCGCTCACAGCGCTGGGGCTCGCCCGTAAACATGATGTATGTGGTAGGCGCCACCCGCGGCGAACTCATAGCCGATGTGCGCAAGATAGCGCAGCGCAACTTCCTGCTGGTACCCGGTGTAGGCGCTCAGGGCGGCAGCCTCGAAGAGGTAGTACGCTACGGCCTGCTGCCCGATGAATGCGGCCTGCTGGTGAACTCGTCGCGCGGCATCATTTACGCATCGTCGGGCGAAGACTTTGCCCAGGCTGCCGGAGAGGCCGCAAAAAAACTGGCCGGAGAAATGGACACTCTGCTCCGCGAAAACGGTTTTAAATAATTTTTTGATTAGCGCACAAACTTTTCTCATAAAAAAAGCGTAATTTTGTATGTCGAAAACAAATTCCGGCAAATACAATAAAAACCAAACATAAAACTTATTAACCATGACTATCGATCAGTTCAACTTCAATGGCAAAAAAGCCATCGTACGCGTTGACTTCAATGTGCCCCTGGATGAAAACGGCAACATCACCGACGATACCCGCATCCGCGGCGCCCTCCCCACCCTCAAGAAAATTCTTAACGATGGTGGCGCACTCATCATAATGTCGCACATGGGCAAACCCAAAGGCAAGGTAAACGCCAAGTTCTCGCTCGGACAGATTAAGGATGCCGTAAGCAAGGCTCTCGACGCTCCGGTTGAATTCGCCGAAGATTGCGCAAAGGCTGCCGAACAGGCCAAGGAACTCAAGCCCGGTCAGGTGCTGCTGCTCGAAAACCTCCGCTTCTATCCCGAGGAAGAAGGCAAGCCCGTAGGCATCGACAAGGAAGACCCCGCTTACGACGCAGCCAAGAAGGAAATGAAAGAACGTCAGAAAGAATTTGCCAAGACTCTGGCAAGCTACGCCGATGTATACGTGAACGACGCATTCGGCACCGCACACCGCCGCCATGCTTCTACCGCCGTTATAGCCGATTATTTCGACGCCGACCACAAGATGCTCGGCTACCTCATGGAGAAGGAAGTAAACGCCGTTGACAATATCCTCAAGGACATCAAGCGTCCATTCACCGCCATCATGGGCGGCTCAAAGGTATCGACCAAAATCGGTATCATCGAAAACCTCATGGACAAGGTCGACAACCTCATTCTCTGCGGAGGCATGACCTACACCTTCGCCAAGGCTATGGGCGGCAATGTCGGTGACTCACTGTGCGAGAACGACAAGCTGCAGCTGGCTCTCGACATCATCGAAAAGGCCAAGGCCAAAGGTGTAAACCTGGTACTTGGTGTTGACTGTGTAGCCGGTGACGCTTTCAGCAACGACTGCAACACCCGGGTTTGCTCTGTAATGGACATACCCGAAGGCTGGGAAGGTCTGGATGCAGGTCCCGAAACCCGCAAGATTTTCGCCGACGCCATCCGCGGCAGCAAGACCATTCTGTGGAACGGCCCTGCAGGCGTATTCGAATTCGATAACTTCACCGCCGGCAGCCGTGCCATCGCCGATGCCATCGTTGAAGCTACAAAGAACGGTGCCTTCTCGCTCGTTGGCGGCGGCGACTCTGTAGCCTGCATCAACAAGTTCGGTCTGGCCGACCAGGTATCGTATGTATCGACCGGCGGCGGCGCTCTGCTCGAAGCCATCGAAGGCAAGGTTCTCCCCGGCATCGCTGCCATAAAGGGCGAATAATCCTGAACAAAACATTATAATTATAGGGGTGTGTCTTTATATTATCGACACACCCTCTCTTATTTCTATATGAATCTTTCCGACGAATTTTTCAGCTGGATACAGCAGCATGCCACGGACGACCCCGCCAGGCTACGGCTTAAAATGCGTGGCAAGCTCGTAGGCGGCCTCGATGCCTCGGCAGCCATACTGCAGATTGAATGCAGGCGCAAGTATGCCGCCAAGTTTGCCGATACTTTAGCAGCCGACCCGCGATTCTATTTTCCGGGCGGCATAAACGCCGAACAGGCCACCTCCGACCGTCTGGCCGGCTTCCATGCCTCGCTCATAGAACCGGGCAAAAAAGTAGCCGACCTGACATCGGGTCTGGGCATCGACGCCATGCATCTGGCGCGCAAGAGCGATGCGGTAATCGCCATCGAACGGCAGCCGGAAGTAGCTGACGCTCTGGCTTTCAATGCTGCAAATTCGGGTATCGACAATCTGGAAGCGCTGTGTGCCGACTGCCGCGACTGGCTCAATCTGGCCGGAACCGACTCGCAGGACTGCCTGTTTATCGACCCTGCCCGCCGTGCCGACGACGGCAGCCGTGTGTATGCCCTCCGCGACTGCCAACCCGACCTTACAATTTTGCAGGAGCGCATGCTGCAGGTAGCCCCCCGCTATATAGCCAAGCTGTCGCCGATGCTCGATATCAGCCATGTGCTGTCGGAGCTGGACTGCGTCAGGAACATAATGGCCGTGGGCACAACCACGGAGTGCAAGGAGCTGGTGGTGACAGTCGAACGCGGCTATGACGGCGAGCCTGTGATACAAGCCTGCACTATACACGCCCACGGCATACAGTGCGAGGCGTTCACAGCCTCCGACGAACAGGCCGCTGTAGCCACCTATGGCATGCCCGAGCCCGGCAACGTACTGTTCGAACCATGGCCCGCAGTGATGAAAGCGGCTCCGCTGAAACTGCTGTCGCAACGCTACGGCCTGACCAAACTCGCAGCCAACACACAGCTGTATTTTACAAAAAAACAGACAGCCGCTCCGGGCATTTTGCCGGGCAACTGTCTGGATATTATTGCGGTTCTGCCGTATTCGTCGTCGGAGATAAAACGCTTTGCGCGGCGCTGGCCCAAGGCCTCGGTAACCGCACGCAACTTCGGCGTGCAGGCCGATGCGCTGCGCCGCAAACTGGGCGTACGCGACGGAGGCGATGTGCGGGTGTTTGCCGTAAGCGACAACCGGGGCGAGCGACGGCTTATCGTCGCATCATAATGCGGGCCATGTCGCGTTTGTCTTCGCGCTCCTTTATGCTCTGGCGCTTGTCGTATTCTTTCTTGCCCCTGGCAAGGCCTATCACCAGTTTGGCCAGGCCACGCTCGTTGATAAAGAGCTTCAGTGGCACTATGGTGAAGCCGGCCTCTTTGCCGTCTTTGTCGAGGCGGTCGAGTTCTTTGCGGTTCAGCAGCAGTTTGCGATCGCGTCTGGCGGCGTGGTTGTTGTACGTGCCGTAGAAATATTCGGCTATGTACATGTTCTTGACCCACAGCTCGCCGTTGTTCATATAGCAGAATGTATCGGTCAGACCGGCTTTGCCCAGTCTGATTGATTTTATCTCAGTGCCTGTGAGCACTATGCCGGCGGTAAAGGTATCGACTATGTGGTAGTCGTATGTGGCGCGGCGGTTTTTTATGTTTACTTCTTTGAATTTCATGCTGGTATCAATAAGAAAAGTACGTAGTGCAGCAGTAGCGGCATGAGTATCAGCGCAATCACTCCAATGAGCATGAAGCGAATGTCGTCGCCGGGCTTCACGGCCAGATAGCGGTCGGCCTTATATACTATCAATGCAACAAACACAGGCAGCAGTTTGATTAGTGTAAGTTCGGCCGGCACACAGTTTTCTATAATCCTGATTATACATAGCATGGCTATGATGTAGACCGAGCAGGTTTCGATTTTCTTGCGGTTCGGCTCGCCGGACACTATGTTTGGCATCAGTTGCTCGAGTATGAGAGCTGCCAGGAAGTATGCCGAGAAGTATGTGCCGAAGTCCACCACGGCACGTTCGATGGCAGTGACCAGCAAAATGCCGTTGCCGTAAAGCATGCGAACGAAGTTGCTCAGTGCGGCTATGCCGAGTAAAGGGTAAAGTCCGCGCGAGCACAGCTCGGCCGGAGCTTCCGAGGCCTGCGATACATCTTCCCAGCCCTTGGCCGGTGACAGCATCAGTTGCAGTATATGTTTTAGAAATTGAAGCATTTGTCAGCGTTGTTATTGGTTATTTCGGCTATCCGGTCGGTACTGATGCCGAATTTTTCGGCCACAAAAGCGGCTGTATGGACCAGGTATGCCGATTCGTTGCGTCGTCCGCGCCGCGGTACCGGAGCGAGATAGGGGGCATCGGTTTCGAGCAGCAGCCGGTCGAGGCCTATGGCGGGCAGACTTTCGTGCAGGCGCGCGTTTTTAAATGTGACTATGCCGTTGATGCCGAACCAGGGGTCGAAGCGGCGGCGTACACGCTCCACGTCGTCGGGATTGCCTCCGAAGCTGTGGAACACCGCTTTCACTTGCGGCACAGCCTGCAGCACCTCCAAGGTTTCGTCGAGAGCCTCGCGGCAGTGTATTATCACCGGCAGGGATCGTTCGGCGGCAGCGCGGGCCTGGTATTCGAAGGCGTCCATCTGTTCGCGGCGCATGGTCTTGTCCCAGTACAGGTCCATGCCCACCTCGCCTATGGCTATGTAACGCCCCGGATTGGCATCGAGTTCGCGCAGCATGGCATCGACTATGGAGCGCCAGTGAGCAGGCACCTCGGTAGGATGCAGGCCTATGGCCATGTGTATGTTGTCGGGGAACTGTTCGGCCAGAGTGCGCATAGGCTCGAGCGAGGAGGCGTCGACACAAGGCAGAATCATGCGCCCTACTCCGGCCTCTATGGCCCGCAGCACCGTAGCCCTTGGTCCGCCGTCGGCGGCGAACTCGTCGGGCATATAAATATGCGTGTGGGTATCGGTGAGCATCTTATTTGTCGCGGCCTGAAAGCGATTCGGCAAGATTGATGAAATACGCGCGGTCGGCGGGGGCGATTTTCACACCTGCGATTGCCGATATAGCCTTGGATGCATATTCGCCTATGAGGTGGTTGCAGCGGTCGGAGAGCCTGAGCGAGCTGTACACAGACTTTACCTGACGTATGAGTTCGTCGTTTTCGAGGTCTTCGGCCAGTATGCCGTCGAGTTCGCCGCGACTTTCACGCAAGGCGCTTATCAGCAGCCAGGTTTTCTTGCGGTTCACTATATCGCCGCCTATGGCTTTGCCGAACACCTCGGGATTGCCGTATGTGTCGAGCCAGTCGTCACGCAGCTGGAATGCGAGGCCCAGGTTCACGCCATATTCATAGAAGGCACGCGCATCGGCTTCATCGGCACCGGCAATAAGTGCGCCTATGTAGCATGCGCCGGCCAGAAGCACGGAGGTCTTCAGGCGAATCATGTGCATGTATTCTTCTACGGTCACGTCGGAGCGCTGTTCAAAGTCCATGTCGTACTGCTGGCCTTCGTACACTTCCATTGCAGTGCGGTTGAACATGTCCAGAACCGGGCGGAGCACCGCGTCGGGCACTTCGGTCATGAGCGAGCCGGCGAGTGTAAGCATGGCGTCGCCGCTGAGTATGGCGGTGACGTCGTTCCACTTCACATGCACTGTGGGGCGTCCGCGCCGCATGTCGGCTCGGTCCATCACATCGTCGTGCAGCAGGGTGAAGTTGTGGTACATCTCTATGCCCATGGCTGCGGAGCGGGCTTTTTCGATGTTCCCCCCAAGAGCCTGGCATACAGCCAGCAGCAGCATGGGGCGCAGGCGTTTGCCGCCACAGTCCAGGGCGTATTCCACCGGACGGTAAAGTCCGGCGGGCTGCTCAGGCAACTTATATCCGGAAACAATCTCAGCGACTGTTTCGGCGAGTTTGTCTTTATCAATCATCGGAGTATGAATTTTTTACAAAATTAGCAAAAAAATTTCATATAGGCGTAAACTTCACCACGCAATGTGGCGTCGACATGGGCAGGGTCGATCCGGTCGGGGCGGTCGCACATCAGCAGCAGCGGCACCTCGGGCAGTCCGGGTGCGTATGGCGGCTGTATATAGTCGTAGCTGTCGATGGTGTGGAAGCCGTTGCGGCGGTAGAATGCTATGCGCCGGTCGGCCATGTCGTTGCTGCCGGGGCGCTCCACCTCCAGCACCACGGGAAGGCCTGACATGGCCTTGAATTCCCGCAGGGCGCAAGCTCCTATGCCGCCGCCGCGGGCCGCGGGATTCACAGCAAAGTGCTCGATATATGCAAAAGTATCGAACTGCCAGTATGATATGAAGCCGGCGTAGTGTCCGGCATCGTCGCAGATCACAAGTATGCGGAAAGGCGCACCGGGGGTGTCGGCGAGCCTGAAAAAGTGGTCGGTCGGGCGTCGTTCCTCGGGCGGAAACGATTCGGTGTATATGTCGGCGAGCAGTCGGCGCTGCGCAGGAGTATTATCAAAAGGTACAAGCATGATTTTTTCTGCAAATGTACTAAAAATATCAGTGCCCGTTTCGCCATCTCCGTTTTTTTTCGTACTTTTGTAAATTAGAAAACAAACTAACTATATATAAGATGAAATTCGTTGTACAAAGCAAAGCATTCTATAACGCGGCTTCAGCTGTAGGCAAGGTAATCAGCTCCAAGAACGCGCTGATTATCCTCGACAACTTCCTGCTTGAACTCAAAGACGGCAAGCTCACCCTTACCGGCTCCGATACCGACTCCACACTGTCGGCCGGCATAGAACTGAGCGACTCGGAGGGCGAAGGCAAAATCTGTCTGTCTTCGCGCACTCTGTCGAACCTGCTCAAGGAGCTGCCCGACCAGGAAGTGACCTTCAACATCAACGATTCGACCCTGGAGGTGGAAATCACCTATCCGGGCGGCACTTTCAACCTTGTGGGCATCAACGGCAACGAATTTCCGGAATACCGTGCCCCCGAGGACCAGGCCGAACCAGTAAAGATAGTAACCGAAGGCAAGCGCATCAGCAAGGCTTTCGACTACACCCTCTTTGCCGTGGCCACTGAGGACTTCCGCGCGCAGATGCAGGGCGTGTACTTCGATATCTTCGAAGACCACATCAACTTTGTGGCCACCGACACCCGCAAGCTCGTGCGCTACACCGACAACAACATAAAGCCCGGCGTAAAGACCTCGTGCATAGTGCCTCCGAAGGCAGCCTCGATTATCCGCAATGTATTCGGCGGCAGCGAAACCATGACCATGGAAATAGGCAGCCGCTCGGCAACCGTAAGCGACGGCCGATTCTCCTTCCGCTGCAGTTTTATGAACGGCAAGTATCCCGACTATAACCGTGTGATACCCAAAAACAACCCTCTGCATCTGGTGGCCGACCGTGTGGGAATGCTCAACCTGGTGCGCCGCGTAAGCATATTCGTCGACGCCGGATACGGCCTGATTAAATTCCGATTCACCCCCGAGAAGATGCTGCTCAAAACCAGCGACTCGGGCATGTGTACCGCCGGACGCGACCAGATGGCCTGCTCGTTCAGCGGTCAGGAACTCACCATAGGCTTCGGCTCAGAACATATCATATCCATACTCAACGCGCTGCCGGGCACTGATGTCAACGCCGACCTCAGCGACCCCGGACGCCCCGGTCTGTTCTTCCCTACCGAAAACGAGGAAGGCACCGACCTGATTATGCTGCTGATGCCTATGACCGTAAGCGAATTCTAAAAAATCGAAATGAAACTGAAACTCGAACGTCCGGTGGTTTTCTTTGACCTGGAAACCACCGGTACCAATATTCTCAACGACCGCATAGTGGAGCTATCGGCAGTGAAACTGATGCCCGACGGCAACCGAGTAGTAAAGACCGTGCGCGTCAACCCCACAATACCCATTCCCGAAGAAGCTTCTGCCGTACACCATATCTACGACGAGGATGTAGCCGACAAACCAACTTTTGCGGCATACTCCAAGTCGATAGCGCAGTTCTTCTCAGGATGCGACATTGCAGGTTTCAACAGCAACCGTTTTGATGTGCCTCTGCTCGACCAGGAATTCGAGCGCGCCGGCATCGACTTTGATTTCGAGGGCGTACGCTTTATCGATGTCCAGACCATTTTCCACAAAAAGGAGCCCCGCACCCTTGTGGCAGCCTACAAGTTCTACTGCGACAAAGACCTTGAGGAAGCCCACAGCGCCAGCGCCGACACCATGGCTACCGTAGAGGTGCTTCTGGCACAGATGGAGCGCTACACCGACCTGCCCGAAGACATCGATGCACTGAGCGAGTTTGCCAGCAACAATCGCCAGGTGGACTTCTGCGGACGGCTGATTTATGACGACCAGAACCGCGAAGTGATAAACTTCGGCAAATACAAAGGCCGTCTGGCCGAAGAGGTGCTGCGCCAGGACCCGGGCTATCTGGCCTGGATAATGAAAGGCGATTTCACCAAAAACACAAAAGATTGTTTCACTCGTATACGCAAACGGCTAAATGAGCGCACTCGCAGGTAAACATATAATACTGGGCATCACCGGGGGCATTGCGGCATACAAATCGGCAGTGCTGCTGCGCCTGCTTATAAAGGCGGGCGCCGAGGTACAGGTGGTAATCACGCCCAACGGCAAGCAGTTCATAACTCCGGTAACACTGTCGGCCCTGAGCGGTAAGCCGGTGATATCGGAATTTTTCACCGCCAACACCGGCGAATGGCACTCGCACGTCGACCTGGGTCTGTGGGCCGATGCCATGGTCATAGCCCCGGCTACAGCGTCGTCGATAGGCAAAATGGCCAATGGCGTGGCCGACAACATGCTCATAACCACCTATCTCTCGTCGAAATGCCCCGTGTTTGTGGCTCCGGCTATGGACCTCGACATGATGGCTCATCCATCCACAACCCGCAATCTGGAGCTGCTGCGCAACTACGGCAATCACATAATTGAGCCCGCTGAAGGCGAGCTGGCAAGCCACCTGGTAGGCAAAGGACGCATGGAAGAGCCCGAGAAGATAGCCGCGGTACTCGAAGCATACTTCGCCTGCCCACAGCCGCTCAAAGGACTTAAAGCCATGGTTACAGCCGGGCCTACCTACGAACGCATCGACCCGGTGCGCTTCATAGGCAACTTCTCAACCGGCAAGATGGGCTACGCCATAGCCGAATCGTTGCGACGCCAAGGCGCCGATGTGGTGCTGGTAAGCGGCCCCACCGCCCTGCCCGACCCCGCCGGCATACGCACCGTGCGGGTAGAATCGGCCTGCCAGATGCTTGAAGCATGCCGCAACGAATTCGACAGCTGCGATATAGCTGTCTGGACAGCTGCCGTAGCCGACTATGCCCCCGCACATCCGGCCGACAGCAAAATAAAGCGCGAGAAAGCACAGTTCGACAGCATCGACCTGGTGATGAACCCCGACATCGCAGCCACGTTCGGCAAATGCCGGCGCGACGGACAGACTCTGGTTGGCTTCGCACTCGAAACCGACCACGGCCCGGAAAACGCAGCCCGCAAGCTAAAGGCCAAGAACCTCGACATTGTGGTACTGAACTCCCTCAGCGACCCCGGTGCCGGATTCGGAACCGACACAAACAAAATCACCATCTTCGACCATCTCGGCCACTCGGCTGTATTCGGCCTGAAATCCAAAGCTGAGGTTGCCGACGACATTGTGAACTACATAGCAGAATACCGAAATAAGTAAGTGAAAACCTCTCTCATCATCCGCCGCGGTATAGCGGCAGCCGTATTCGGCTGCGCCCTGGCTTGCGTCGCTCCGGCGCACGCCCAGGAGCTTAACTGCACTGTGGAGGTAAACTCCAGCCAGGTTTCAGGCACAAACAAATCGATGTTCGAAACCCTGCAGTCGGCAATAAACGACTACATGAACACCACCGTGTTTACCAACTCGCAGTTCGCGGCGAACGAAAAAATCGAATGTCGCCTGTTTTTCACCATCAAGGAAGTCGACAACGACAAACTCATCGGCGACCTTCAGGTGCAAAGCACGCGCCCCGTATACAACACTAACTACACCACCACCCTCATCAACTTCAAGGACAGCAAGATTGAATTCCAGTATCAGGAAGGCGAACCGCTGATTTTCAATATCCAGAGCATGGAGAGCCAGCTCACGGCCATACTCAACTTCTACGCCTACCTGATTCTGGCAGTAGACTTCGACAGTTTCTCTCCCAAGGGCGGCGAGCCATACTTCGACAGGCTCAAAATCATAGTACAGCAGGCACAGTCGTCGGGCGAAAGCGGATGGAAAGCCTTCGAGGACACCAAGAACCGCTCGGCAGTACTAAGCTCGTACACCGAGCCGGCAACCTCCGGAATCCGCGAACTGACATACGACTACCATCGCAAAGGCCTCGACGAAATGAGCCTTAGCCCCGACAAAGGCCGCAAGGTAATCACCGAGTCGCTGGACAAGCTCGCCGCTATATTCAATGCCGCTCCTATGTCGGTGGCTTTGTCAATGTTCAAGGACGCCAAGCTCGACGAACTGGTGAACATCTACTCCAAAGCCCCGCAGGACGAGCGCCAGAAAGCCTACGACATACTTCAGCCAATATACCCCACCGAAAACCAGCGGCTGGAACAAATACGCAAAGGAAGCGAACAATGATTCAGACCCTCCACATAAGCAACTACGCGCTGATTACGCGCCTCGACATCACTTTCCACCCGGGATTCAACATCATCACCGGCGAAACAGGTGCCGGCAAATCGATAATACTCGGTGCACTGGGCCTGCTGCTGGGCGGGCGTGCCGACATGAAAGCGGTGCGTGACCCTGAACGCAAATCGATAATCGAGGCCATATTCAGCATAGATGGCTTCGACGCGCTACGGGCACTACTGCAACGGAACGACATCGACGGAGCCGACGACCCGCAGTGCATACTTCGCCGCGAACTCACACCATCGGGCCGCTCGCGCGCCTTCATAAACGATACTCCGGTCAACCTGGCCCTGCTGCGCGATGCCGCCATACAGCTCGTGGACATACACTCACAGCACCAGAATTTGCTTATTGCTGACCGCGAATATCAGCTCGGCATTATTGACTCGCTTGCCGACAACTCCGACCTGCGCCAACGCTACCGCCAGGCATACGCAGCCTATAAGGTGGCTCTACGCGAATTTTCACAGACCCGCGACATGCTCAACGGCAACCGCGAGGCTACGCAGCTGTGGCAATTCCAGCTCGAACAGCTGCAACAGGCACAGCTGCAGCCCGGCGAACAGGCCGACCTCGAAGCCGAACGCGAACTCCTGACCAACGTAGGCGACATAAAGGAAAACATAGTCGAGGCCCTCGACTCTCTTTCGTACAGCAACGACAACGTTCTCAGCGCACTGTCCTACGCCGTATCGCGCTGCCGCGCAGCAGCACCGCACTTCGACGGCGGCGACGCTCTGGTAGAGCGACTTGAGTCGGCTCGCATCGAAATACAGGATATCACAGAAAGCCTCGAAGCCAACAACGGAGGTCTGCACGCCGACCCCGACCGCCTAATCGAAGTGGAAGACCGCCTGAACCGCCTATATTCGCTCCAGAGTAGCTACCGCTGCGACACCGTGGAGCAGCTTATTGCGCTGCGCGACGACCTGGCCGCACGCCTGGAGGCCATTGACAATTCCGACGAAGTGCTGCACGAACTCGAAAACAAGGCGCGCCGTGCAAAAAAGGAAGCCATGCTGCTGGCACAGGAATTATCGAACTCTCGCCGCAGCCATGCCGCACTGTTTGCAGCTCGCCTCAAAGAGCGCGCCACACCCATGGGCATGCAGAATCTGCGCTGCGAAATAAGCATGAGCACCGGCAAACTCACCCCCGACGGCATCGACGTAGTTGAATTCCTGTTCGCCTTCAACAAAAACCAGACCCTGCGCCCCGTGGCCGGTACCGCCTCAGGTGGCGAAATAAGCCGCCTGATGCTATCCATCAAGTCGATTACCGCCGAGAGCATGCACCTGCCCACCATAATATTCGACGAAGTCGACACCGGTGTGTCGGGCGAAGTAGCCACACGCATGGCCGACATGATGAAGGACATATCGGACAACATACAGGTGATTACAATCACTCACCTGCCCGCCGTAGCCGCACGCGGCGACGTACAATTCAAAGTCTACAAACAGGACGACGAGGACTCCACATTTACCCGCATACGCCGTCTGGGCGATGCCGAGCGAATCGAGGAAATCGCCGCCATGATAAGCGGCGACAACGCCGACGAGGCCGCCCGCGTGACTGCCGCCAAACTTTTAGGCTTCAAATAACTTGATCATACATCATTGTGATGTAGCCGGTTTGGTTATAGTTATCCATACTTAGCCAATGCGGTTTCAACTACACACGGCGGATTTTGCCGTTGGCGGTACGTGGCAGTGCCGGCACGCAGTATATCCGTTGGGGCTTGCGGCGCCCGAGGCCGAGCGAATCGATGGCTTGCTGAATCAATGGCAACATGTTGTGCGGAGCTTCGGCTACCAGCACAGGCACTTCGCCCCATTTGTCGTCCGGCTCGGCCTTGATATAGAACGGTACTTTAAGCACGGCCTGCAGACAGCACTCGAGTTCTTCAGCCATAATCTTTATCCCGCCGGAGTTAATTGCATTGTCAGCGCGGCCGAGCCAACGGAAACGACCGTTGTCGAGCAGTTCGACCACGTCGTTGGTCTGTAATGTGCCGAACGACATGCTGCCGGCTGTAATGCGCAGACAATCGCGGCTGTCGATACTGAAACTGATACCCGGCATGGCGCTGTATATGCCCTGAGGGTCGAGGGCGTCGGCCAGGGCCACATGGCTGCATGTTTCGGTCATGCCATAGGTGCAGAAAGCGGCGAATGGCATGCCTGCGAGCATGCTCCGGCGTGTATTGTCAAGACGGGCACCGCCTATGATTACATTTCGGATACGATGTGCGTTGGCATCGGATACTATGCTGTCGACCTGCGACGGCACTATTGCCAGGAGGTCGACCGGTTCGTTGAGTTCTATGCGATTGCTTACCGGCAGTTCAATCAGCCGGCATCCGGCCTCAAAGGCGCGTACAGCCATCATTTTGCCGGCTATATAGTCCATCGACAGCGGTATGGCCAGCACGGAGTCCGGTTTAATACCGAAGCGACTGTTTGTGGCGCGTGCCGACAGGCGCATATCAGCTTTTAACAGCCGTATTTCCTTTGGTGTGCCGGTACTGCCCGAGGTATGGGCTACAATGTATGGCTCAGGCGAAAGCCATTGACGGCGAAATTCATCGAGTGTCATTGCCAGTGCAGCGAGTCAAGCAGGTTATAGTCGAATTGCATGGGTCCGCCATAGAGTGCGGCGTCGTGCATATTCAGGCACGAGCCTATGTTGTCGGTGTAAATCTGTCCGGTGCCAAGCCCTTGCGGTATGTCGAGCGGATATTGACTGACGAATGCGGCCAGGTAATAAAGTCCGATGCTGCTTTCAAGAGCCGATGTCAGCCACCAGCCTATACCTTCCTGCAGTGCCAGACTGCGCCAGCTGTCGGATTCCTTGAGGCCTCCGCAAAGTGTAGGTTTAAGAATAATGTATGCCGGACGTATCTGACGCAACATCGCCAGCTTCTCGGCATCGCTGCGCAGGCCTATGAGGTCTTCGTCGAGAGCGATGTCAATAGGCGATGTGCGGCACAGTTCGGCCATGAGTCCGTACTGTCCCTGGCGTACCGGCTGCTCTATGGAGTGTATGCCGAACTGTGATAGGCGCTCCAGGCGTTCGGCCGCGTTTTCGGGTGTGAAGCTGCCGTTGGCGTCGAGCCGTATTTCGAGTTCGTCGGGGGTGAATTGCCGGCGAACTGCACGGATGAGGTTGAGTTCGTCGTCGAAGTCTATGCCTCCGATTTTCAGTTTCAGCACCTTGAATCCCTGTTGCAGCTTGGCGGCTATGGCCTGCCGCATGGTGTGCTTGTCGGCCATCCATATCAGGCCGTTGATTGCAATACCGCTGTGGCCGCGTGTCCATGTATTGTCGGGCAGTGGCATGTTCAGCATGTCGGCGGCGCATCGCACTGCCGAGGATGTCACGCTGCCGTACGGCAGCGTGCCGTCGCAGTATGCCTTAAGCTGGGCAAGAAAATCGGCCCGCGATTCCGGAGCCAGCGACTCGAAAAAGTTGGCTTCGGCATAACGCCGGCCTGACGGCATGGAGGCATCGGGGCGGCGCAACAGGAATGTGCTGCGCCGTTGCATGACCTCACGCGAGGTACGTGCCGTAAAACCGAATGTAAGCGGGTATTCGGTCCACTCGGTAGCCGCCATCAGCCGGGGAACTGGGGAAAACTGTCGAAGTCGGGGTCACGTTTTTCAAGGAATGCGTTTTTGCCTTCCTGTGCCTCGTCCATAAGGTAATACATCAGAGTGGCGTCGCCTGCAAACTCCATAAGGCCGTGCTGGCCGTCGAGTTCGGCATTGAGAGCACGCTTAATCATACGTATGGCAAAGGGCGAGCGCTTCATTATTGTTTCGCACCACTCCACTACCTCGTCTTCGAGGCGTTCCAGGGGCACCACCTTGTTTATCATTCCCATCTCGAGTGCTTCGGCGGCAGTGTACTGGCGGCAGAGGAACCATATCTCGCGGGCTTTCTTCTGGCCTACGCAGCGGGCCAGATACGACGAACCGAAACCGGCGTCGAACGAACCGACCTTGGGGCCAGTCTGGCCGAATCGGGCGTTTTCCGAGGCTATGGAGAGGTCGCATACCACATTGAGCACGTTGCCTCCGCCTATGGCATATCCGTTGACCATGGCGATTACAGGCTTGGTAAGCGAACGTATGGCTTTATGAAGGTCGAGAACGTTAAGGCGGGGAGTGCCGTCGGCATCACGGTATCCGCCGCGGGCCTTGTAGTTCTGGTCACCGCCGGAGCAGAATGCCTTGTCGCCTGCGCCGGTCAGAACCACGACTTTTATTTCCGAGTGGTCGCGGCAATATGCCATGGCGTCGAGCATCTGGGCGTTGGTCTGCGGACGGAAGGCGTTGTACACCTCCGGGCGGTTGATGGTTATACGGGCTATGCCGTTATAGAAGTCGAAAAGTATGTCGGAGTACTCTTTCAGGGGAGTCCATTCGCGTTTTTGTGCCATAAACAAGCTCTATTTTTTAATTACAGGCACAAAGTTACAAATTTTTCTTTAAAAATTACTGTTGCTCGCCCGACGATGTGCCGGCCACGGCATCGGCTATATAGACCGTAAACACCGGGAAGAGTATCAGGCCTCCGCCGGAGAGTATCACCGACAGCACCCGCCCCACGGTGGTATACTCGTTGATATAGCAGCCGGCCGTGGTCATGTTCATCACCGACCACCATAGCGCCTGCCAGTAGCTGGTGAGGTCGGGGTTCACGCTGTGCTCCTCGACATAGAACATCATGCTCGAGAAGTACACAATTGTCAGCAGCAGTATTATGTAGCATGTAAACATGTCGGTGACCTTGCTGCGGCTCAGGGTACCTGTGATGAGCGCCAACACATATGCGGCCCGCAACATGGGCACTACCCGCATTACGAAGCGCAGCTCGCCCTCGATTGCCCAGCCCATATAGTCGAATATGTTGACATATGGTATACATATAATAAAGAAGAATGTATGGGCGGCGATATAGCCCCATTTTTTCGGCGACATAAAGAATTCAACTGCAATATCCACAAGAAAGAGCATGCAAATCCAGAACTGCGCTTTCAGATATGTGGGGTCGCCCAGAAAGGATACATTGCGGAATGTATCGAAGCTAATCAGCAGCACAAGGGTGATGGCGCCGGCTATGACCAGCACGTGCAACAACAGCAGAGAGAGGTTCTGCTTCTTGCCCAGCGAGGGGGGTGTCTTGAGTCGAAGCATTGTGATATTATTTTTATTTTCTAACAAGCGATGCAGTACATACGTTCGGAAAAATTTTAGTAATTTTGCAAAAAATTTCGACTATGTGGATTGCTTTAGCGTTGCTGTCTGCTCTGTGCCTTGGTTTCTATGATGTGTTCAAGAAGCTGTCGGTGCGGGGCAACGATGTACTTATGGTGCTTATGCTCAACACTGTGTTCGGCGCCGTGCTGATGCTTCCGGTAATAGCCGGTGCGGTTTACGCCGGCAACTACGGATTCGGCAACTCGGTATACGGCCACCTGATGATACTTGGCAAATCGGCCATAGTGCTGTGCTCGTGGCTGCTGGGCTACTTCGCCATCAAACACCTGCCTATGACCGTACAGGGGCCTATCAACGCCTCGCGGCCCGTGCTGGTGCTGGTCGGCGCCATGCTACTATACGGCGAGTGGCTCAACCAGCTTCAGTGGGCAGGTGTAATTATAGGCTTTGTGTCACTGCTGCTGATTTCGCGAACCGGCATGCGTGAGCAATCGGGCAAAGGTGCAGGCAAGTGGATACTGATGAGTGTGGGAGCCACGATGTTCGGCGCCGTCAGCGGTCTGTACGACAAATTTCTGCTCAGCCGCTACGAGCCTCTCGACGTGCAGAGCTGGTACTCGCTGTACCAGTGCGTGATTATGGTTGCCGTAATATCGGTAATACGCGGACGCGGCAACGCCGCAGCCTCCTTCAACTGGCGATGGAGCATACCATGCATAGCGGTGTTCCTGACCGCCGCCGACCTGTTCTACTTTTACGCACTGTCGTTGCCCGGAGCCATGATTGGCATAGTGTCGATGATGCGGCGCGGCAGCGTAGTCATAAGTTTTCTGTACGGTGTAATGGCTCTACACGAAAAGAACATAGGCCCAAAACTCATCGACCTGGGTCTGCTGCTGGTAAGCCTTACACTGCTGGTACTGGGGTCGGACTGACCAGCCGATTTGCATAAACCGGGATTTATCGCTATCTTTGTGAAACTATACTCTAACGACATGAAATACGACTTGACCTTTAACGTAATAAGCAACGAGCGGCCTGCAGCCGGTTTTGCGCTGCTGCGCCTGCAGCGGGCCGACGGCGAGGCATTGCCGCAGATGCATCCGGGCCAGTTCGTGGAGGTGGAAGTGCCTCACAGCAAGCACACCTTCCTGCGCCGCCCAATATCAGTGAACTTTGTGGAATCCGACGGCATGACCCTGTGGCTGCTTGTGCGCGAAGCCGGCGAAGGGACCGCCGCCCTGTGCGCTCTTGAGCCGGGCAGCAGTCTGCGTATGATGTTGCCATTAGGCAACGGTTTCGGAGTGGATGCCTCTCGCCGCACTCTGCTTGTAGGAGGCGGTGTGGGTATGGCTCCGCTGCTGTATCTGGCCCGACTGATGTCCGAGGCCGGCAACCGCCCCACCGTACTGCTGGGCGCACGCAGCGCCGAAATGCTGCTGCAGACCTGCGAATTTGAAAAATACGCAGATGTCCTCACCGCCACCGACGACGGCTCGGCCGGTCACCATGGCGTAGTGACCACACATCCGGCCATGGTGTCGGGTGAGTTCGATCACATCTGCTGCTGCGGTCCCGCCCCCATGATGAAAGCTGTGGCCGCAGTGGCCCGCCAACGCGGCATCGACTGCGAGGTATCGCTGGAGAACATGATGGCGTGCGGCCTCGGCGCTTGCCTGTGCTGCGTGGAAAATACAGTAAAAGGCCATGTGTGCGTATGCACCGAAGGCCCCGTGTTCAACATCAATCAACTCAACTGGCAATGACTCCCGACTTATCAGTAAAACTGGGCTCGCTGGAGCTGCAGAATCCGGTGCTCACCGCCTCGGGCACCTTTGGTTACGGCGAGGAATTCGCCGACTTTGTAGACCTTGACCGCCTTGGCGGATTCATAGTCAAGGGCACCACCCTTGCCCCGCGCGAGGGCAACCCCTACCCCAGAATGGCCGAAACTCCGTCGGGCATGCTCAACGCTGTGGGCCTGCAGAACAAAGGCGTAGACTACTTTATCGAGCACATATACCCCCGCCTGCGCGGCTATCGCTCTGAAGTGATAGTGAACGTAAGCGGAGCCTGTGTCGACGACTATGCCGAAGTATGCCGCCGCCTGGCTGACCTCGACAAAATACATGCCGTGGAAGTAAATATATCGTGCCCCAATGTAAAGCACGGCGGCATGGCATTCGGCACCACCACCGCCGGAGCCTCCGAAGTGGTTTCGGCGGTGCGCAAAGCCTGGCCACGGCACCTTATGGTAAAACTCTCGCCCAATGTCACAGACATCACCGAGATTGCCCGCGCCGCCGAGGCCTCAGGTGCCGACTCACTATCGCTCATCAACACCATGCTGGGCATGGCGGTGGATGTAGAACGTCGGCGGCCGATGCTCAGCACCGTTACCGGCGGACTCTCGGGCCCTGCCGTAAAACCTGTGGCCGTACGCATGGTATGGCAGACAGCCAAGGCTGTAAACATACCCATAGTAGGTCTGGGCGGCATACGTACCGGCGACGACGCACTGGAATTCATAATGGCCGGCGCCACCGCCGTACAGGTAGGCACAGCCAACTTCCTCGACCCGGCCACAACCATGCGGGTAATCGACCGGCTCAACGAATACTGCGTGCGCCATAACGTAAGCAACATCAACAGCCTGCGCGGAATCATCTGATGAACAAATATCTGGCACAAACCATAATAGACAACGGCGGGAGGCTATACCCTCTCGCCGTACTCACATTGCCCGGCGACGGCAGCCACAGCATAGAGCCATTTGTGGAGGAAACAGCTGCTACAGCATATATCGACGGCACACTGGTCATTGGCAGCACTATTCCGGCAGGCTTCCGGCGTGTGCGCCGCTGCAGCGGATACCCCGAGGTATGGGTATGCAAAAAGGACGATACCGCAAATTCGTAAAAAATACTAAAAATTTGTATGCGCCTCAAAAAAAACAAGAATCTATAGTTGGAAATTTGAATTAAAATACATACCTTTGTTCCCAAAGCATTTTCAAACTACCAACTATTCATCAACATTAATTATTAAGAATATTAATATGAGCCGCCACAATTTTGACGAACTCGACCTTCGGATCCTGTCCGACCTGTCGCAGAACGCCCGTAAGGCCTACCTTGAAATCGCCCGTGAAAGCGGAGTATCCGGTGCCGCAGTACACCAGCGGGTACAGCGCCTGATTGCCAATGGTGTCATCAAAGGATCTCAATGCCTTGTTGACCCGTCCGCTGTAGGATACGATACCTGTGCATACGTTGGTTTCTTCCTGCGCGACCCCTCGCAGTTCAATCACGTAATTGAGGAGCTGCAAAAAATCCCCGAAGTGGTGGAGTGCCACTTCACCACCGGTCAGTACGACATTTTTGTAAAAGTCGTAGCGCACAACAATGACCACCTTCTGCACATACTCCAGAACCAGATTCAGGCTCTCGGTCTGGCACGCACCGAAACTCTCATATCGTTCAAGGAAGTCTTCAAGCGCCAGGTGCCAATATGATTTCAGCCGAAGAACTCAAAAAGCATACAAAGCGCCGCCGGACATTGTTCCCGACGGCGCTTTGTGGCTACGGGCTCTTGGTGCAAGGCCATATTTTAATATATTAATTTGGCTGTGAACCAAAAGTTGAGTAATTTTGTATCATTAAAAAAACGTACAGAATGTTCGACTTCCTATTCAAGAAAAAAGAACCACGCAAACTCTGGTTCAACACCGATATACACTGCCATATTGTGCCCGGAATCGACGACGGATCGCCCGATGCCGCCACGTCGGCCGACCTTGTGGAGCGCATGCAGAGCTGGGGCATCGAGCGCATCATTGCCAGTCCGCATGTAACTCAGGACACGTTTGAAAACAATCCGCAGACCATAGCTCCGGCTATAGAAAAGCTGCAACAGGAACTTGCCCGACGCGGCAACGGCATAAAGGTGACGAACTCTGCCGAATACCGTATCGACGAACTTTTCACCAAGCAGCTCGAAGAGGACGTGATTATGCCATATCCGGGCAACTATATACTCATTGAAAATTCGTTCATGCAGGAGCCCTGGAATCTCGACCAGCTTATTTTCGACCTGCAGGTCAAAGGCTACAGACCTGTAATGGCCCACCCCGAGCGATTCAGCTACTACTACGAGAAGCGCAACCGCTACAAGGCCCTACACGACGCCGGAGCACTGTTTCAGATAAACGTGCTGAGTCTGAGCGGATACTACGGCAAAGCTGAAAAACAGGTGGCTGAATGGCTTATCGACAACAATATGGTGGACTTCAACGGCACCGACCTGCACAATCACCGGCATGCCGACTCTATCGAGGCCTACCTGATGAGCAAAGACGCCTCCCGACACGCCGACAAACTTGTCGGCCGTGTTCTCAACAACACCCTTTTCAACCTCTGACTTTTCAGCAATCGACATAACACTTCTGCAATTGATACCATCCGACCCAATCATTCTACTGAGTTTCATAAATACCCGCCTGCGCGACCAATACAGCAGCCTCGATGACCTCTGCGACGACCTCGACAT
Source organism: uncultured Muribaculaceae bacterium (assembly GCA_910578365.1). Taxonomy (GTDB): domain Bacteria; phylum Bacteroidota; class Bacteroidia; order Bacteroidales; family Muribaculaceae; genus CAG-873. Next base: position 27,948 of record CAJTRC010000014.1, read on the forward strand.
TGACCGCACTGAGATTGAGGACAAACTGCGCCTGGCGGGCTTCGAATATAACCCGGACCAAAACCAGTTCCGCTGATGGAAGACTACCTGAGCAAGCTCAACGAGCCGCAACGGCAGGCCGTGACATGGCTCGACGGCCCTGAACTTGTAATAGCCGGTGCCGGGTCGGGCAAAACAAGAGTACTGACCTACAAGATAGTACACTTGCTGGCCCACGGCTACGAGCCCTGGCGCATAATGGCCCTGACATTCACCAATAAGGCCGCACGCGAGATGCGCGAGCGTATCGAACAGCTTGCCGGACCCGAAATCGCCGGCAAACTGTGGATGGGTACATTCCACTCCATCTTTGCCCGGATTCTGCGCGTTAACGCCGACAGAATCGGCTACCGCAGCGACTACACCATATACGACGGCGCCGACTCCAAGTCGCTTGTAAAGATGATTATCAAGGACATGAACCTCGATGAGAAACTCTACAAGCCCGCAGCCGTGCTCAGCTCCATATCCATGGCCAAAAACGCCCTTATCTCGCCTGAAGCATACATAGCCGACCGCGACATTATGGAGGCCGACCGGCGTGCGCGGCGTTCTGAAACAGCGGCAATATACCGCCACTACCGCGACCGCTGCCACGTGAACAACGCCATGGACTTCGATGACCTGCTGTACAATACCAATGTGCTTCTGCGCGACAACCCCGACATACTCCGCCACTATCAGGAATACTTCCGCTACATACTTGTGGACGAGTATCAGGACACCAACTTCGCCCAGCACCTGATTGTGTCGCAACTGTGCTCGGCCACCGAGAATCTGTGTGTGGTAGGCGACGATGCCCAGAGCATATACTCCTTCCGCGGTGCCAACATACGCAACATTCTGAACCTCAAGCAAGCCTATCCGCGTCTGAGCATATTCAAACTCGAACAGAACTACCGCTCGACCCGGAATATTATCAACGCCGCTAACTCGCTAATAGCCAAGAACTCCTTGCAAATACCCAAAGAGGTATTCTCGGAAAACGCCGCAGGCGACCGTGTGGAGGTGGTAAAATGCTACAGCGATCTGGAGGAGGCCACTCTCGTGGCCAGCCGCATATCGCAGGTGAAAATGGCCTCGCACGACAGCTACGAGGAGTTCGCCGTGCTATACCGCACCAACGCTCAGAGCCGCGTGCTGGAGGAAGCCCTGCGGCGCCGAAATATTCCATACCGCATTTATGGCGGTCTGGCCTTTTATCAGCGCAAGGAAATCAAGGATGCCGTAGCATACTTCCGTCTGGCAGTGAACCCGGACGACGACGAGGCCCTCAAACGCGTAATCAACACTCCCGCCCGTGGCATAGGCGAAACAACGCTTAAAAAACTCGTTTCCGCCGCAATACAGCACCGCGTAAGCATCTGGCAGGTACTTGCCGAACCTCTGCGCTATCCGGTGGACGTAAACAAAGGCACTCGACTGAAACTCGAGGGTTTCATTACGCTCGTAAAACGCTTTATAGAGGAAAACCATCGCGGAGTCGACGCCGACTTTCTGGCCCGCATGATTATAGCCGACACACGCCTTATGGCTATGCTGGTGAGCGACACCACTCCTGAAAGCATATCGAAGCGCGAGAACCTGGAGGAACTGCTGCGGGCAGCAGCCGAGTTCGTAAGCGACCGCATGGAACAGGAAGGAGCCGAAGCCGACACAAGCATGCAGCGCTTCCTTACCGAAGTGTCGCTGGCCACCGACCAGGACATGAAAGACGCCGCAGACGGCGAAAGCCAACGCATTACCCTTATGACCATTCACGCGGCCAAGGGACTGGAATTCAGCAATGTGTTTATTGTCGGAGTGGAAGAGGAACTGCTGCCATCGGCCATGAGCATGAGCAGCGCCGCCGAAATCGAGGAGGAGCGACGGTTGCTGTATGTGGCCCTTACCCGCGCCAAGAACTTCTGCATGATGACTTACGCGGCATCGCGATACATCAACGGCCAGACCAAGACCTGCAGCCCCTCGCGCTTCCTCAACGACATCGACTCGCGCCTGCTCAACTTCCGCAGCGGCTCGGCCATATCCAGGCCACCAGAACTCGAAAGTTTCCGACAGTCGTACCACCCCTATTCCGGGGCGAAGGCATACTCGCCTCCTCAATCCACGGATAGCTTACCCCAAAAACAAGCCTCCGCTACATCGCCGGCGACAGCAGGCGTACACGTATCGGGCGAACTCAGCCCGGGCATGCGTGTAGCCCACTTCAAATTCGGCGAAGGTACGATAATATCTGTCGACACCTCACAGCCCGACCATCGAATTACAGTACAGTTCGACAACGCCGGCCGCCGAGTGCTGCTGCTGAAATTTGCCAAATTCGAAATCATATCATAGCCCCTCCATAATGACTCTCAACGACATACCCACCCCGTTCTACGTAGTCTACGAGAACCGTCTGCGCCGCAACCTCGAACTTATCAGCGAGGTGAGCCGCCGCAGCGGCGCCCATATTATCATGGCCTTCAAGGCCAATGCCCTGTGGCGCAGTTTCCACATAGTGAAGGAATACTGCACAGCCTCCACCGCCAGTTCGCTCAACGAGCTGAGGCTTGGCCGAGAATTTCTGGGCGGCGACGTACACAGCTACTGTCCGGCCTATACCGACGCCACCATAGGCGAGTTTCTGGACTGCAGCAGCCACGTGACCTTCAACTCGCTGAACCAGTTCGAGCGCTTCAAAGACCGCGTGACTCGGTATAATGCCGAAAGCGGACGCCACGTGTCGGCAGGCCTGCGGGTGAATCCGCGCTGTTCGGTGATAGAAACCGACATGTATAACCCGGCCTTGCCCGGCTCACGCTTCGGAGTCGACGCCGAGGCGCTCAGGCAACTGCCCGAGGGCCTCGAAGGGCTGCATTTTCACGCTCTGTGCGAATCATCAAGCTATGACCTCGAAAAGGTACTCCGGGCCTTTGAAGAAGGCTTCGGTCACCTGCTGCCCGGGCTCAAATGGGTAAACATGGGCGGCGGACACCTTATGACACGAGAGGGCTATGACACCGAACACCTCATTCAGTTACTGCTGGACTTCCGCCGCCGCCACCCCAACCTGCAGGTGATACTGGAGCCGGGCAGCGCGTTCACCTGGCGCACCGGCGACCTGATAACCTCGGTGGTGGACCTGGTGGAGAACGACGGCATAAAGACGGCCATAGTCGACGTGTCGTTCGCCTGCCACATGCCCGACACCCTGGAGATGCCTTACAAGCCCGCTATCAGCGAAAGTGTGGAGCCTGCTCCGCAGCTACCCTCATACCGTCTGGGCGGCAACAGCTGCCTCAGCGGCGACTTTATGGGCGACTGGAGTTTCGCCGAGCCGCTGCAACGCGGACAGCGCCTGACTCTGGAGGACATGAACCACTACACTACCGTAAAGACCACCATGTTCAACGGTATCGACCATCCGGCCATAGTTCTGGCCGAGAGCGACACCCCCGGTGCGCCCTGCCGCTATCTGCGCCAATATACATACGACGACTATAAATCACGCATGTGCTGATGAAATTCTCCGTAATCATACCTGTTTACAACCGTATCGACGAGGTAGTCGAACTGCTCCGGAGCCTGCAGCTGCAGACAGCACGCAACTTCGAAGTGATACTGGTGGAAGACGGCTCCACCGAGCCATGCCGCGCGCAGGCCGAAGCAGCGGCGGCAGCAGGCCTCGAAGTAAAATACTTCTACAAGGAAAACGAAGGACGCTCCATTGCCCGCAACTACGGTATGGAACGCGCCACAGGCGACTACTTTGTGTTCTTCGACTCCGACTGCGTGATTCCGGCCACATACTTCGCCACCCTCGAACATGCGCTGACCGACAATCCCCTCGACTGCTTCGGAGGCCCCGATGCGGCCCACGAATCGTTCTCCGACACACAGAAGGCCATCAACTACTCCATGACCTCCTTCCTTACCACAGGCGGCATTCGCGGTGGCAAGGTACAACTGGAGAAATTCACCCCGCGCACCTTCAACATGGGCTTCTCGCGCAAGGTCTACCATGCTGTAGGCGGTTTCCGCGAGATGTTCTCCGAGGATATCGACATGAGCAAGCGCATACTCAGGCAAGGCTTCTCGATAGGTCTGCTGCGCCAGGTGCCGGTGTGGCACAAACGCAGGGTCGACTTCCGTAAGTTCTTCCGACAGGTATATGTGTTCGGCATGTCGCGCATCACCCTGAAACTGCTGTACCCCGACTCGCTCAAGGCTGTACATACCCTGCCGGCAATGTTCGTGCTGGGCAGCCTGCTGCTGATACTGCTGGCCATATTCGTATCGCCATGGTGGCTTCTGCCCCTGGGCGTGTACTTCCTGGCTATATTCACAGGCGCACTACTGAGTACAGGCAACCTTAAAATCGCCCTGATGGCAGTGCCCGCTGCGCTGATACAGTTGGGTGGCTACGGACTTGGATTCATCAAGGCTTTTACCCATAAAATAATACTCCGCCGTGGCCGTAACCTGGCTGAGGAAGTTGAAATACGAAAAGGAAGATGAACCCCTCAGCCCCCCTCATGCGCCAAATGGACGCCGACAGCCGTCCGCGCGAACGAGCCATGCGCCACGGTATCAAGACCCTGTCCGATGCCGAACTCATGGCTGTGATATTCGCCACAGGCATAAAAGGCAAATCGGTGCTGACTCTATGCAGCGAAATGCTGCATAGCAAGGGAAACCACCTGTCGCAGCTGGCCAGAATGACCGTTCAGGAAATTTGCAGCCAGTTCAAAGGCATCGGCCCGGCAAAGGCAATATCGCTGTTGGCGGCGCTCGAACTGGGCTCGCGAGCAGCCGATGACGCCACCATGATACAGCGCGACGCCCCGGTAGACTCGTCGCAGCGCGCCTACGACCGCATGCGACGCCATCTGGAGCGCCTCGACCACGAGGAATTCTGGGCCATGCTGCTGAGTCAGAACGGGCGCGAACTGCGCCACCTGCGCATAGGTCAGGGCGGAATCACCGCCACGGTAGTCGACATAAGGCAGATAATACGCGCCGCAATCGAGTGCCAGGCCACATCAGTGATTATTTTTCATAACCATCCCAGCGGCAACCTCAGCCCAAGCGTGCAGGACGAAAACATCACACGCCGGCTCTGCGAAGCCTGCAAATTATTCGAACTGACCGTACGCGACCATCTGATTGTCACCGACAGTTCGTACTACTCCTTCCACGACAACGGAAAAATATGATATCGATCAACAACCTTTCGGTTGAGTTCAGCGCTCGCTCGCTGTTCGACAACATAAATTACGTGATAAACCCGCGCGACCGCATTGCCCTGGTGGGCAAAAACGGCGCCGGCAAAAGCACCATGCTCAAAATAATAGCCGGCCTGCAGCAGCCCACAGCAGGCACGGTGTCCGTGCCCGCCGACGTAACCATAGGATACCTGCCGCAACAGATGAAGCTGCAGGACAGCGTGACTCTGTCAGAGGAGGTCCGCAAGGCTTTCTCACACATACAGCAGCTGCACGACCGCCTCGACCACCTCAACGCAGAGCTGGCAATGCGCACCGACTACGAGTCGGACGAGTATCACAAACTGATAGAGCAGATTACCGACCTCACCGAACACATAGCCATAGTGGGAAGCGACAACTGCGAGGCCGAAATGGAAAAGACTCTGCTGGGTCTGGGCTTTGTGCGCAGCGATTTCAACCGCCCCACCTCGGAGTTTTCGGGCGGCTGGCGCATGCGCGTGGAGCTGGCAAAACTGCTGCTGACACGGCCCGACGTACTGCTGCTCGACGAGCCCACCAATCACCTCGACATCGAATCGATACAGTGGCTCGAACAGTTCCTGGGCACCAAGGCCAAGGCTGTGGTGCTGGTGAGCCACGACCGCGCCTTTATCGACAACGTCACCAACCGGACCATAGAGATTTCGCTGGGCAAAATTTACGATTATTCGGTAAACTACAGCAAATTCGTGCAGCTGCGCAAGGAGCGCATAGAACAGCAGATGCGCGCCTACCAGAATCAGCAGAAACAGATTGCCGACACCGAGGAATTCATCGAACGCTTCCGCTACAAAGCCACCAAGGCAGTGCAGGTACAGAGCCGCATGAAGCAGCTGGCCAAAATCGAACGCATCGAAGTAGATGAAGTCGACACTGCCCGCCTCAACCTGCGCTTCCCTCCCGCCCCGCGCTCGGGCGACTACCCCGTGATAGCCGACAATGTCGGGAAAGCATATGGCGACCATCAGGTGTTCGACCACGCCACTTTCTCTATAAAACGAGGCGAAAAAGTGGCATTCGTAGGTAAGAACGGCGAGGGAAAATCCACGCTCGTAAAATGTATAATGGGCGAGATTCCCTACAGCGGAATGCTGAAGATAGGACACAACGTAAAGATAGGCTACTTTGCCCAGAACCAAGCACAGCTGCTCGACGAGTCGCTGACAGTGTTCGACACCATCGACCGCGTGGCCGTAGGCGACATCCGCACCAAAATCCGCGATATTCTCGGAGCCTTTATGTTCGGCGGAGAAGCCTCCGACAAAAAAGTGAAAGTACTCAGCGGCGGCGAAAAGACCCGCCTGGCCATGATACGCCTGCTGCTCGAGCCTGTCAACCTGCTGATACTCGACGAGCCTACCAACCACCTCGACATGGCCACCAAAGACATACTCAAACAGGCCATCAAGGACTTCGACGGCACAGTAATAGTGGTAAGCCACGACCGTGAATTTCTCGACGGCCTTGTGGAGAAGGTGTATGAGTTCGGCGGTGGCTTGGTTCGCGAGTGTCTGGGCGGCATATACGAGTTCTTGGAGAAGAAACGCATCAGTTCGCTGCACGAACTGGAACTCAGCAAGAGTACTGGCAAATCCGAGGCACCCAAAACTGTGAAAACCGAACAGGCCAAATCCGATTCCGAGCCGACTGCGGCAAAACCCCGCCTTAGCTACGCCGAGCAGCGCGAACGCGAAAAGACACTGCGCCGACTGCAGAAGAAGGTACAGGAAGCTGAAGCCGAGATTTCGCGACTCGAAGCCGAAATCGCAGCCATCGAGGCCGAACTTGCCGCAGGCAGCACCGACTCCGAACTATACCGCCGTCATGCCGACACCACCAAGGCCCTCGAAAACGCCATGAGCATCTGGGAGCTCGCATCAATGGATGTCGACGAGTTCGGCGGGTAGTTGCGGCGGCGTCCCGCCGTCGTTCGCCCGCCTGCGGTCAGTCAAGTATTCCACGCATCAGGGCAAGGTCGCTGCTTACCTCGCCTTGCAGCAGATAACAGCCCCGACTCTCGGCAAGCTGCTGATAGATAGCATCGGCTTCCGCACGGTCATTGTTCAGATATAATTCGCGGGCACACTGCAGGCGCTCCTTCGACGACATGAATCTGCGACTGGAGCTGATGTATCTTTCTAACGCGGCATCGTCGAGCAGTTGCCCATTGGTTACGCAGCATTTGGTTAACCGCCTCACCGTGGCTGCTCATGTCGGCGTAGGCTGCATCCATTGTCCCGGCACTATTCACCATATTAGCGACATTTGCCGTAAACTTATCGGATAATTCGCCCTGCAGAGGAATCAGCGCACGTATGGCTTCGGCGCTGCCGAACAGCTTACCGTACACTTCCTGCTCCAGCGAGCCGGTAGCCATGGCATACGACTTGACACTACTATCTAACTGAGTAAGAAAATTCTGAAATCCTCCGGCTGCTTTGATTGCCGCCGCATCGAACTGTATGCCCATTTTGGCGGCCATCTCCGCCGCCTCGCTGCTGGGCTTAACCAACGCGGTAAATATCGCGCCTAACTGTGTGGAAACCTCGGCAGTGTTACCGCTCACGCCTGTAAGTGTGGCAAAGGTTCCCAGAAGTTCGTCGATAGACACTCCCAGCGTGGCGGCGTTGCCGGTCACTCTCGGCAGTGCTTGCGATAACTGTTCAAATGAGGTTACACCATTCTTGGCGGTCAGCTGTATTTTGTCCTGTATGTCGGCTGCCGCACTCCATTCCAGACCATAATTTTTGATAACAGTGGCCGTTACCCCTACAACCTTGTTGATGTCTGCGATACCTCCTACAGCCGAACGGGCCGACGTGTTCAGAAATTCTATCCAGTTATTTTCCGGCACGCCGTTAGATATTGTCAGATAGAGGCCATCAGCCAGTTGGTCGCGTGCTATGGGTATTTCTTTGGCTAAGTCCGCAACCTCTCCTTTGAGTTGCTTAAACCCGGCGCTGTCTTTTTCGGCCATGGTGTTGACTCCCCGCATAGCCTTATTAAATGCCTCGCTCTCGCTTGTAAGCCCCTGCATCGTAGACGCCAATTGGCTGAATGCGTTATTAACGGCTGTAATACTTGTGGCTGTAGCTGCAAAACCGATAACTTTCCGTTCAAAACTTTGTGCGACTTTGACATTTTGCTCCATAATTTTTCGCAGAGCATCAGCGTCAAGAGTCAGTTTTTTCAGACCGTCCTTTCCATCGGATATTACAACATCAATAGATATAGTATTTTTTGCCATTTTATTTTGTTATTTAGTTATAAAATCGCTATATTTGCGAACATAAAAATAATCTTTATGGGAATTGTCATCAGCCATATCATCGGCTACGCCATTATAATATTTGCGCTTTTATTTATTACAATGATTCGGTAAAAATTACCGAAGTAGTTGAAAGTTAAGTTAATATATCGAATTGTCAAATACAAATGAATCGCCAAAGCGTTCATTA
>CAJTRC010000015.1 GCA_910578365.1 uncultured Muribaculaceae bacterium
CATCATGCGCTTTCGGCGGCGTTTCGTTGCATCCGCAGAAGAGGAAAGGGCGTTTTTCGACATCTCTACTTCAAATTCTTTGCAAAAATCATCGGCAATACAGAAAATTTCAGTAACTTTACTCTCGGTAATCATGATATTGTATTTATTATTTGGACCCTCCCGAACTCGCGTTATCAATAACTTATATGCTTAAAAACGTTGTGGCGTAATGCTCTATGGCTTCAGAATAATCAAACAAACTCTCTGTGAGTACTCTGTGCCCTCAGTGCGAGGTTTTGGGACCATACAGAAAACGCCGCCCCGACAAGTCGGAGCGGCGTTCATCGCTATGCTGTATTTGATTATTCAGCAGCCTTTTCTTCAGCAGGAGCCTCGGCGGCGGCAGCTTTTTTGCCACGCGAACGACGGGTCTTCTTGGCTTCAGATTTCTTGGCATCCTTGAGCATGGCTTCGTTGTAGTCTACCAGCTCGATGAAACAGGTCTTGGCGTTGTCGCCCAGACGATTTCCGGTCTTGAGAATGCGGGTGTAGCCACCGGGACGTTCAGCAATCTTCTGAGCGATTTCGTTGAACAGTTCCTTGATAGCCTCTTTGTTCTGAAGGTAAGAGAACACCACGCGACGATTGTTCATGGTGTCGTTCTTTGCGCGGTTGATCAGCGGTTCGGCATACACGCGCAGAGCCTTAGCCTTAGCAAGAGTGGTGAAGATGCGCTTGTGCATGATCAGCGAAATCGTCATGTTGGCGAGCAGCGAATCACGGTGCGCTTTCTTGCGGCTGAGGTGATTGAATTTTTTATTGTGTCTCATCGTTGATTACTCTTTATCTAATTTGTACTTTGAAATGTCCATACCGAACGAGAGGTTGAGGCTGTTGAGCAGCTCTTCGAGTTCGGTAAGCGACTTCTTTCCGAAGTTACGGAATTTAAGAAGGTCGGTCTTGTTGAACACTACCAGTTCGGCAAGGGTTTCAACCTCGGCGGACTTGAGGCAGTTCAGAGCGCGTACGCTCAGGTCCATATCTACAAGTTTCGACTTCAGAAGCTGACGCATCTTCAGGATTTCCTCATCGAATTCCTCATTCTGTTCGGTTTCGGTATTTTCGATGGTAATCTTCTCGTCGGAGAAGAGCATGAAGTGGTAAATCAGAATTTTCGCGGCCTCCTTAAGTGCATCCTTGGGATGGATTGAACCGTTGGTAGTGATTTCAAGTGTAAGCTTGTCGTAGTCGGTTTTCTGGTCAACGCGATAGTTTTCCACCGTGTACTTAACGTTCTGTATGGGGGTGTAGGTCGAGTCGATGGCGATAACGTTGATGTCGTCGCCGGCGGTTTCGTTTTCCTCAGCGGGTACCCAGCTGCGGCCCTTGTTTACGGTAAGTTCGATGGTGAAAGACGCTCCCGGATCCAAATGACAAATAACGAGCTCGGGATTCATTACGTCGAATCCCTGGAGGGCGTTGCTTATGTCACCGGCCTTGAACACTTCTTTACCTGATACGGTGATCGAACAACGCTCGAAGTCGGTTTCTTCTACAACCTGCTTGAGATCTACCTTTTTGAGATTAAGGATAATGTTGGTTACATCTTCCTTAACTCCGGGGATAGTATCAAACTCGTGCTTTACGCCGTCGATTTTTATCGACGATATGGCGTAGCCCTCAAGCGAGGACAGCAGCACGCGTCGGAGCGCGTTGCCCACTGTGATACCATAACCCGGTTCCAAAGGCTTGAACTCAAACTTGCCAAAGAAGTTATCGGCCTCCAGCATGAGCACCTTATCGGGTTTTTGGAATGCTAATATAGCCATGGATCTTAAGAATTTTATGCGTTATTATTTAGAATAGAGCTCGACGATAAGCTGTTCTTTGATGTTTTCGGGGATGTCCTCGCGTGCGGGCACGTGGAGGAATTTACCGGCCTTGAGGGTTTCGTCCCATTCAATCCAGGGATATTTGCTGTGGTTGAAACCTGCAAGAGCATCAGCGATTACTTCGAGAGACTTCGATTTTTCGCGTACGCCCACTACGTCGCCGGGCTTTACGCTGTAAGAGGGTATGTTCACAACGGCGCCGTTTACGGTCACGTGTTTGTGGAGAACCAGCTGACGGGCAGCTGCACGGGTGGGGGCAATGCCCAGACGGAATACTACGTTGTCAAGACGCGATTCCAGAAGCTGGAGCAGGATTTCACCGGTGATACCTTTGATACGGCTTGCTTTTTCGAACAGGTTGTGGAACTGTTTTTCGAGCACACCGTAGGTGTATTTAGCTTTCTGTTTTTCACGCAGCTGCACTCCGTATTCCGAAGTCTTGCGGCGTTTGTTCTGGCCATGCTGGCCGGGAGGGAAGTTGCGGCGCTGGAGCACTTTGTCTGGACCGAAGATGGGTTCGCCGAATTTACGTGCTATTTTGGTCTTAGGACCTGTATATCTTGCCATTTTTGTTAAAAATCAGTTAAATGATAAATCTGATACTCGTGCCGGTGACAGGGTCAGCTCCGGGCGGTGCAGCCGCGACCATAGAGAGGTGATGTTTTGTATGGTCTTTTATTTCACTGCCCGGATGCCTTGTCTATGGTTACCTTTCAGTCGTCAAGATAGCGCTTGTGGTAGCAGTTGTATTGGCCGGTGGGCGAGTATGCTTTTGTTGTTTAATTGCTGGGTACTAAAAGTGAAAGCAGAGTAATAAGCCGGGGCCGGTGTAAGCTGAGCGAGCTTGCCGCGCCGACTCTAACTGATTATTAAACTCTTCTTCTCTTGGGAGGACGGCAACCATTGTGGGGCAGCGGGGTTACGTCGACGATTTCGACTACCTTGATACCTGCACCGTCAATAGTACGGATAGCTGATTCACGACCGTTGCCGGGACCCTTTACGTATGCCTTTACTGAGCGGAGGCCAAGATCATAGGCCACTTTTGCACAATCCTGTGCTGCCATCTGGGCGGCGTAGGGTGTATTCTTCTTTGAGCCACGGAAGCCCATCTTGCCTGCCGACGACCAGCTGATAACCTGGCCCTCGCTGTTGGCAAGACACACAATGATATTGTTGAACGAAGAGTGTACGTGAAGCTGGCCTTCTGCGCTGACTTTGACGTTTCTCTTCTTAGCTGCGACTGTTTTCTTTGCCATAGTTGTGTTCTACTGTTATTTAGTTGCTTTCTTCTTGTTCGCAACGGTTTTCTTACGGCCCTTGCGGGTACGTGCGTTGTTTTTGGTCGACTGACCGCGAACGGGCAGGCCGTTGCGGTGACGGATGCCACGGTAGCAACCGATGTCCATCAATCGCTTGATGTTGAGCTGGATTTCGCTGCGGAGGTCACCTTCGACTTTGTAGTCGGCGCCGATTACTTCACGAACCTTGGCGGCCTGGGCATCTGACCAGTCTTTTACCTTGATGTTGACATCAACTTCGGCTTTCTGGAGAATGGTCTTTGCGGCGCTGCGGCCGATGCCGAAGATGTAAGTCAAGGCGATTTCACCTCTTTTGTTCTGGGGGAGGTCAACTCCCACGATTCTTACTGCCATATTTTACTTTATACGATTATTTTCTTTGCAAAAATAATGAAAAATTATCCTTGACGCTGTTTGTTCTTGGGATTCTTTTTGTTAATCACATAGAGGCGTCCCTTACGACGGACAATCTTGTCGTCGGCGGTACGCTTTTTGATTGATGCTCTTACTTTCATGACTTTTAGTATATGGTTGTTGCTTTTTACTTATAGCGGAATGCAATGCGGCCTTTCGACAGGTCGTAGGGGCTCATTTCCACGCGCACTTTGTCGCCGGGCAGGATTTTGATGTAGTGCATGCGCATCTTGCCGGAGATGTGGGCTGTGATTTCGTGGCCGTTTTCGAGTTCGACCCTGAACATTGCGTTCGACAGGGCTTCTACGATGGTGCCGTCTTGCTCGATTGCTGATTGTTTTGCCATATTGTTCTTCTTCTATTTTAAAAATTTATCGCCTATTGCCTTGTGGATGTAATCAAATGTGGTGAGCTGCTCTACTTTGCCGTCGATTATGGCGTAGGTGTGCTCGTAGTGTGCGGAGGGTTTGCGGTCTTTGGTGCGGCATGTCCAGCCGTCGCGTTCAATCACTATGTTGCGGCTGCCCATGTTAATCATGGGCTCGATGCAGATGCACATTCCGTTGCGTATCACAGCGCCGATTCCGCGGCGCCCGTAGTTGGGCACCTCAGGGTCTTCGTGCATGCTGCGTCCGATGCCGTGTCCGCACATCTCGCGCACCACTGAATAGCCTTTGCGTTCGCAGTATGTCTGCACGGCATTGGCTATGTCGCCGATTCGCTTGCCGGGCACACAGGCCTCGGCGCCGACGTACACGGCCTCGCGGGTGGTACGGCACAGATCCATTAGCTCGGGAGCGACTTCGCCAACCGCAAAGGTGTAGCAACTATCGCCGTTATAGCCGTCGAGTTCTACCACAAGGTCGGTGCCTACTATGTCGCCTTCACGCAGGGTATACGACGAAGGAAAACCGTGAACCACGACCTCATTGACTTCAATACACAAGGTACCGGGGAAACCCTGGTATCCTAAACAAGCAGGCTTGCCACCATTGTCCATGATGAATTCACGGGCAATGGTGTCGAGCTTGCGTGTGGTAACACCCGGTGCTATCCACTTGGCTACTTCGCCAAGTGTCTGGCTGGTGAGTTCTGATGCTTTACGCATCAGTTCCATTTCTTCCGGTGTCTTAAGATAAATCATTTAGAAGCGTCCTTTCTGTTCAATCCTTAGTTTAATAAGCCTGTCCGGTGGTGCGGCCTTTGATTTTGCCTTCCTTCATCAGGCCGTCGTAGTGGTGCATCATCAGATGCGACTCTACCTGCTGGAGGGTGTCAAGAACCACACCAACCATAATCAGCAGCGAGGTGCCGCCGAAGAACTGGGCGAAGTTCTGGCTGATTCCGAAGAAGCGGGCAAAGGCGGGCAGGATGGCTACTACGCCAAGGAATATTGAACCGGGCAAAGTGATACGCGACATTACGAGGTCGAGGTACTCGGCGGTTTTCTTGCCGGGTTTTACGCCGGGTATGAAACCGTTGTTACGCTTCATGTCTTCTGCCATCTGGGTGGGACGCACGGTTACTGCTGTATAGAAGTAGGTGAATGCCACAATGAGCACGAAGAACAGGACGTTGTACCAGAAACTGTTTATGTCGGTGAAAGCTCTCCAGAAACCATTCGACTGGCGGAAGCCGGCCAAGGTCATGGGAATGAACATGATTGCCTGGGCGAAGATGATGGGCATTACGCCGGCGGCATTCACTTTCAGAGGTATGTACTGGCGGGCGCCGCCGTACTGGCGGTTGCCTACGATACGCTTGGCGTATTGTACGGGTACCTTGCGGGTGCCCTGCACCAGCAGAACTGCCATTACGGTTACTGCGAAGAGCAGTACTACTTCAACGATGAACATCACCAGACCGCCCTGTCCGGTTGCATTACCCGGCATACGGGTAATGAACTCGTAGAACAGTGCCTGCGGCAGGCGCGCGATAATACCTACAAGGATTATGAAGGATATACCGTTGCCGATACCACGGTCGGTGATTCGTTCGCCCAGCCACATGATGAACATGGAGCCTGCGGCGAGCACTATTGTGAGATAGCAAGTGGTCCAGAGGTTGAGTTCAAAGGCACCCTGTGCCTGCATCTGGAGGTTGACCAGATAGGCAGGGGCCTGGAGCAACAGAATCAGTACAGTCAGATAACGGGTGTACTGGTTCAGCTTCTGGCGACCGCTTTCACCCTCGCGCTGCATCTTCTGGAACGAGGGCAGAATCATGCCGCACAGCTGGATAACAATCGAAGCTGTAATGTATGGCATGATACCCAGGGCGAAGATAGAGGCCTGAGAGAACGCGCCACCTGCGAACATATCGAGGAGCTGCATCAGACCGCTGGAGTTGGTGAACTTGCCCAGCTGGTCGATGGCTTCGGTAGAGATACCGGGCAACACAACGTAGCAACCCAGGCGGTAGATGAGTACCAGCAGCAGGGTTACGAGGATGCGCTTGCGCAGCTCTTCGATAGTCCAGATGTTTTTAAGGGTTTGAATAAATCTCATTATAATCAGATTTTATTGACGGAGCCGCCGGCAGCCTCGATAGCAGCCTGTGCTGCCTGCGAGAATGCGTGGGCTTCGACGGTGAGAGCGCGGTTTACGGCACCGTTGGCAAGGATTTTCACCAGCTGGTTACGGTTGATGTAACCTGCGGCGCGAAGTTCCTCAAGACCGATCTTCTGAAGATTCTTGGCAGTTGCCAGAGTTTCGAGCAGATCGAGGTTGATTGCCTTGTAGTCCTTGCGGTTGATGTTCTTGAAGCCGAACTTGGGCAGACGTCGCTGGAGAGGCATCTGACCGCCTTCGAAACCAATCTTACGGCTGTAACCCGAGCGCGACTTGGCACCTTTATGACCACGTGTCGAAGTACCACCCTTACCGCTACCGGGACCACGACCGATACGCTTGCCGGTCTTGACCGAGCCGACAGCGGGCTGAAGATTACTTAAATTCATAGTTGTAATTTTTACTTCTGTTGATATTAAGCGTTGGTCACTTCGACGAGGTGACGAACTTTGTTTACCATACCCATCACGCTGGGGGTGTCTTCTTTTACCACCACGTGATTCATCTTGTGAAGGCCGAGTGCGTCGAGAGTGCGCTTCTGCACTGCCGGGCAGTTGATACGGCTCTTTATCTGTTTGATTTTGATTTGTGCCATGATTGAAAATTATTAGCCTTTGAACACTTTTTCAACCGAGATTCCACGATTCTGGGCCACTGCAGCCGGCGAACGCATTTCGTCGAGGGCGGCGATAGTGGCCTTCACCAGGTTGTGGGGGTTCGACGAACCCTTCGACTTGGCAAGCACGTCGGTAATACCTACACTTTCAAGCACAGCACGCATAGCGCCACCGGCCTTTACACCGGTACCGTGGCTTGCGGGCTTGAGAATCACGCGCGAGCCGGCGAATTTTGCAACTTGCTCGTGGGGAATGGTACCTTTGTGTACGGGAACCTTGATGAGGTTTTTCTTGGCGGCTTCGATACCCTTCTGGATAGCTGCCTGGACTTCGTTGGCTTTGCCGAGGCCCCAGCCAACGATACCATTGTCGTTACCAACCACCACGATGGCGGCGAAAGTGAAAGTACGGCCACCCTTGGTTACCTTGGTGACACGGTTGATGGCAACCAGACGATCCTTCAGTTCGATGTCGTTGGTGCTCTTTACTCTGTTGTTTCTTTTTGCCATAGTGATAATTAGAATTTGAGACCGCCTTTGCGAGCTGCGTCGGCGAGCGATTTTACACGACCATGGAAGAGATAACCGTTACGGTCAAAGACAACTTCGGTGATACCGGCCTCAATGGCTTTCTGTGCGATGGCTTCACCTACCTTGGCAGCAATTTCAATTTTTGTGCCCTCTTCGATACCCTTCGATGAGGTGGCTACGAGGGTTTTGCCGGCGAGGTCGTCTACGAGTTGCACGTAGATCTGCTTGTTAGAGCGGAACACAGTCATGCGCGGACGGGCAGCGGTGCCGGAGATTTTGCCGCGGATGCGTGCTTTGATTTTGTTTCTTCTTTGTATCTTAGATATCATGATGATTTCTTTTTTACTTATTTAGCACCTGCGGACTTACCAGACTTGCGACGGATAACCTCACCGACAAACTTGATACCCTTGCCCTTGTAAGGTTCGGGCTTGCGGAGCGAGCGGATCTTGGCGCATACCTGGCCAAGAAGCTGCTTGTCGCCGCTTTCAAGAATAATCAGGGGGTTCTTGTTGCGTTCGCTCTTTGCTTCAACCTTTACTTCGGGCGGAAGCTTGATATATATGGCGTGCGAGAAACCGAGCGAGAGCTCCAGCACCTGACCGGTGGCTGCAGCACGGTAACCTACACCTACTAATTCCATTTCCTTGCGATAGCCTTCCGAAACACCTACCACCATGTTGTGGATGAGGGCACGGTAAAGACCGTGCTGCGCGCGGTGTTCGCGATCATCGGTCGGACGGGTGACAACCACCAGGTTGTCTTCTACCTTTACATCGAGATCGGGATTGATGGTCTGGCTGAGTTCGCCCTTGGGGCCCTTAACGGTCACCTTGTGGCCGTCTACTTTCACGCTTACGCCTGCGGGAAGCGCGATGGGATCTTTACCTATTCTTGACATACTTAGTTCCTCCTTATATTAGTAGACATAGCACAGAACTTCGCCGCCGACTTTCTCCTCTGATGCCTGTTTGTTGGTCATCACGCCTTTGGAGGTCGACAGGATGGCGATACCTAAACCATTTAATACTCGGGGCATATCTTTGTAGCCGGTGTACTGACGAAGACCGGGACGAGATACACGGCGTAGACCCTTGATGGCGTTGACGCGGTCAACGGGATCGTATTTGAGGGCTATCTTGATGGTACCTGCGGGGGTTTCTCCATCAATGAACTTGTAGTTGAGGATATAGCCCTGTTCGAAGAGAATCTTGGTGATTTCCTTCTTCAAGTTTGAGGCGGGAACTTCGACCACACGGTGGTTGGCCTTGATCGCGTTTCTCAATCTTGTGAGATAATCTGCTATTGGATCAGTCATTTTTTATTATTGTTTAAATTGATTGGGATTTTCCCAACAATATTTAATACTCTTGTAAGTATCTGTGGAGCATTATGCGAGGCTTACCAGCTTGCTTTTTTTACTCCGGGGATGAGGCCGGCCGATGCCATTTCGCGGAACTGGATACGCGACAGGCCGAACTGGCGCATGTAGCCCTTGGGACGACCGGTGATGGAGCAACGGTTGTGCAGACGCACGCTCGAGGCGTTCTTGGGCAGGAGCTGCAGAGCCTGGTATGCCTCGTAGTCGCCGGCAGCCTTGAGAGCGGCCTTCTTGGCGGCGTATTTGGCCACGAGTTTGGCGCGCTTCACCTCGCGGGCCTTCATTGATTCTTTAGCCATATTGGTGTATTAGCTTTTGAAGTTTATTATTTGTTCTTGAAGGGAAGACCGAAATGCTTCAGCAGGGCGAAACCTTCTTCGTCGGTGTTGGCCGAGGTCACGAAGGTGATATTCATACCCATGAGCTTGTTGATAGCGTCGATGTTGATTTCGGGGAAGATAATCTGCTCGGTGATGCCGAGGGTATAGTTACCACGGCCGTCGAGCTTGCCTTCGATACCCTTGAAGTCGCGGATACGGGGCAGGGCCACACGAATCAGACGCTCCAGAAATTCGTACATCTTGTCGCGACGGAGAGTAACCATCACGCCGATGGGCATTTTTTTACGGAGCTTGAAGTTCGAGATATCCTTTCTCGAAAGGGTGGCTACTGCCTTCTGGCCGGTGATGGCGGTGAGCTCGTTTATGGCGTTCTCAATGAGTTTCTTGTCCTGGGTAGCAGCACCGAGACCCTGGTTGATAACAATCTTCTTGAGCTTGGGCACCTGCATCACGGTAGTGTAACCGAATTCTTTTTCAAGAGCGGGAACGATACGTTCCTTATAGTCGTTGTGAAGAGTAGTGCTCATTACTTGATTTCCTTTCCTGATTTTTTGGCGATACGAACCTTTTTGCCATCTTCGCGTTTGATAGCTATACGGGTAGCTTTACCCGAAGCAGGGTCGATAAGGCTTACATTAGAAACATGGATGGGAGCCTCGATTTTGATAAGGCCACCCTGAGGATGCTTTGCCGAAGGCTTGGTAGCCTTGGTGACTATGTTGACACCCTCCACGAGAACACGCTGCTGTTCGCGGTCTACGCTGAGCACACGTCCTTTCTCGCCACGGCTTTCGCCGGCGAGAACAATGACGTTGTCACCCTTTTTGATATTGATTTTGCTCATTACTTTCTTTCTGTTTTACTTGTTTAGCTTTAGAGTACTTCCGGAGCCAATGAGACGATTTTCATGTTAGTTGCGCGGAGTTCGCGAGCCACCGGACCGAAGATACGGGTGCCGCGGAGTTCACCGGCGTTGTTAAGAAGCACGCATGCATTGTCGTCGAAACGGATATAGCTGCCGTCGGGACGGCGGATTTCCTTCTTGGTGCGTACCACCACTGCCTTCGATACGGTGCCTTTCTTGACATCGGAGCTGGGAATCACGCTCTTTACAGAAACTACGATGATATCGCCAACCGAGGCATAGCGGCGACCTGTGCCGCCGAGGACGTGGATGCAGAGTGCTTCTTTTGCGCCGCTGTTGTCAGCAACAGTAAGGCGCGATTCAGACTGTATCATTGCTTACTTAACTTTTTCGATGATTTCAACTAATCTCCATCTTTTGGTTTTGCTCAGAGGGCGAGTTTCCATCAGACGCACGGTATCGCCTATAGAACATTCGTTCTTTTCGTCGTGGGCGTGATACTTTTTGGTCTTGTTTACAAACTTACCATAGATGGGGTGCTTTTCTTTCCATTTCACGGTTACGGTGATGGTCTTGTCACCCTTGTTGCTCGACACAACCCCAATACGTTCTTTTCTTAAGTTTCTTGTTTCCATTTCTTGGGATTATTTATTGTTAAGTTCGCGCTGACGCAGCTCTGTTTTGACACGTGCAATCATGCGACGGTCGGCAGTAATCTTTGCGGGATTGTCGACTGGGGTTACGGCGTGGTTGACCTTAAGCTGGAGGTATTCTTTCTCCATCTGGGCCAGACGTTCCTTGAGGTCGGCAGTGCTGAGTTCTTTGATTTCTTCTTTTTTCATAACTTACCGGGGCTTACACGTTTTGAGTGGCGTCGTAGTCGCGACGAACCACAAACTTGGTGGTTACGGGGAGCTTCTGGGCAGCCAGACGGAGTGCTTCCTTGGCTATTTCGTAGCTCACACCTTCAACTTCGAGGATTATACGGCCGGGGGTCACAGGTGCCACGAAGCCTTCCGGCGAACCTTTACCTTTACCCATGCGGACTTCGGCCGGCTTCTTGGTGATGGGCTTATCCGGGAAGATACGAATCCAGATTTGACCCTGACGCTGCATATAACGTGTTACCGCGATACGGGCGGCTTCGATCTGACGACCGGTAATCCACTTGGATTCGAGGGTCTTGATGCCGAACGAGCCGAACGCCAGCTGATTGCCACGCTGGGCAATGCCTTTCATACGGCCTTTCTGCTGGCGGCGGAATTTGGTTTTCTTCGGTTGTAACATTTTCTATGAATGTCTGAGAGGTTTAACGATTGTTTCTTGCGCGACGGAAACCACCACGGCGGGGTGCGCCGTTACCGGCTGCCGGACGATTTTCCTTCTGGTTGCTTGCGAAAGAAGGAGCGAGATCTCGCTTGCCGTAAACTTCGCCACGGCAAATCCATACCTTCACGCCAATCACACCTACCTTGGTGTGTGCTTCTACCAGTGCATAGTCGATATCGGCACGGAGAGTGTGAAGGGGAGTACGGCCTTCCTTAAACATTTCGCTGCGGGCCATTTCGGCGTTGTTCAGACGACCCGACACCTGTACCTTGATGCCTTCGGCACCGGCACGCATGGTGCTTGCCACCGCCATCTTCACGGCACGGCGATAAGCTACCTTGCCTTCAATCTGGCGAGCGATGTTCGAGGCTACGATAGTGGCATCGAGTTCCGGACGTTTAACCTCAAAAATATTTATCTGCACGTCCTTATCGGTGATTGTCTTGAGTTCCTCTTTGAGCTTCTCAACATCCTTGCCGCCACGACCGATGATGATACCGGGGCGCGAGGTGCAAACGGTGATGGTGATAAGTTTGAGAGTGCGTTCAATCACGATACGCGACACGCTGCAAGTAGCCAGACGCGCGTTCAGGTACTTGCGCAGCTTGTAATCCTCGAGGATTGTGTCGCCTTGCTTTTTGCCGTCAGCCCAGTTGGAGTCCCAACCGCGGATGACGCCCAAGCGGTTGCTGATAGGATTTACTTTCTGTCCCATAGTTTATTTAATCCTCGTGGTTTTAGTTATTTTCAATAGTGTCTACTACGATAGTGACGTGGTTTGAGCGCTTGCGGATACGGTAGCCGCGACCCTGAGGAGCTGTGCGCAGACGTTTCAGCATGGGGGCGGGGTTAACGTATATAGTGCTTATGTAGAGCTCGCCGGATTCGGCCTTACGCTCGTTTTTCTGTTCCCAGTTAGCCACAGCCGAGCGGAGAAGTTTTTCCAGACGGGCAGCAGCCTCTTTGTTGGAGAACTTGAGCATGCCCAGAGCGCGGAACACTTCTTTGCCGCGGACCATATCGGCTACAAGACGCATCTTGCGGGGGGAAGTAGGAACGTTGGTAAGCTTGGCGAAGGCCACGGACTTACGTTCTTCCTTCATTTTGTCGGCGGAAATTCTTTTTCTTACACCCATTTTATTTGATTCTTTTTATTTATCAAAGATGATTAGAGAGCCCGGTTATTTTTTCTTGTTACCGGCGTGGCCGCGGAAGTTACGAGTTGGAGCGAACTCACCAAGCTTGTGACCTACCATGTTTTCGGTTACATAAACGGGAATGAACTTGTTGCCGTTGTGAACCGCAAAAGTATGGCCTACAAATTCGGGGGCGATCATGGAAGCGCGGCTCCAGGTCTTGATGACATTCTTCTTGCCGGAAGCTTCCATATCAGCTACCTTCTTTTCGAGCTTTACGCTGATAAAGGGGCCTTTTTTTAATGAACGACTCATAATTACTTAATTAATCAGATTACTTTTTACGTCTTTCGATGATGTACTTCGACGAGTGCTTCTTGGGTGCACGAGTCTTCAGGCCCTTAGCGTACAGACCCTTGCGCGAACGGGGATGACCACCGCTTGCACGGCCTTCACCACCACCCATGGGGTGATCGACTGGGTTCATAACTACGCCGCGGTTGCGGGGACGACGGCCGAGCCAACGGCTGCGACCTGCCTTGCCTGAGCGCTCGAGCGAGTGCTCGCTGTTGCCAACCACACCGATAGTGGCTTTGCAAGCGCTGAGCACCTTGCGGGTTTCGCCGGAAGGTAATTTGATAATCGCGTAATTTCCCTCGCGGGAGATGAGCTGAGCAAAGGTACCGGCGCTACGTGCCATGAAGGCGCCCTGGCCGGGACGGAGCTCGATGTTGTGGATTATGGTACCTACAGGGATTACACTCAGAGGCAGGCAGTTGCCTACTTCGGGAGCTGCATCGGCGCCGCTCATCACAGTGGTGCCGACCTGGAGGCCATTGGGTGCGATGATGTAAGTTTTTACGCCGTCAGCATAGTAAAGCAGGGCGATACGAGCCGAACGATTGGGATCGTATTCGATAGACTTCACTACTGCGGGAACTCCATCTTTGTTTCTCTTAAAGTCAATCATGCGGTATTTGCGCTTGTGACCACCACCAAGGTAACGGGTGGTTAGATGGCCCTCGGCGTTGCGACCGCCGGATGCACGTTTACCGACTGTAAGAGATTTTTCCGGTGTAGTAGCAGTGATCGTACCTTTGAATACACCGATAACTTTGTGTCTTTGCCCGGGAGTTGTGGGCTTGA
Source organism: uncultured Muribaculaceae bacterium (assembly GCA_910578365.1). GTDB lineage: Bacteria > Bacteroidota > Bacteroidia > Bacteroidales > Muribaculaceae > CAG-873. The sequence goes on from CAJTRC010000015.1 coordinate 13,505, forward strand.
ATTTTCTTACTGCCATTTTTATTAGATATTGCTATAGAAGTCGATAGTCTGGCCTTCAGCTAATGTGATGAAGGCTTTTTTCCAACGGCTGGTATTACCGCGGAGCAGACCGCTCTTAGTCCAGCGCGACTTGTTTTTGCCGCGGACAACAGCGGTATTAACCCGAACAACCTTAACGCCGTAGAGCTGCTCAACCAGTGCCTTAATCTGATACTTGTTGGCCTCGGGAGATACACAGAAAGTGTAGCGGTTAAGCTTTTCGGTAAGCTTGGTTGCCTTTTCGGTAACGATGGGTTTGATCATTATATCCATTGTGATAAAGTCTCCTTAGGATTAAAGTTTATTAATAAAGTCAAGGCTATCTTCGGTGAGGATGATAGCGTTGTGGTTGAGCACGGCATAGGTGTTGATGTCGCATGCGCGCATTGTATCAGCACCTGCCACGTTTCGAGCAGACAAATATACGTTTTTATTTTCATTTGCCGAAACGAGAAGCACCTTTTTGCCGTCAACTTTAAGATTTTTAGTAAAGTTTACGAATTCTTTAGTTTTGGGAGCCTCGAATTCGAAGTTCTCAACCACTACAATGTTGCCCTGCTGGGCAGCAACGGTGAGAGCGCTGCGACGGGCGAGCTGCTTAACTTTCTGGTTGAGCTTGAAGCGGTAGTCGCGGGGACGGGGACCGAACACACGGCCACCACCGACGAGTACAGGCGAGTTGATGTCGCCGATACGGCTGCCGCCGCCACCCTTCTGCTTGTGGAGTTTGCGGGTAGAACCCGATACTTCGCTGCGTTCCTTTGACTTGTGAGTGCCCTGACGCTGGTTGGCCAGATACTGCTTAACGTCGAGGTATACGGCATGCTCGTTGGCATCTACTGCAAACACTTCGTCGCTGAGGACAGCCTTGCGACCGGTGTCTTTACCTTCTTTATTGTATATAGCGAGTTCCATATTACTTCTCAATTAAAACGATTGAACCTTTGCTTCCGGGAATAGAACCCTTGATCATTAATACGTTGTGTTCGGCGATTACTTTCACAACCTGGAGGTTCTGAACAGTTACGCGCTGGTTGCCCATCTGGCCGGCCATACGCATGCCTTTGAACACCTTTGCGGGATAGGAGCAAGCACCTACCGAACCGGGGGCACGCAGACGGTTGTGCTGGCCGTGGGTGGCCTGGCCTACACCGCCGAAACCATGGCGTTTTACTACGCCCTGGAAACCTTTACCCTTGCTGGTACCGATTACGTCAACGAAGTCTGCTTCAGTGAACAGGTCGACAGTGATGGTGTCGCCCAGTTTATATTCACCGTCAAAACCTTTGAACTCGGCCAAGTGACGCTTGGGAGTTACACCGGCTTTCTGGAAGTGACCGAGTTCGGGTTTGGTGCAATGCTTTTCCTTCTGCTCGCCGAAGCCAAGCTGGAGGGCATTGTAACCATCGGACTCGATGGTCTTAACCTGAGTAACTACACAAGGACCTACTTCGATAACAGTGCACGGCACGTTCTTGCCGTCGGCACTGAATACGGATGTCATTCCGACTTTTTTTCCAATTAATCCTGGCATTTCTCTGTTTGTTTTGAATTGTTTAGTTTAGTTTTCTTTTCTCAAATCTCGGGGCATCAGACCTTGATTTCCACTTCCACACCGCTGGGGAGTTCGAGCTTCATGAGAGCGTCGACCGTTTTGGCGGTAGAGTTGTAGATGTCGATCAGACGCTTGAACGACGACAGCTGGAACTGTTCGCGCGACTTCTTGTTAACGAAGGTCGAGCGGTTGACAGTGAAGATGCGCTTGTGGGTGGGCAGGGGGATGGGACCGCTGATCACCGCACCGGTAGCTTTCACAGTCTTTACGATCTTCTCTGCCGACTTGTCGACGAGGTTATGGTCGTAAGATTTGAGTTTGATTCTGATTTTTTGGCTCATATCGTGTTAATGATGTATTGTTGAGACATTACTTGATGAGATCCACACGGCCCTGACATTCGGTAAGAACGTTCTTGGCGATGGAGTTCGATACTTCTGCGTAGTGAGAGAAGGTCATGGTGCTGGTTGCACGGCCCGAGGTGATAGTACGGAGGGCAGTCACATAACCGAACATTTCGGCCAGAGGAGCTTTTGCCTTTACTACACGGGCACCGCTGCGGCTGGTTTCCATGCCTTCTACCTGGCCACGGCGCTTGTTGAGGTCGGAGATTACGTCACCCATCGATTCTTCGGGGGTAACTACCTCAATCTTCATAATAGGTTCAAGCAGTACGGGGCCGGCCTTTTCGCTGGCTTTCTTGAATGCCTGGATTGCGCAGAGTTCGAACGACAGCTGGTCAGAGTCAACCGGGTGGAACGAACCGTCAATTACAGTCACTTTCAGCTGCTCTACGGGGAAGCCGGCGAGGATACCGTTCTTCATGGCAGTCTGGAAGCCCTTCTGAATCGAGGGGATGAATTCCTTGGGAATGTTACCGCCTTTAACTTCGTCTACAAACTGCAGGCCGCCTTCGAATCCTTCGTCGACGGGTTCTACGCGTACGATAATGTCGGCGAACTTACCACGGCCACCGGTCTGCTTCTTGAATACTTCGCGGAGCTCAACGGGCTTGGTGATGGTTTCCTTGTAAGTAACCTGGGGACGGCCCTGGTTACATTCAACTTTGAATTCACGACGCAGACGGTCAATGATAATATCGAGGTGGAGCTCACCCATACCCGAGATAACGGTCTGGCCGGTTTCTTCGTTGGTTTCAACGCGGAAGGTGGGGTCCTCTTCAGCAAGCTTCTGCAGACCGACTCCGAGTTTATCGAGGTCTTTCTGAGTTTTGGGCTCAACTGCGATACCGATAACGGGATCGGGGAATTCCATAGCTTCGAGTACGATTGGAGCGTCTTCGGCGCAGAGGGTATCACCGGTACGAATATCCTTGAAACCTACACCGGCACCGATATCACCGCAGGTGATAGAGTCCTTGGGGTTCTGCTTGTTGGAGTGCATCTGGAACAGACGGCTGATGCGTTCTTTCTTGCCCGAACGGCTGTTGAGAACGTACGAACCGGCGTTGATATCACCCGAGTAAACGCGGAAGAAGCACAGACGGCCTACATAGGGGTCGGTGGCAATCTTGAATGCGAGAGCACACATAGGTGCGTCGCTCGAGGGTTCGCGGGTAACGATTTCTTCGCTGTTGTCCACTGCGTGTCCTTCTACAGCACCGGCATCGGTGGGGCAAGGCAGGAATGCGCAGACTGCATCAAGCAGGCACTGTACGCCTTTGTTCTTGAACGAAGAGCCCAGAATCATAGGTACAACTTCCATCGAGAGGGTAGCCTTGCGGATAGCGCTCTTGATTTCGTCGATGGTGATTGTGCTGGGATCGTCGAAATATTTTGCCATGAGATCGTCGTCGAATTCGGCAACCTTCTCGAGCATTTTGTCGCGCCACTCTTCGGCTTCAGCCTGGAGCGATGCGGGGATTTCCTCTATGCTGTAGTCGGCACCCATGGTTTCGTCGTGCCAGAAGATGGCCTTCATCTGAATGAGGTCGACAACGCCCTTGAAAGTTTCCTCGGCGCCGATAGGAATCTGAATGGGGCAGGGATTTGCTCCGAGCACATCCTTGAGCTGGCGTACTACTTCGAAGAAGTTAGCACCCGAGCGGTCCATCTTGTTTACGTAGCCGATACGGGGAACGTTGTATTTGTCGGCCTGACGCCATACGGTTTCAGACTGGGGTTCAACACCGCCTACGGCGCAGAAAGTAGCTACAGCGCCGTCAAGGATACGAAGCGAACGTTCAACTTCAACGGTGAAGTCAACGTGTCCCGGGGTGTCAATAAGGTTGATTTTGTATTTCTCGTCGTTGTACTTCCAGAAAGTGGTAGTAGCAGCGGAGGTGATAGTGATACCGCGCTCCTGTTCCTGCTCCATCCAGTCCATGGTGGCGGCACCATCGTGAACCTCACCGATTTTGTGGGTCAGACCGGTATAGAAGAGGATACGTTCAGACGTAGTGGTCTTACCGGCATCGATGTGAGCCATAATGCCGATATTGCGGGTATATTTAAGTAATTCGTCGGATTTAGCCATTTTATTTTCCTTGCTTGGATGTCTGAATCAATGAATAATAAATCAGAAACGGAAGTGTGCGAATGCGCGGTTGGCTTCAGCCATCTTGTGCATATCTTCCTTACGCTTGAATGCGCCGCCCTGGTCGTTGAAAGCGTCGACGATTTCAGCAGCGAGCTTGTCAGCCATGGTCTTGCCGCCGCGTTTGCGGGCGTAGAGAATAAGGTTCTTCATTGAAATAGACTCCTTACGGTCGGGTCGAATTTCGGTAGGCACCTGGAAGGTAGCACCGCCAACACGACGCGACTTAACCTCCACCTGGGGAGTTACATTCTCAAGCGCCTTCTTCCAGATTTCGAGGGCGGTGAGCTCTTCGTTAGGGAGTTTGGACTTCACAGTCTCAAGTGCGTTATAGAAAATAGTGAAAGCAGTGTTTTTCTTGCCGTCATACATCAGGTGATTGACGAACTTAGTCACTCTCACATCGTTAAAAACGGGATCGGGGAGTACGAGCCGTTTTTTAGGCTTGGCTTTTCTCATTAGTTTGTTTACAAGTTGTGTTTTTGAATGCTTGGTTGCTTGCAGCTTGTTATCTTCAGCCGCGTCCTCTGACGCCGGCTTACTCAACCATATTGCTTTTACAGCTTTTCAAGAATGTCAAAAACGAGATTTAATTTAAATTTTAAAAGAATCTCGCGGTGCGTTGAGATAACTTCACCAGAGTCACAGACTCCGATTACTTCTTGGCTGCACCGGCCTTAGGACGCTTGGCACCGTATTTGGAGCGGCGCTGGGTACGATCCTTAACACCGCTGGTATCAAGGGTACCGCGAACAATGTGGTAGCGTACACCGGGAAGGTCCTTTACACGACCGCCGCGTACAAGTACGATTGAGTGTTCCTGCAGGTTGTGACCTTCACCGGGGATATAGGAGTTGACTTCCTTACCGTTGGTAAGACGAACACGAGCGACTTTACGCATAGCCGAGTTAGGCTTCTTAGGGGTAGTGGTGTAGACACGCACGCACACACCACGACGCTGGGGACAGCTGTCGAGTGCAGGCGATTTGCTCTTGTCTTCCAGAGCCACACGTCCTTTTCTTACTAATTGCTGAATAGTAGGCATCTTAGTTTGTTTTGTTTTACTTTACTTTAGTTTTCTTATCTGTTTTGTATTGTTTCTTACGTTGAAACAGCGTACCGCACATCGAGCTATTGCTTTCATACTCAAATGAATAGCTATAAACTCTCGCGTGAATACCCTATTTTTCGGTGCAAAGATAGTAATTATTTTCCTAACTGCCAAATATTTGCCGAGTTAAATTAACTCTGAAAATTAATTCACAAATCAAGGCTTAGACTTTCAAAAGCAATGCCTCGCAAAGTGTACATAGCCACAGAGAGGCATTCCTGCGCCGATGCGACACAGAAACGCCTCTCTGCATTGTTTATCTGCCGGGGCTTACATGCCTCCGCCCGATGAGCCGCTCGCGCCCGAAGCGCTACGCCCGCCTACCATATCGTCGTTCGATACGCTGCGTGCGGTTTTCTTTACTATACTGTTCATTGAGCCAAAGCGGTAGCTGATACTGAGGCGCACGCCTTTCAAGTGCCTGATTGTCGACACCATGCGTCCGGTATAGTCGCCGTTGGTGGTTATACTCGCCCACTGCCTGGTGCCGCGGCCTATGGGGTTAATAGCCTCCAGGCGCACGTTGAGCCGGTCTTCTTTCAGGAAGCTGCGCCCAAGCGATATAGTCCACACGGCGCGATTCGAAAAGCGGCCTACATCGTTGTAGCTGTAAACATCCGAGGGCTTTGAGCTGAACATAAACATGCCCAGCTGAGCGCTGAGTTTCCACGGCAGTTTATGACTGTAGCGTCCATAGAAGAAGGGTGTCCAGCGCGATAGTTCGAGCTTGGCTCCTTCGATGTCCGGCTGCGTAAAACGGGTATATGCAAGTCCGGCATTGCCCATCAGGGTAATTTTATCGGTTATCGACCACTGGAAGAATCCGCTGAAATTCAGATTGCGCGCATGACCGATGTTATAGTATGTACTTACCATGCGATTATCCTCGAGGTAGTTTACTCCGGCTATACCGTTATTGGATAATTCGTAGTCGACACTGAAATTGCAGTTGAACTTACGCGCTATATACATATAGGTGAGCTTGAGCGAGTGGTGCATGGCCGAACTCAGGTCGGGATTGCCGAAATTCATGCTGTTGGGGGTTTCGTTTACCGCCGGATTGAGGAAGTTGATGCCTGGCCGGTTGATTCGGGCGGCATAATTGAACGCAAGCGAATTTGCATCGTTGATTTGCCATGATGCGGCAGCCGACGGCACTAAATCATTTAGGTTGCTGCTATAGGCATTGTCGCCGTCTTTTTCTTCAGCCTTGAGGTGCGAATACTCATAGCGGAGGCCTGCGCGCAAACCTACTTTGCCAAGTTTAACCGAGTACTGGGCATAGAGGGCTGCCACATCAGTGATGTGCGAGAAGTCAACATCTTCCTCGCGCGAACCTATATAATCATAGTGCGACAGCGAGTGATTACGACGTATAATGGCTTTTGCACCGAGCTCAATGCTATGAATTTTTGCGAAGGGCTTGGTCCAGTCGAACTGAAAGGTGTGTTCGATAAATTTCAAATCCGACTTCATTTTTATTCCTGAGTAATCAACCGACATATTCACAAGGTCTGTGTACTCGGTATCGGTGTTGTTGTGATTTTTGTTTGTCGATACCTGATAGCCGATATTAATCATTTCGCCCGGATTGCGCATCAGATGCTGGTAGTTGACCGAGGCATCGATGTCGAAATACGATGTACTCGGCACAGTGTAATTGCTGTTATAGCTGTAGATGGGACTACCGTCGGGCGCTGTCATGCTGTCGCTGCCGGTGCCCTTGGAATTGAATCCATAATAGAAGCCGTTGAATTCGGCGGTGAACAGGTTGAGCGAGTCGAGTTCAAACGAGGCCTCGCCGCCGAAATAACCCATGTTGCCTTTCGAAAGGCTATGGCTGTGACTGCTGGTGGTATTGCCGTTGTCGTACGTCATCTCCGAAAAGCTTTCCTCCTCGCGGTCTTTATGATTTAAATTACGGTAGCCGCCGTAAACCGAGAAGGCAACCTTGTCGATTTGCGTATTGAACCACAGATTGGCACCGGGTATTAGATTTTTGTTTGAAATCTCAAGCCCCACGTTGCCCATCACACCTTTGATCACAAGGTCGTCCAAGGTTACAATGTTCAGTATGGCTCCTACCCCTTCGGCATCGTACTTTGCGCCGGGTTCGGTAATGACTTCGATTCGTTTTATCATCGAGGCCGGAATGGCTTTGAATATATCCTTGGCGTTGTTCGAATAGCTTTTCGACGGGCGGCCATTTTTATAAACCTGAAAATTCGACGACCCATTAACTGTAATAGTACCATCGGAATCTACGGCCACCATCGGAACTTTGCGCAACATGTCGGAAAGATTACTGGTCGGAGCCTCGGCATCAGCCTGGACGTCGTAGCCTACACGGTCAATCTCTTTGGTTACGAGCGGTTTCTGGGCCACCACCTCGAGTTCACCGAGAGTATTCTCCGCTTCGTCCATTGATATTGTGCCGAGATCCACATCATCGGCGGCGTTGCGGACGGTAAAGTCAACATGCTTGTCAGCAGCTCCTACATAAGAGAGGTGCAGTGTGTATTTTCCGGCCTTGGCCAGTGTGGTGCTGATATCTCCGTCGGCACCTGCGGTACCGGCTTTGACAGCCTTGGTGGTGTCGGACTGAAGATAAATGTGGTAGGTGGCAAAAGCCTGAGGCTCGCCCTGAGCATCGGTTACCTTGCCGCTGAGCTTAAAAGCATATGCGCCCGCCGGCAACACGAGGATTGCAAGCGCCGTAAGCGCTTTTCGGAATGCAGACATAATGTGTCGTTAAATTAATAGTTTGGAAACGTAATTATTTGATTGTAGATTGTAGATTAAGTGCCGCACCTGTGCAACACCTATAGTATGACGCATTCGCCAGTCAAAAGTTACACCCTACCGGTTAAAATATGTGAAAAAATTATGTACATCGTCTGACATCCGACGGCCTCCCGCCGTCGCAACTACGAAAAAACGGCCGCACCCGCGAGGGTACAGCCGTTTTTATAGTTATACATGGAAAAATTACTTCGAGAGTTTTTCCTTGAGAGCAGCGAGAGCCTCGAGGTCGCCGAGAGTGGTCTTTTCCAGAGGAGCCTGTACGGGAGCCTCTTCGCGGGGAGCCTTGGGAGCGCGCTTAGCCTTACGTTCAGCAGCCTTTTCGGCACGAACTTCGTCTTCGAAGATACGGCTGTGCGAAAGGATGATGCGCTTGCTGTCCTTGTTGAATTCGATAACCTTGAAGTTGAGCTTTTCATCAACCTTGGCTGTAGTACCGTCTTCCTTAACCAGGTGCTTGGGAGTTGCGAAACCTTCAACACCATAGGGCAGAGCTACAACAGCGCCCTTGTCGAGCATCTCTACGATAGTACCTTCGTGTACCGAACCAACGGTGAATACAGTCTGGAATACATCCCAGGGATTTTCTTCGAGCTGCTTGTGGCCGAGGCTCAGGCGACGGTTGTCCTTGTCGATAGCGAGAACTTCAACCTCGATGTCGGCACCAATCTGAGTAAATTCGCTTGGATGTTTGATTTTCTTGGTCCAGCTGAGGTCGCTGATGTGGATAAGACCATCAACACCTTCTTCGATTTCAACGAATACGCCGAAGTTGGTGAAGTTGCGAACCTTTGCTGTGTGGCGCGAACCAAGGGGATACTTGGTTTCGATATTTTCCCAGGGGTCGTTCTTGAGCTGCTTGATGCCGAGGCTCATCTTACGTTCCTCGCGGTCGAGGGTAAGAATAACGGCTTCAACTTCGTCGCCAACCTTCATGAAGTCCTGAGCGCTGCGGAGGTGCTGCGACCACGACATTTCGCTTACGTGAATCAGACCTTCCACACCGGGAGCAATCTCGAGGAATGCGCCGTAATCGGCCATAACAACTACGCGGCCCTTAACGTGGTCACCCACCTTGAGGTCGGCGCTGAGGGCATCCCATGGATGGGGATGGAGCTGCTTCAGACCAAGAGCTATGCGCTTCTTTTCGTCATCGAAGTCGAGGATAACCACGTTGAGCTTCTGGTCGAGCTCAACCACTTCGCTCGGGTGGCTTACGCGGCCCCAGCTGAGGTCAGTGATGTGGATAAGACCGTCGACACCGCCGAGGTCGATGAACACACCGTAGCTGGTGATGTTCTTGACGGTACCTTCGAGTACCTGGCCCTTTTCGAGCTTGCTGATGATTTCGCGCTTCTGCTGTTCGAGTTCGGCCTCGATGAGAGCTTTGTGCGAAACAACAACATTTTTGAATTCTTCGTTGATCTTGACCACCTTGAATTCCATGGTCTTGCCAACGAACATATCGTAGTCGCGGATGGGCTTAACGTCAATCTGCGAACCGGGGAGGAAGGCTTCGATGCCGAATACATCGACAATCATGCCGCCCTTGGTACGGCACTTGATAAAGCCTTTGATAATTTCATCGTTAGCGAGGGCGGCATTGATGCGTTCCCAGCTGCGGGAAGCACGAGCCTTACGGTGAGACAGGATGAGCTGGCCCTTCTTGTCTTCCTGGTTTTCGATGAACACTTCAACTACGTCGCCAACCTTGATGTCGGGGTTGTAGCGGAATTCGTTCATGGGGATGATACCGTCAGACTTGTAGCCGATGTTAACCACAGCCTCACGCTTGTTGAGGGCGATGATGGTACCTTCGATTACGTCTTTGTCCTTAACGGTGTTGAGCGACTCGTCGTAAGTTTTGGTGAGTTCCTCACGGGATTTTTCACCAGCGGTTTCGCCGTTTTCGTAGGCGTCCCAGTCGAAATCTTCGACGGGCGAGTTTTTGAGTTCAGTCATTTAAAAAGTTAATAAATATGGTTAATTATGTTCAGACGTGCGCGCGAAGCGCACGCCAATGTGGCGCAAAGTTACAACTTTTTGTCCGATTTTCAAAAAGTTAGGCTATAATTTTTTGAAAAAACAATTTTTTCGTATTTTTGCATCGTTATTTTCTATCACATACTTATGGACTTTGTTATTTTCGACCCCGACAGCGTGCGCGACAATCTGTTGCCGCTTACTTATACACGCCCTGTAGGCGCTCTGCGCGTGGGCATTACTACCATTGCCGAAAAATGGGCTTACTACCTTTTCGGCGAGTACTCATGGCTTACCGAGCACTACCTCTCGGAGAAGTTTCCATGCGAGGCCGACGTAACCGCCGACAATCTGCTGCTTATCGCAGGCAATGTACTGCCCGACCAACAGCTCGCCCAGGCTGTGATGGCGCTGAATCCGGGGCAGGCCCTGTATAAAGGCGACCGACGCATTGCAGCCGTAGGCGACGGCCACGAGCATATCGAATACAGCGACGACATTATGGCTGTTGACAATCTCTATGATATTTTTCTGCTGAACGGCCGTGCCATATGCGACGATTTCGCACGCATCACAACCGGGCAGCAGTCGGCCCCGGTCAGCGACAGTGTAACTGTAATCGGCGACCGCAACCGGGTGTTCCTCGCCGAGGGCGCCACAGTCGAAGGCTGTATAATAAATGTAAAAAACGGCCCTGTATATGTCGGCCCTCAGGCCGAAATCATGGAGGGCGCCACTCTGCGGGGCCCAATTGCCATAGGTCCCCACTCCACCGTGAACATGGGTGCCAGAATATACCCAGGTACCACCCTCGGCCCCTGGTGCAAGGCCGGCGGCGAGCTCAACAATGTGGTTATGCAGGGCTACTCCAACAAGGCCCACGACGGCTTCCTTGGCAACGCCGTCATAGGCGAATGGTGCAACCTTGGCGCCGGATGCGTGGCCTCGAATCTCAAGAACGACTACACGCTGATTAAGCTGTGGAACTACCCGGCCCACCGTTTTCTGCGCACCGACCTGCAATTCTGCGGCCTTATCATGGGCGACCATTCCAAGGCCGGCATCAACACCATGTTCAACACCGCCACAGTAGTGGGCGTTGGCTGCAACATACACGGAGCCGGATTCCCGCGCAATTTCGTAGCCAGCTTCCTCGAAGGCGGCACGGCAGGGTTCTCCGACGTACCCATGGATAAATTCTTCGACATCGCTTCACGCGCTATGAATCGCCGAGGCATCGAGCTTACCGAGGCCGACCGAAATATCCTGCTGGCAATTCGCGAGATAGCCGACAACTATTACAAGTAAGCAAGTATTACAAGTAAGCAAGCGTATCGACAAACATTGCGGGTGTTGCAGAACAGTTCTGCAACACCCGCTGTTATTTTTAGAGTTTGTTTAAACAACAGGCTCTTATTATTTATAAATCGTTCAGATAATCACCTTAGTCGCTTTACCGCCCTCGACCACTATGTAAATACCGGATTCGAGGTGCTGAACAGCCGAATTACTCACGCCACGGGCCACAGTGCGGCCATCGATTGAATAGATATCGCAACGACTTTCGCCTGCGGCAGTTTCGATATTGTCGACTCCGGACGGACTCTCCAGACGGAATGCAGGCGAAAGAACCTGGGTCTGTGCGGAACCTTCCGCACCGTTGACGGTGATGCGAAGGTCGTACCACTTGTCGGCGCTCTCACGGTCTACGCCGCCAAGCGAAGCCCTGTAATACGTGCCGTAGCCGGGAAGATAAAAATTCTCGGGAACTTCGTTCAGGGGCAGTTCGGAAAATTCGTCGCTTCCATGCGGAGCATACTCAGCCTTGACAGCCGACGGAGCCTTGAACGAGAAGTTCATATAGCCTGCAAAAGAGAATGTCGCCGCCGTGAGCTCGAGTGTGGCGTCGGCACACTCCGTAAAGCGGTCGGCAGCTATGCCGTTATCGCGCAACTGCAGCGAAGTCAGGGTGGGAATATAGCCGTCGGCGGGGCTGTAGGTGAGCGTGGCATTGTTGATGCCTTCGGTTTCGCCGTCGATAAGCACATTACTCATTGTCATCTCCATACTGTACATTTCGCCGTTGCCCCAGTCGAGCCATCGTGCAAATCCACCCGGCCACGAGCAGATTTCGGTGCCGTCGCGCTTTATACTTAGAGTGCGGCGGTAATCGCCTATCTGCGCAAGCTCGTTTACTGTGAGTATATCGGTGAAGTTAAATGAGTTGATGCCAAGTTTCTCGCCGTAGCGTCCGGTAAAATCATACAGGAATCCGTTATCCCATTTCAGATTGTTTGTCGACGAAGGCAAGCACACCAGCGCCGGAACAGCATTGGCGAGTATGGCGTCGTCGGGCAGAGGGTCGCTGTAGCACGGGTGACCCGAGTCGGGGAGCTTGCCGTCGTGAAGCATCAGATTGCCGTCGCCGGCAAGGTTGAGGCCGCTCGGCCGCAGCCCTGCTTCAGTCATCCTGTAAGGCATCGACGACACGGAAGCATCGGCCATCTCTATGAGATTATCGCGCAGCACCGGATAGTATTCATAGTAGCCGCCATAGCCCTCGGGGGCCCAATAGTACATTCTATCGGTGGGAAACTCGTGGTTGTAGTTACCGACACCCACGTATGCGTTACAATGTTTGCCGGCCACCACAAAGAAGCCTGTCATATTAAACTGCGGCGGCTCCTGACGAGCTCTCCAGGCTGCACTCATCGGGGTTTCGGCGAATGTGGCCGAAACGCTGTGCCATCCGTCGGCGGTCGGCCCGTTGTGTTCCTTGGTAAAGTCGATGGGTATGACCGTGAACACAGGGCCTTGGTTCCATACATATATATCCATTCGGGTCAGCGAAAAGCGCTGTGGTATAACATTGACAGATACATGAGTGCAGCATCTGCGAAATGAGGCCACCTCGTCCTGCAGCAATGTTCCGAAGTCATTGTGATGCAGCATCATAATATGGTCGACCACCGAACAGTTGCCATAGCCATCTGTCGAGGGCAACATCAACTCGATACCTGATGGCGACATACGGTCGATTACGGTTGAAATGGTTGCGTTACGCTGGTTGACCATAACGCGTTTGGTTCCACTCACCTCCACATCCTCCTCGAAGAGCAGTATCTGTGTATCTTCATCATCTGATTTGATATTGACCACCAGGTCATATACACCGGCTTCGACAGTTCCGGAGTACACATTTCCCGACTTCGCGAACTCATACATTGCCGGATGCTGCGGATTGGCGGAAATAGCCAGTACGTTTGCCACCTCCTGGTTGCGGTCATTGTCGATAACCACACTGACAGTAAGCTGGGCTGTAGCCGCCCCCGCGGCTGCGGGGGCAGACTGCGCTGTACGCACCGGAAACGATGTAACAAGGCAGTTGCCGGGCGCCGATCTCTGTATCACCGGGGTAATCTCCGAAGCCGAGGCGCTCAACACTGCTGCGCAAGCGAGCATAGCCATGGCTGTTGTCTGTATTTTTGTCTTTTTCATTATGTTTCTGAAATTTAGCGGTGTTGAATAAATCTCACACAGTGTGCGCACAGAGAAACATACAATTCACTTAAAACCGGTGATTAAAACATAGAACTTTATGTTCCTCTGTGCGCCCCGTGTGAGATTTATTATACAATTACAGCGAGTAAGATTCTGCTACATCAATGAGTCAAACAGGCTGTCATTATGCGGCTTATTTCACTACTACCTTATATGTTTCCACTCCGGCGGCGGTCTGTACGCGTACTATATAGCAGCCGGGGCCGTCAACGCTGCATACGCCGTTGCGGAATACACCTGCCTTCAGTCCGCTCACACTATATGCCGCAGCCTCGTTAAATTCACCTGCCAGATATATGTCACGACCAATAACATGCAGCACACACGGCTTACCGCCTGCCGCGTCCGATATTCCGGACCATGAGTTTCCGTAAACACCGTCCTTATTGAACAGCATCCATGCGGGGGCTGTATTGGGGGCCTCGTCGAAACCTGCCACTACAAGGATATAACTCATGCCTTCACGAACAGTGCCATAGCCGAAATTCAGCTCACCGGAATAGGTTTTCTTAACTTTGCGACTCATAAACACATCGTACATCCAGTCGTCCAGGCGGCCCTCTTCAAGATAGCTCTCGAAGTCGTAGGTTTCACCGTAATAGAGAGCGTAAGAAGCATTCTTATCGGTGGGGATAATGGTCATTTCTGCAGTGTATGTATCGGACGAATATGGAACGTTGGATGTCACGCTTTCGAGTATTAACTCAAAGCTGTTGTCGGCCTGATTGCACGAAGCTGTCGTGAACGAATCGTAGAATACCGGCGATGTGCGGTAGCCACCTTCATCCATCAGGTATCCGTATACATAGTATTCGGTATCCCAGCGGAGAGCGGCAACACTGATGATATCAGAAAGCGGACCGTCGAGAGCCTGACGCTTAAGGTCGCGTTGAGCAAACAGACGCCAGTCGTAGTAGTCCATTCCGGACGCTACCCACATGGGCACGTTGTATTCCTCGTGTATCTTGTCGATACCGCCGAGAGCCTCGGCGTCGGCCTTGCTGATAACTCCGGCCATAAAAGGGCGTTCCATGTCGAATGAGTAAATCGAAGCGGACGCTCCGGTGATGCCCGGCTCGTAGGCCTTTACAACCACTGCCTCGAAGCTGTCATCGACAGTATTGAAATCGGCACGTGTAGCCAGGGTGGTTTCATAGTCTTCGTAGCCGAATACGGCTGCCTGCATCACGGCATCGATTTTCACGTTGTCAAACACCACAGTCTGCTCACCGCTGTATAGGCGCTCAGAGGACACCAGCGGACGGAGAACACCGCGCAGGAAGCTCTTGTGCGAGGTTTCGTCGTCGAAATCATAGTCGTCGCCAAGATATTTGTCGTAAATAACTGCGGTGTACACATCGTCGTTGGTCGGAGTTATCTTGAGAGTGACTTTTTTGGTTTCGTTTTCGGTGCCGTCTTCAACCGAAAGCACTTCGAGGTTGAATGTATTGTCGGAAACGACAGGATCGGCAGTGCGCACCTCGATTTTAGTAAGCGGCATATAGACTGCACCCTCGCCGTCGAGTCCGTAGGCATATACAACATAGTCGGTCGACGAATTAAGGTCGCCGAAACCCCAGGTATGTTCGCCGGTTTTGGCGGTCATCCGGAATATAGTCACCCAGTCCATGCCGAACAGCGCGGCGCCCGTCTTGAAGAAGTCGAGCGATGCCTCAAGGAGTTCGCTGTCGGTCGGACACTGCGATGCCTCCACCAGGCTGGCATACCAGTACACATCGTCTTCTGAAGGTATACCCTTCACAGCTATTGCTTCTGTGGCGGTATAAACTGCCGACAGGTCGATGTGCGGAGTCGCCGGACGGTCTTCGCCATCTATAACATTGAAACTCAGAACAAGTTCATCGTTCGTATGCCCCATAGAATGGTCGATACGCCAGCGGGTGTCACCAATGGCACCCTTGGCCAAAGTAAGGGTGTATTCGCCGTTGTACACAGGGTACTCGGCAAACGTAGCCTGAAAAGCCGATTTGCCAGGAGCGTAACCGTTGATAAACGACAGCTTGACCGAGGTTTCAAAATCGCCGTTCACCTCCTTAAGTGTGAAGTTCGGGGTCGAGCCGCCAGATGCCTTTACGTTGCTGTCGTCGCATGTGAAGAACAGAATCGACTTGAGCTTGCTCAGACTGATGTTGCCGTCGGTATCGGGCTTCGGGGATGCGAAGTCGATTGACAGGTCATATTTCACAGCCGGAACTACAATGTAATAGTTATTCTCGACCTTTCTGAGATTGACGTCGGTGACATCGCCCTTCTTACCCGTCAGCGACTGCTCGGGGAAGGTAATAAGCAGCTGAACGTCTTCGTCAGAAACAAGCGCCGGATTGAATTCAAGTTTAATGGTATTGTCGGTTCCGTTGGCTGTAACTGTATAGGCCGACTTATCTACAGTTGTACCGCCAAGTGTAACCACCGCCTTATCGGCATCCGCTGTAATAATATCGAGCTTGGGAAATGTAAGTTTTACCTCCGACACCTCGGCAATGAGCATATCGGGGGCATATGGGTCGTAACTTACGGGTTCGCTCTTGAATGAAAAGTCAACTTTGCTCACAGGCAGACCTTCAGTCACCACAATCTCCATAAGCGGGTTTTCGCCCAGCTTATTTCCATCGGCATCGTGGAGGGCAAACAAACCCGGGTCGATTTTGACTTCCCAGCGGTCATCGATACTCGCATTGAAACCGCCGAGGTCGAGATTAATGGAGTTGTCGGTATCCCCCTTGCTGTGATAGGCATATAGTGGTACGAATGATTTACCGTTCATCTTAAATGAAACATAGGCTGACCATTCAGACCACGACGGAACGAAACTCAGCTCAGCCGCTTGCGGAAACTGAAGCTGTATCGAATAGAAGGACTCATCTCCCTCTGCCGGCGAAGTTATTACATACGAGAACAGGTCGTCGGCTTTTTCTCCGGTGTATTGCGGAGTACTCGCCACCTGTTCGGCATGCGCCAGAACTGACACGGACAGCATCGCGGACAATGCTAATGCAGTAAGTTTTTTCATCAGGAATAGGTATTAAAGTTTGATTTTGATTGAATACGATGGCAAATATATACTATCATTGCCATATCCACAACAAAATGCTTAAATATAATCCCATATTTAACCTTGTTTAACTTTAATATTCTTGCATATTTAATTTATATATTGGATAATCGTAAATAATTATAATTATAAACATGAACGGGGGGGGTAAAAATTTATAATTAGAAAGTATTTATACGTAACCGCGCTAACATTTAACAACCGATAACTTTTCTATACAGTTCACACTTTCTTGAAGGAGTTCTTGGCAAATAGCAATAATTTGGCTAATTTTGTCTGACAAAACGGAACGAGCAAGACAAATGAGAAAAAACACAGTTCACTCCGCTTCGACTGCAGGCGGATGGTCGTGGGCGGCAATGGCCCTCCTGTGCGCGCTGATGGCCTGGATGACATCGAGCGTGGTATGGCTTGGCGACGATGTAGACTATGGCTTCGTAATCCATGACCACGTCTGGACGAGCCACGGACAGATTGAGTCTGCAGGCGATATAGTGTCGTCGCAGATTGCCCATTATCAAAACACCAACGGTCGCGTGGTGGCACACAGCCTTGTGCAACTCTTCTGCGGCGTCCTGGGTCAGGGCATGTTCACGTTGTGCAACGCACTTGTGTATCTGATATTCGCATGGCTGATAGTACGTTTCGGCGGTATCCGCAGACCCATGAGTCATCCCGTGGCGGTGGCCACGGCGGCAGCGCTGATTCCGCTGACGTTCATAACCAAGATGATGCCAAGCTGTCAGATTGGCTTTGTGTGGATGTTCACTCTCACCCTTGCATGGTTGTACCTGTTTGTCCACAAAGCACGCGCCGGATGGCCCGCAAGCATAGGCATAGCCCTGCTCGGACTGCTGGCCGGCAACGGCCAGGAAGCACTTTCTATAGGGCTGTCGGCTGCGTTGGGCATCTGGTGGCTCCGCAGGCGTTGCCGTATAGGTGTGCGCCGAAGTCTGTGGCTCGGATTCTACTGGCTCGGCACTCTGAGCGCATGTCTGGCACCCGGCACTCTGGCTCGCAGCGGACGCATGAACATAGCCCTCGGCGATTCGCTGCTCTATATGGTTCTGGCCCTCCGGGCAGTATACGTGCTTGCCGCAGTAATGCTGTGGCTGCACTTCCGCCACCGCCGCAGCTGGCGCAGCCTGTGGCGCTGTTCGGCACTGTGGCTCAATACTGCGGTGATACTGCTGCTGTTCAACCTCTGGATTGGCGTCTACAGCAACCGACAGCTGTTCGGAGCCGAGATGGCCGCCATAATAGCGCTGATGCGCATGTTGCCACGGCACAGCTTCAACAAGGTATGGCTTACTGTGCTGGGCGCTCTGTCGCTGCTGCTGTGCATACACCAGATAAGCTGCGCCCGCCATGTCAGACGCCAGTACCGCGAAATCACCGAAATGTACACCTACTCGCACGACGGCGTGGTGCTATACGACCGCACCCTCGGCTCGCTGAACCCGTTTGTCCGCGAATTCCGTATCTACGAAGACATTACCGGCTATGGCGCGCACGAAACCCGCCGCACCATAATGAAAGACTTCGCGCGCCGCTTCCCCGGCGCAGCGCCTCTGCGCCTATACCCGGCCGCAATCAACCGGCTTGAAGCTCCGGCAGATACAGCGCTGGAGTATGCTCCGCAGCACTACATGGTGCTGGTTACCGAAAACAAGCCTGAAAAATTCCGCATCGAAAGCCATAATTCGCTGCTGCCCTGGATAAAATATACCGACGAAACAGTAGCCGACGGCTATCCCGCCGTAGGTGGCCAAGGCTGGTATGCAACTATTGTGGCACCGTGGAGGCCATTCGTAAA
This sequence comes from uncultured Muribaculaceae bacterium, assembly GCA_910578365.1. Taxonomy (GTDB): domain Bacteria; phylum Bacteroidota; class Bacteroidia; order Bacteroidales; family Muribaculaceae; genus CAG-873. The sequence continues at coordinate 32,001 of CAJTRC010000015.1, forward strand.
AATCGATTCAATATACGTAAAACGATGATTAGCATAAAGTTTGACCCTGCCATAAAAGAACTGTGGCCCGACTACCATGTGATACAGGTGGAATGTAATGTGGCAAACGGCCCCACACCGGACACGCTGTGGAGCGAACTCGAGCAGTTCGCCGACAGTTTCAGGCAGTTGCATCAGATGCCCGACATAAATAAGCGGCCGGCCATAGCCGCTACCCGCGCGGCATACAAGCGCTTCGGCAAAGAGCCCAACCGCTACCGCCCGTCGGCCGAAGCCCTATGCAGACGCATGGTCAAGGGGCTCGACCTATACCGCTCGCTCAGCGTTATCGACCTGATAAACCTGCTGTCGGTAATGACCGGACACAGTATCGGCGGCTTCGACGCCTCAAAAGTCGAAGGCAGCTGCATAACCTTCGGCATCGGACGCGAGGGCGAGCCATACGAGGCCATAGGCCGCAGCCCGCTTAACATCGCCGGCCTGCCAATATGGCGCGACGCCGCCGGCGGAATCGGCACCCCTACCTCCGACAACGACCGCACCAAACTCTCTGCCGACACCCGGCGCCTGCTGATGACTATCAACGTGTTCGGCAGCGAAATGCCCGACGACGAGGTGATAGCCCTTACACAACGCCTGCTCGAAACCTACGCCGACGCCACCGACATATGTTTCCGCAGTGTAGCTGTATGATTTTCAACCAAACCCGAACGCGACGACGATTATGGATTTCTTTACATCGGAAAACATATTGCTGGCAGGAGCGACCCTGCTTATCGCCGGCGTACTGATAGGCAAATCGAGCTACCGCACCGGTCTGCCCCTGCTGCTGATATTTCTGATTGTGGGCATGGCCTTCGGCACCGACGGACTGGGCATCCACTTCAGCGACATGCACAGTGCTCAGTTCATAGGCATGATAGCCCTGTGTGTGATATTGTTTTCGGGAGGCATGGGCACACGCCTGTCCGACATCCGGCCCGTACTCCTGCCGGGCCTGATACTGTCTACCGCCGGAGTGCTTGTCACGGCCATGGTCACCGGCTTGTTTATATGGTGGTTGTCGGGGATGAACTGGACCAACATACACTTTGCGCTGCTGCCCTCGCTGCTGCTGGCGGCCACAATGTCGTCGACAGACTCAGCCTCGGTGTTCGGCATTCTGGGCAGCCAGAAAGTGTCGTTGCGCAACAATCTGCGCCCCATGCTTGAGCTTGAAAGCGGATCGAACGACCCTATGGCCTACATGCTCACCATAATACTACTCCAGACCATTACCCTCGGCGGAGGCCTCTCGGCCGGACAGATACTGCTCGAACTGCTGCTGCAGTTCGGTGTAGGCGCCGCAAGCGGCTTTCTTATGGGCCGGTGCACGCTGTGGCTTATCGGCATCTACCGACGTATTGGCAGCAAAGCCGACGTACAGGAAGACGCCGCTCAGGCCACATCCATGATTTCCATACTCATTATCGGCTGTGTATTCTTCACCTTTGCCATCACCACAGCTATGGCCGGCAACGGCTATCTTGCCGTTTACATCTCGGGCATAGTGATAGGCAACGCCCGCATAGCCGGGCACCGCGGCATCAACAAGTTTATCGACGGCATGACCTGGCTGGCACAGATTGTGGTATTTCTGATGCTCGGCCTGCTGGTGAATCCCCACGAAATGCTCGACGTGGCCGCTGTATCGCTGCTTATAGGCGTATTTATGATTCTGGTAGGGCGCCCGCTAAGCGTGTTTCTGTCGCTTTCGCCCCTACGTGGCATCGGTCTGCGTTCCAAGCTGTTCGTTTCGTGGGTAGGCCTGCGCGGAGCTGTACCGATAATATTCGCCACCTACCCTGTGGTGGCCGATATCGAAAACGCCGGCCAGATTTTCAACATTGTATTTTTCGTAACCCTGCTGTCGCTACTCATACAGGGCACCACAATACTGACCGCCGCCCGCCGTCTGAAACTAATCGACAATACAAGCACCGACGACGAAGACTTCGGCGTAGAACTCTCCGACGAGCTGCCAACATCGCTGCAAACCCTCACGCTTACCGAACGCGACCTCGAGTGCGGCAACACACTAAGCGCCATGCATCTGCCTGCCGGTTCGTTGGTGATGATGGTACGGCGCGGCAGCGAGCATCTGGTTCCAAACGGCTCGCTCGAGCTCAAACCCGGCGACGTACTGCTGATTATAAAAGAGAAGTGATAGGCGCTACGGAGTATTATTCTTTGTAAGACACACCACGTGGCCACAAAAGCACACTAAATGGGGCGTTGTCAGCGGCAACTTTTACGACATCGTTCCTCTCATTGCCCGACGAATCGATTCTGACAATATGATAAGTACGTTCCGACCCACTTTTCGAAACCAGATAGTCGATTACTTCATCAGCGCTCATGGATGACAAGTCTGTATCATCTACTCGTTTTAACAAGGTGATACTACCGGATGGTTTATCTTTTTCTGTCATGTCCTCAATTACAACCATATAGTCAGGCTTGACAGTTTTTCCGTACGCTACTCTAAGACCACACAATGTGTTCATACTTTTATGATAATTCTTCATTGCGAAGTTATTATCCATATATGAACCTCCGGCAATAATGGCATACGTATAGTCAGGCATAACCCTGCCGGTTTCAATATCTGTAATTAAACCGGGGCAGGTAGTCCACTCCCTCACACTCCCTTCAAGGTCATATAAGCCCAGATGATTAGGCGAGCCTGAACCGGACTTCTGCTGCTCCTTGAGTTCACGGAAAAGTTTATAATCAGATTCATTGTATGCTTTCCCCCATGTATCGGTATCCGGAATTACAAAGTTGTAGTTTCCACTTATTTCGCATATTTTGTTCAAGACTATCGAGGCATCCTTGTACGATAAGTTATCTTTTACTTCATTAGGATAGAGCATTGATACCCAGCCCATCCACTCACCCGATAATATATCGAACTCATAATTTCGAAGTTCATATTTGGATAAATATTGGTCTGTACCGGGAACAGAAATTAGGTTTCGGGCAATATTTCTGATTATAGCCCTTTTCACCGGGTCACTGCCCCTCTGCCATCTGAATTGTACTTCTGCAGTTTCATTGAGTTGTACAGATTCGTCGATTAACAGATAATCATATACAAACAAACCTATAGCCACAATACATGCGAACGCACGGACAGCGACCATATAAGGTCGCTTTTTTATTAGCCAAGCCGAGCACCATATTATAAGAAAAACCAACACCGGAAAGAATATACCATTTATATAGTTTTCCTTTGCGAATATACATGCAGCTGCCAATAACACAACCGTAACCCATATAATGATACGACGGATTCTATCGTTGAGTACCGTTAACGGAATCAGCCCCAAACTCATGTAAACGAATATAAGCATCAGTCCCGGCATGCACAGATACTTTAACATCGGCACGACAATTCGATTTTCTAAATCCTTGACATCATCAACCGGATATACACTATCATTATTATAAGCGAAGTTTTCGGTAAACCAAAGTCCTCGGTCAAAATTATAATAACGTAGCAAAAAGTTTTCGAAATATTCCTCGTATCTTCGACCGGGCAGATAAAATGTCGATACAGCGAGTCCGCTTGTATATGAATCGTAATTAAACCTTGTGCTGTCCGGTAACATGAAAAAAACACGCAACGGATTTAAGTCCTTGTCAAATATCCCGGTAATTTTAGTTAAATCCGAATTATAGCATACTCCGCTATAATATAGTGTTCCCTCCCTGGTACAACTACTTCCTACAAAGAAAGTCGAATCATCTATTTCAATTCGTTCGGCAGAAATAGACTGCCATGCAACGGCAATAAGAATTATTGATATGAACGCGAGTTCGGGATAAGGAACACCATAAAAAAGTTGAATCGGCAGCTTAAAAAAGTTGCCGATTCTCTTGGTAATATTACTGATATTTAGTAATTTAGAGGTACTAAACAATAAATACTGTATCATGATTACCGAAAG
>CAJTRC010000016.1 GCA_910578365.1 uncultured Muribaculaceae bacterium
ATTATTTTTTGAATTAATGGATTTTTAAAGTTACCCCCGCCTTGGCGTCTCTTTTGCTGAATTGCTAAAATTCATCAGTCACGTAGCTCGCTACGCTCCTTCTTCATTTATAGCAATTTAGCTAAAAGATACGCCACCGGGGATTTAACATTTATTATTAAACACCCTCTTAGGTTTCCAAAGTTACAAAAAAGATTCCAGACGGCAACATTTTTGTGCCAAAATATTTACAAAACAGTTAAGAATCAGTTATCCGAATTAGCACTCAGACTATGTATGCGCCAAAGAAACAGCGCACTCACCATTACGCTGACGATAATATAGATATATTCACCCGGACGTGTACCGATTTCGTCGATGTTGCCTGCAGGCATATTGTGGCGCAGGGCTATCCACTGGAATACAACGTATATGATATTGTTGGCGGCATGCACTATCACCGGCAACCACAGCGAGCCCGACCAGTACAGCAGGTAGCCGAACAAGGCACCAAGGAGCATGCGCGGCACAAAGCCGAAAAACTGCATGTGGATGGCACTGAACAGTACAGCTACTATCCAGATAGCTGCATGAGGGTTCATGCCCGATGTGGTAAGCATACGCTGTATGGTGCCACGGAACAGCAGTTCCTCACCCAGACCAGCCATTACGCCTATGATGAGTATGTTCAGTATCAGGTCGCCCACTGAGGTGCCGCCCTGCATGATTCGGATGGTGGCGGCCGATCTATCCTCGGCTTGCCGCATCCATTGCTCCACTCCCTGCATGAAATCAGGCAGATGCAGCGACGCATTCCACTGTATTACACTGTTGAACGCTGGCATCGACACTACCAGGAGCGCTATCGACAGCAGCGTCATGGAAGCGCGCGGCACGCGGTCAATCTCAAGAAACCGGGCCGGATACCGCGATATCATAAGAGCCGTAACCAGCGACGGCAGTATTATCTGCAGCAGGCTCTGTATCACTGCTGCTATGCGAAGTACTCGCGCGGTTTGGCCGAATTTGGCTATTATCAGACCGTTCAGAACGCTGCCCACTATCCAGCAAAGCAGCATCACACACAGCAAAAGCAACATGCGCTGGCCAATGGTCAGCAGCAAACAGCAGTCGTCACCGTTTTTCTTCGATAATAATTCATGGGGTATCATGGTGCAAATTTACAAAAATTTTCAAACAATAACCATATTATGCTTGTTGCATTTTCAAGTACTTCATCACATTAATCCGATTATGAGAATCCGAAATTATGTTTTAATCGCATTTGCTATTGTGTTTTGCTGCGGAACAACAGATGCGAAAAGCCTTGCCGACCAACAGATCGACTCGCTGATTGCCTCGCATAAGTTCATTAATATCGACGGCACTGCTGTCGACACCCGCAGTCGAGAATACATTGACTCAGTAAACAGTATCATCACAACGTTCTACTATGACCAGTTTCGCCATTTCTCCGACCCTGCGGCCCCATATTTTCTGTTTCTGAGCCGCGACTCACAGCTGGCCATGGGTATCGGCGGCGCTGTGCGCATGCGTGCATACTACGACTGGGGCGGCGCCATACCCTTTCGTGCCTTTTCGCCCTATCTGATACCTATACACCCGAATCCGGCCAATATGAGGGCCTTCGGCACTTCGCCTGCAGGCACCTGCCTGTTTTTCCGCGTCTTAGGTCGCAACAAAATGCTGGGGCAGTATCAGGTATATATCGAGGCTAATTTCAACGGCTACCAGACACGCGATTTTACTTTGAAAAAGGCATACGCCATTATCAATGATTTTACCATAGGCTATGCCAGCTCGACTTTCTCCGACATTGCGGCTGTGCCACCGACGATAGATGCCAACGGCCCTAACAACAAGCTTTCGATGACATCTGTACTGCTGCGCTATATGCAAACTTTCAGACAGCGCTGGACTATTGCCGCATCACTTGAAACTCCGGCCACCCAGATTGCCGCTGACAACGAAAATACCTGCCCCGTGACCAATTGGCTGCCCGACGCTGCCGCTTTTATTCAGTACCAGTGGGACCAGAGCCAGCATGTACGCCTGGCGGGCATTGTACGCTCGCTGTCGTACCGCGATATGGTGGCTGGCGCCAACATAAACCGTGCCGGCTGGGCGCTGCAGCTCAGTTCGGTATGTCACCCCGCCGACCCCCTTACGCTATATCTCACTGCCAACTATGGCCACGGATACGGCTCTCTGGGCGGTGATCTTATCATGGGAGCCTACGACCTGGTGGCAGACAACGGACAGCCGGGCCGCCTCATAGCTCCGCCGTCGATGGGCTGGTGTGCCGGAGTGCAGTATAATTTCAAGCACAATTTTTTTGTAAGCGCAAGTGCCAGCCAGAATATATACCTCTCGAAAAACGAGGCTCCGGACGAATACCGACGCGGCACATTCATATGTGCAAACGCCTTCTACAACCTCACGCCGCGCATACAGCTCGGCGCAGAGTTCGCCTTAGGGCAACGGCAAAATTTCAGCGGCGAGCACCGCTGGGCTCGCCGTGCAAGTGCCATGTGCCAGTTCTCGTTCTAACTTTCGACAGCGAATGTTGGGCACTTTTCGCAAAAAATGCGTAACTTTGCAGCTGCAAACAAACGAAGAACCGACATGAATGAATTCATATCACGACTCCACAAGAGTTTCAGACACCATCCGGTGCTTTTCAACATATTACTGGCCTTTGTAGCCATACTGATGCTGATATGGTTTACTCTGATATTCCTTGACTCCTGGACACACCACGGCGAAACCTCGGTGGTTCCGGATGTAAAATACATGGACTACCGCAAAGCTATCAGCACTCTCAGCGATAACAACCTTGAGATTGAAGTCAACGACTCGGTATACATCACCGACCTCGCTGAAAGTCTGCGTAAGAAGATGGCTCCCGGCATGATTCTGGAGTCGTGGCCCAGAGCGGGCGCGGTGGTAAAGAAAGGCCGTCCGGTGTATGTCACCATCGTGGCCTATTCGCCCAAAGAAGTTGTTATTTCCACTCCTATCGACAATATATCGTCACGCCAGGCCATAAGTGTACTTCAGAGCATGGGTATAAACAACGTACGTTTGGTAAGTGTACCCTCGATGTATAACGACAATGTGGAGCGCGCCCTCTACAACGGCAAGCCTATCGGCGTAGGCTCAAGTCTGCCTGTTACAGCCACGGTAACACTCGAGGTGGGAAAAGCCGTGGAGCCTGACCCCATATATGAAGAAACCGATTCGGATTTAACAGCGGACGACGCCGAACCGTCGTTTGACCCCGATGTAGTGGTGGCCGAAGACCGTCAGACCGAAGTTGACTCTTATACCGACGACATATATGACTGATTCGAACGACAGCATTGAAAATTTTGCCGACGGCTATACCCCCGATGAAACACCCGAAGATATCATCATTACCGACGACAGCGGTCGCGACCTGTACGAGCACTTCCGCTTTGTAGCCGACAAGGGACAGGCGCTGCTACGTGTCGACAAGTTTCTGACCGAAAGGCTGCAGAAGTCATCGCGCAACCGTGTGCAGCAGGCTGCCCAGGCAGGCTGTATACTCGTCAACGGCAAAGCGGTGAAAAGCAACTACCGCGTAAAGCCGCTCGATGTGGTACAGGTGGTGATGGACCGTCCACGCTACGATTTTGAGATTATAGCCCAGGACATTCCCCTCGACATTGTTTACGAAGACAACTTCCTGCTGGTGGTGAACAAACCGCCGGGACTGGTGGTGCATCCGGGACACGGCAACTACAGCGGCACTCTGGTGAATGCCCTGGCATGGCACTTCAAGGATAACCCAAACTACGATGTGGCCGACCCGCGTATGGGACTTGTGCACCGCATCGACAAGGACACCTCCGGACTGCTGGTGGTGGCAAAGACTCCCGATGCCAAGACCCACCTTGGAAAGCAATTCTTCAACAAGACCACCAAGCGTGAATACGTAGCCGTTGTATGGGGGCGTCCCGACCCCGCCGACGGACGCATCGAAGGCAATATAGGCCGTTCGCTGCGCGACCGCCTTCAGATGGATGTATTTCCGGCCGGTGACTATGGCAAACACGCCGTGACACACTACCGGACCATTGAGCCTCTGGGGCCTGTGACCGTAGTGAAATGCGTGCTCGAAACCGGCCGTACCCATCAGATACGCGTCCACATGCGCCACATAGGGCATCCGCTGTTCAACGATGCCCGCTACGGCGGCGACAAAATATTGCGCGGCGTACCCTCGGCTACTTACAAGGCCTTTGTGGAGAAAAACTTTCAGATTTGTCCTCGTCAGGCACTGCACGCCCGCACCCTCGGGTTCGTGCATCCCGAAACTGGCGAAGAAATGTTTTTCAGCTGCCCCGTTCCGAAAGACATGACCGACATGATTGACCGCTGGCGCCAGCTTGCAGAGGCCAACGAAAGAAAGTAGGCCTCCTCTTCTAAGCTGTTTAAATTTGAAATTGTGGGCAAAATTTTTTAACTTTGCATCCCGAATCCCCAACTATCACTTCACCATGTCAGAAGCTAAAGACAACACTCAACATAATACACAGCTCATTATACCCGAGCATTTCAAAGATATAGCCCCCTATACCGACCTGGAATTCCGCGAGAAAATGGCCGAGCTTGTAAATGAAGACGGCTTCGAGCATGCGGTGCGATACGTAATGCCGCAGGTCGATTATCCCAAGTTTGTACAACAGTTGCTCGACCTGAAATCGCAGGACGAGTTCCAGCGCAAGACAATGGGCGAGTTTCTGGAACTGCTGGCCAAGACAACCACCGACGGCATTTCTATTGACGGCCTCGAGAACTGCGAACCCGGCTGCAACTACACCTTCATAACCAACCACCGCGACATTGTACTCGACGCCTCGTTTCTGAACCTCTGCTTCATACGCAACAAAATGCCGCTGACCCAGGTGGCGATAGGCAACAATCTGCTCATATACGAGTGGATCAGCGATTTGGTGAAACTCAACCGCAGTTTTATTGTCAAACGCGATGTTCAGCGCCTGCAGGCTCTGGAGGCAGCGCGCCAGCTGTCGGCTTACATTCACTTCTCAATCAGCAAACTGCACGAATCGGTATGGATTGCCCAGCGCGAAGGCCGTGCCAAGGACTCCAACGACATGACTCAGGAAAGCCTTATCAAGATGATGTCGCTCGACGGCGGTGGCTCGGTCAAGGAGAATATTCTGGCGGTAAACCTGATGCCGGTATCGATTTCGTACGAGTTCGACCCCAACGACTATCTCAAGGCCCGCGAGTTTCTGCTCAAGCGCCGCGACCCGGATTTCAAAAAGAGCAAGCGCGACGACCTCTTCAGTATGGAAACCGGCATACTCAAGCACAAAGGCCACATACACTTCAGAATCGGACGCTGCATCAACAGTGAACTCATGGCTTACGATGGCGGAGAAGACCGTACTCATGTGGTACACGAAGCCTGCCGCATTATCGACCGTACAATCCATAGCGGCTACCATATCTATCCCTGTAACTACATTGCATACGACGAGGTGAACCTCTGTAACCGCTTCGCCGACCATTACCGGGCTGCCGACGTGGAACGCTTCGACAACTATATCAACGCCCAGCTCGACAAGGTTGACATTGACAATGTAAGCGCCAAAGAACGCGAGTACATGCGCCACATGATGCTCACCATGTATGCCAATCCGCTCAAAAACCAGCTTGCCGCAGGTGAGTGCGGTCGTGAATAATATCCGACAGAATATATGCGATTCCCTCTCATCCCCGTACTGGTGCTTCTGCTGGTCAACTGCGGCATAGACCTGTACATTTACCGCGCACTGCTGAAGCGTACTGCCAACAGATTATGGAGTCGCATACAGCTGTGGAGCGCAGCTTTATTCTTCATTGCCATGATTGTGATTATCTGCCTGCCTAAAAGGCAAGGCGACGATGGCGCTTTCCTGGCTTTGATGTGGTGTCTGTACGCATATCTGAGCATATACCTGTCGAAATACCTGTTTGTAGTCTTCGACCTGATAGCCAAACTGCCACAGTTGTGGCATCGCCGACGCAGCAAAACTGTCACTGCGGCAGGTATCGTAATGGCAGTAGCATGTTTTCTGCTGCTATGGTGGGGCGCACTTATAAACCGCTACAATATCGACATAAAAAAGGTTGAATTTGCTTCTGCCGAAGTTCCGGTCGGGTTCGACGGATTCCGCATTGTACAAATCAGCGACCTGCATACAGGCTCCTATGGCAGCGACGACTCGTTCCTGACAAAACTTGTGGAACAGGTCAACGGTCTGAACCCCGACATGATTGTATTTACAGGCGACATCGTAAACCGCCACAGCAGCGAGCTGGAACCCTTTGTGGATGTTCTCGGAGCGCTCAAGGCACCGTACGGTGTCTGGTCGATATTAGGCAACCACGACTACGGCGACTATTACGACTGGACTTCCGACGATGCAAAGGCCGAAAACATGCGGCAGCTGTACGACATGCAACACGCCATGAACTGGAATCTGCTGCTCAACCAACATGCCCCGGTGGTATGCGGAGCCGATACCCTGATGCTGATTGGAGTCGAGAACCTTGGCGACCCTCCGTTTAAAAACTATGGCGACCTCAAGGCCGCTTACCCTACCCTCGGCGACGGGCACTTCAAACTGTTGCTTAGTCATAATCCGGCCCATTGGACCAACGATATCAGCGGCCATCCCGAGGTGAACATACCTCTGACCCTCTCGGGCCATACACATGCCATGCAAATCAGCGCCGGACGTGTATCCCCTGCAGTATTTCGCTACAAAACATGGGGTGGCATGTATAGCGACGATGCCGGCCACAATCTGTATGTAAACATCGGCACCGGTACCGTAGGTATGCCTGCACGCATAGGCGCGACACCCGAAATTACCGTCATAACCCTCCGACATTCTTCAAAGTGAACCTGCACACCGTAATCTGTATCGGCAGCAATGTAGAGCGCAAGCAACTGAATGTAGCCGAAATAGTGGCTCAGCTGGCCACTATGTTCGAGCACTTCCGTGCTTCGGACATCTATGAAAACGCCGACGACTCCGGACTCGGAAACCCTTATGCCAACGCTGTATGCTGCGGCGATTATGACGGCGACTATGATTCGCTGGCTGCCTTTGCGGCGCAGCGCGAGGCCATGTATGGCCGTACTCCGCAGTCCAAGGTTTCAGGGGTAATGCCGCTCGACATCGACATTGTGGTTTTCCACGACTGCATTATCAACCTTACTCAGTTCGATAAAGACTATTTCCGCCAAGGCTACACACAACTCTCCGCCAACACTCCGCTATGCCCATCTATGCCCAAGTAATAATTCCAAAGCCGCTCGACGGCACCTTCACCTACCTCGTGCCCGACGAAATGGCATCCAAGGCCCGACCCGGGCACCGTGTGCTGGTACCGTTCGGAGGCAAGCGCTATTATACCGGTCTGGTGGAATCTGTGAGCGAACACGCGCCGTCGGGGGTGGCGCTGAAGCCTGTTGCCGTGGCTCTTGACGACGAACCCGTAGTACGGCATCCGCAGGTAAAGTTATGGAAATGGCTTGCCGACTATTATCTATGTTCGGTAGGCGAGGTTTTTCATGCAGCCCTGCCATCAGGCTTGAGAATCGAAAGCGAAACCGTAGTGGAGCTTGCCGCCGATGAAATCGACGAGTCTGTGGCCGCTGAGCTGTCCGACTCCGACTTACAGTTGCTCGAATTGATACGCTCCTCCGGAACAACAACCTCAAAGGATCTTGCCAAGGCAAGCAGCCGCGACGATGTGGAGGCAAGTGTAAACCGCCTTATAGCACTCAACCTTATTAAGGTGAGCGAACGCTCGCTCGAACGCTTCAGCCGACGGCGTACAAGTTTTGTAAAACCGCTTTTCGATATCTCCGAGGCCGATGCCGTAAAGAAGGTATTCAAGGCAGTAGGCCAGAGCGAGCGCCAGCAGACTATGCTGCTTACCCTGCTGTCGATGTGGCGCGAGTGCCGACTCCCAACGGAGTCAGGAGTACCACTCGACGATGCCCTGAAGCGCTCGGCGCTTACTCGCCCTGTGGTAAAAGCTCTCGCCGACAAAGGACTGGTGGAAATCGACCGTCGCTACATATCGCGCTTTCAGTTTACCGGAAAGACAGAGTACAACCTGCCGGAACTGTCGCAGGCCCAGCAGACAGCCTTATCTCAGATACACCACAGTTTCTTCGACCACGACATCACACTGCTGCACGGCGTGACTTCGTGCGGCAAGACCGAACTATACATCCATCTCATCGACCATGTACTGCGCGACGGCAACCAGACTCTGCTGCTTGTGCCGGAAATAGCCCTTACCACACAGCTGACCGAACGTCTGCAGCGCGTTTTCGGCACACGGGTGCTTATATACCACTCCAAGTTCTCCGATGCCGAGCGTATGGAAGTATGGCAGAAACTGCTGGGCAGCAACGAGCCATGTGTGGTTATAGGAGCACGCTCGTCGGTATTCCTGCCTTTTGCCCGCCTGGGCCTGGTGATTGTCGACGAAGAGCACGAAACAAGCTACAAACAGGCCGACCCGGCGCCGCGATACAACGGCCGTGATACCGCCATAGTGCTTGCGGCCATGCACGGCGCTAAAACACTGCTGGGCAGCGCCACGCCGTCGGTGGAAACATATTACAAGGCAACCACCGGCAAATTCGGACTGGTGACACTGAGCGAACGATACGGCGGCGGCAGCCTGCCTCCCATCGAGGTCATAGACCTTAACCGCGAGTTCGAGCGTGGAGCCACTACCGGTACTTTTGCCGACCATACAGTGATGGAAGCCCGCAAGGTACTCGCCGCCGGACATCAGGTGATTTTCTTTCACAACCGCCGCGGGTTCTCGCCCATGGCACGTTGCAAACTATGCGCGTTTATACCCAAGTGCGATCACTGCGACGTTTCGCTGACCTATCACCGTATGCCCGAGCAGCTGGTATGCCACTATTGCGGAGCGGTGTACCCGATGCCTGCGGTGTGTCCTTCATGCCATGAACCGGCTATCGCCGTAGTTGGCTACGGCACCGAACGCCTCGAGGACAACATATCGCGCTACTTTCCCAACCGCAACATACTGCGCATGGACCTCGATACCACACGCAACAAAAACGGCTACCAACAGATAATCGACACTTTCTCGGCACGTAAGGCCGACATTCTGGTAGGCACACAGATGGTCACCAAGGGACTTGACTTCGGGGGAGTGGCCATGGTGGTGGTGGTAAACGCCGACGCCCTTATACACTACCCGGAGTTCAGGGCAGCCGAACGCGCCTTCAACATGATGGAGCAGGTGTCGGGCCGCGCCGGACGCCGCAGCGACGTACCCGGCCGGGTGCTTATCCAGACCCGCGAACCGGCACATCCGGTAATCGAGCAGGTTGTGCGTCACGACTACGCCGGCTTCTACAAGCACGAAATCGAAGAGCGCAAAGCATACCTTTATCCGCCCTTTGTACGCCTTGTGAACATATATCTCAAACACCGCGACAATGCCACCGTGGAGCGTCATGCCGCCGAATACGCCGCGCGGCTGCGCCAACTCTTCGGCAACCGTGTACACGGCCCCATCGAGCCCAAGGTATCGCGTGTGAAGTCGCTGTACATACGCCGCATAATGCTCAAAATCGAACCCGAAGCATCAATGACTAGGGTAAAGCATTATCTGCGCGACCTGTACATCGATATTCGAAAAGACGACTTGTACAAACAGCTCACGCTCTATTACGACGTCGACCCTTAGCCTCTTGCACATTCGGATTAAAATTCGTAACTTTGTGATTCAATTTTAAACAGCGCACTTAACTCACTGATATGGGATTCTTCAAAAAACTGTTCTCCAAAGAGAAAAAGCAGGAAACGCTCGACAAAGGCCTCGAAAAAACCAAAGAAGGCCTGTTCGGCAAAATCAAACGCGCTTTCGTAGGCCGCAGAACCATTGACGACGACTTCCTTGACGAACTCGAGGAAATCTTCATCACATCGGACGTAGGCCCGGAAACAACCCTGAAGATTATCGACCGCATACAGGAGCGCGCAGCCAAAGACAAGTACATGGGCGAGGACGAACTCAACGCCATGCTCAGCGACGAAATCTGCAAGCTTCTGGCCGAAAACCCAAACGATGTGCAGCTCGACGACTTCGAAACCCCTGCCGGAGTAAAACCATACGTGGTAATGGTTGTGGGTGTGAACGGTGTGGGCAAGACAACCACCATTGGCAAACTTGCCCACCAGTACAAAATGGCCGGCAAGAAAGTGATGCTTGGCGCTGCCGACACATTCCGCGCTGCCGCTGTGGAGCAGCTTGAGGAATGGGCACGACGTGCCGACGTGCCTGTAATAAAGAAAGCCGAGAACACCGACCCCGCGGCTGTTGCTTACGACACCCTGTCGTCTGCTGTGGCTAACGATATCGACGTGGTGCTAATCGACACCGCCGGACGCCTGCACAACAAAAAGGCTCTGATGGACGAACTTACCAAAATCAAGCGCTCCATGAGCAAGGTTGTGCCCGACGCGCCGCACGAAGTGCTGCTGGTGCTCGACGGCTCCACCGGTCAGAACGCATTCGAGCAGGCTCGCCAGTTCTCTGCCGCCACTCAGGTAACCGACCTGGCAATAACCAAGCTCGACGGCACCGCGCGTGGCGGTGTGGTGATAGGCATCTCCGACCAGTTCAAGCTGCCGGTAAAATACATAGGCCTGGGCGAAGGCATCACCGACCTGCAGGTGTTCGACAAGCAGGCATTCGTCGAAACTCTTTTCCGTAAAAAAGCCTGACCATGCCCCGCAAGAACGGAATCAACGTAATAACAATGGGTTGCTCCAAGAATCTGGTTGATTCGGAGCGACTCATGAAGATGCTGCGCGACAGCGGTTTCGATGCCGTACACGACGCCGACCCGGCCGACTGTCGCGGCTACGCCGCCGTAATCAATACCTGTGGCTTCATAGGCGACGCCAAGGAAGAATCTATCAACATGATACTCGAGGCGCTGCAGGCCCGCGATGCCGGACTGCTGTCGAAAGTATATGTAATGGGATGCCTGTCGGAACGCTACCGCAAGGACCTGGAAAAGGAACTGCCGGAAGTCGACGGCTGGTACGGCAAATTCGACTGGAGCGCCATAGTGCGCGACCTGGCCAAGACATTCCCCGCCACAGCTCCATGGGACCGCGTGCTGACCACTCCCCGCCACCACGCATACCTCAAGATTGCCGAAGGCTGCAACCGCTTTTGCGCGTTCTGCGCCATTCCGCTGATTACAGGCCGATATAAATCACGCCCCGAAGAGGAGATTCTGCAGGAAGTACGCGAACTCGTCAGCCGCGGCGTAAAGGAATTCAACATAATCGCCCAGGACCTGTCGGCCTATGGCAGTGACCTCCCCGGCGGCGGCTTGCGTCTGGCCGGACTCATCGACCGCATGGCTCAGATTCCGGGCGTGGAATGGATTCGCCTGCACTACGCATACCCGGCGCAGTTCCCCTACGACGTACTGCCGGTAATGGCGCGCCACAGTAATGTGTGCAAATATCTCGACATAGCACTGCAGCATATAGCCGACCCGGTATTGGCCAACATGCGTCGCCATATTTCCGCAGCCGAAACTGAAGAACTGCTGGCCCGCATCCGCCGCGAAGTACCCGGCATACATATACGCACTACCCTTATGGTGGGCTTCCCCGGCGAAGGAGAGGAAGAGTTCGGGCAATTGCTGGACTTTGTGCGCCGTCAGCGTTTCGAGCGCATGGGCGCATTTGCCTACTGCGAGGAAGACGACACCTACGGCGCAAAAAACTTTGAGGATTCCATTCCGCAGGAAGTAAAACAGCAGCGCCTCGACCGCCTGATGGAACTTCAGGAAGAAATATCCATGGAAATCCAGCAGAGCAAGGTCGGCACCATTCAGCGCGTGATTATCGACAGTGAGAACGCCGACTATTACATAGGCCGCACTCAGTACGACTCGCCCGAGGTTGACCCGGAAGTACTTATTGAAAAAACAAGCAAAATGTGCAAAGGCGAATTTTATAATGTCGAAATCACCGATGCCATGCCCTTTGAACTTATAGCCCGGCCATGCCTGTAAGTCACGAACTTAAAAACGAACTGACCCGGCTGCTGCAGTCGGGTTCTCCTTTTTTTGCATATTGCCTGCCCGGTGGAGAGCTTAGCCTTGCCGACACTGCGTCGGTACGCTTCACCCCCTGGCCCGGCTGCAACTCACCTGCCGAATTGTGGCGCGAATCAACAAGCTGGCCTCAGTACCGCGCCGCAATAGAAACACTTGTAGAGCGGCTGAAACAGCGCCAAGGCAAAACCGTAATGTCACGCGCCATCTGCGGCAGCCACAACTGCGACATGGTACAGCTGGCTCTGGATTTCTTCGAAGCATATCCACAGACATACCGCACAATATTTTACACTCCGCAGACAGGAGCCTGGATGGGGGCATCGCCAGAGTTGCTGTATAAAATCGACGGTGACAGGCTGTACACAATGGCATTGGCCGGTACCCGGCTACTATCCGACGGTCCGTGGGACGAAAAGAACCTGGAAGAACACCGTATGGTGGCGGACTTTATCGAAGATGCATTGGCCGAACAGACTCAGCACTACAACCGGTCGGAGCTCGGCACACTGCGCTACGGAGCCATCGAACACCTGCTTACCGAATTCACCGCCCAAACCTCGCAAATCGATCTCGAGCGACTGAAAAACGCCTTGCAGCCAACTCCGGCCGTAGGAGGTTATCCACGCCGCGAAGCCCTCGACGACATAGCCCGGCTGGAAACACATCGCCGCAACCTGTATTCCGGACTTATCGAGTTTGACGCCGACAAAAATTCACAGCGACTATGTATAGTAAACCTGCGCTGCATGCAGTTCGACGCCGAACACTATTGCATATACGCCGGCGGAGGCATTACCTCCCAGTCGGACCCCGCCGCTGAATGGGCCGAAACCGAGGCCAAATCGGCATGGCTGCGCGAACATATAAAATAATATAGAGGTGGATATATTAGCACACATAATAGCTTATGTATTTATCGCCGCATTAATTTTATCCGGCCTTGGATTGATTGTGCTCATAGCCAATTTTTTTTACTATAGAAAATGGAGAAGCAATAAAGTCAAAGTATACTACGACGACAACGACCACCGCAAGAGATATTACATAGTAAGCAGGCCACATGGGCCATACCCCGTCGGCTATCCGAAAGAAAGAATAATCAAAGACATGGAGGAGTTTGAGCGGTTAAGGCGCAGTCAAAAAGAGAAAACAAAGAACCATAACATAGTACACGCCAAAACTAAAAAATCCCTATTTGAAATACTAATGATGACTCCGGCCGAATATAAGGAATATCGGCAACGAGAAAAAGAAAAGAAAAACGCTAAATAATAAGCAATCAGCAATCAAAATTAATTATCGGACCTGTTCTTGAATATCTTTTCAATCCATGCAAATAATATGGGGCCGAATATAGAAGCTATCACACCTGCAAAACCGATTACCACGTACTCTCGCCAATCATCAAACCAATTCAGACTAAATAGCAGATCGACAACATAACACAGCCCGGCTATTAAATACCAGACAATGCAAAATGCGATAAACAAGAGTAAATTCTTTTTCATTATGCGAATGATATATAAATGCGCGCCGTTGCATTGAGCGGTAGACGGGGGTCGAACCCGCGACTTCGGGCTTGGGAAGCCCGCGCTCTGCCAACTGAGCTACTACCGCGTTTTTCAGATGCAAAGTTAGCAAAAGTTATGGAGATTCGCAAAAAAATTCGTAAATTTGCACTCTAAATCACGACATCCGAATGAAACATATACGCAATTTCTGTATCATAGCCCATATCGACCATGGCAAATCCACCCTCGCCGACCGCCTGCTGGAATATACCGGCACCGTAGAGGCCAAGGACATGGAAGCCCAGGTACTCGACGACATGGACCTCGAACGCGAGCGCGGTATCACTATCAAGAGCCATGCCATTCAGATGGAACACATAATAGATGGCGAAAAATATACCCTCAACCTTATCGACACTCCGGGACACGTGGACTTCTCATACGAGGTTTCGCGCTCCATTGCCGCCTGCGAAGGCGCACTGCTGATTGTCGACGCTTCGCAGGGTATTCAGGCTCAGACCATTTCGAACCTGTATATGGCTATCGACAACGACCTGGAAATCATTCCGGTGGTTAACAAGGTGGACCTCGACTCGGCCAACCCCGAGGAAGTGGAAGACCAGATTATTGAACTTCTGGGTTGCAAGCGCGAGGAAATCATCCGTGCCAGCGGCAAGACCGGTATAGGTATTCCGGAGATTTTGCGTGCCATAGTAGAGCGCGTGCCGGCTCCGAAAGGTGACCCCGACGCTCCGCTTCAGGCTCTGATTTTCGACTCGGTATTCAACCCCTTCAGAGGCATCATTGCCTATTTTAAAATCGAAAACGGAAGCATCAGCAAAGACGATTTTGTTAAATTCGTTTCAACCGGGAAAGAATATCACGCTGACGAAATAGGTGTGCTCAAACTCGATATGTCGCCACGCAAGACTCTGTCGGCTGGCAATGTGGGATATATCATATCAGGCATAAAAACCTCGCGTGAAGTGCGTGTGGGCGATACCATTACCCATGTGGCCCGGCCATGCGAACAGGCCATCGACGGCTTTGAGGAAGTCAAACCCATGGTGTTCGCAGGCGTTTACCCCATCGAGACCGAAGACTTTGAAAACCTGCGCAGCTCGCTCGAAAAGCTGCAACTCAACGATGCATCTCTGACCTTCACACCCGAGTCTTCGGCAGCGCTCGGCTTTGGTTTCCGCTGTGGATTCCTTGGCCTGCTGCATATGGAAATCATTCAGGAACGCCTGGGCCGCGAGTTCGACATGGATGTGATTACCACCGTGCCAAACGTAAGCTACCGTGTATACGACAAGAAGGGCAACATGACAGAGGTACACAACCCCTCGGGTCTGCCCGACCTTACGCTTATCGACCACATCGAGGAGCCGTACATACGCGCCACCGTAATCACCACAGCTGACTTCATAGGCCCGATAATGACTCTGTGTCTGGGCAAACGCGGCGAGCTGGTAAAGCAGGAATACATATCCGGCAACCGTATGGAAATAACCTTCGACATGCCTCTGGGCGAAATCGTAATCGACTTCTACGACAAACTCAAGAGCATATCCAAGGGCTATGCCTCGTTCGACTACCATATACACGACTTCCGCGAGTCGAAGCTGGTGAAACTCGACATTCTGCTCAACGGCGAAAGTGTCGATGCTCTCTCTACCCTTACCCATGCCGACAATGCCGTGAACTTCGGACGCCGCATGTGCGAGAAACTCAAAGAACTGATTCCGCGCCAGCAATTCGACATAGCCATACAGGCTGCCATCGGAGCCAAAATCATTGCCCGCGAAACCATCAAGGCGGTGCGCAAGGACGTTACAGCCAAGTGCTACGGCGGTGACATCTCGCGTAAACGCAAACTGCTGGAAAAACAGAAAAAAGGCAAAAAACGCATGAAGCAGATTGGCTCTGTAGAAGTTCCGCAGAAAGCATTTCTTGCTGTACTTAAACTTGACTGAGCGATGAAATTCCAAGCTATAATTCCGGCCCGCTACGCCTCTACCCGCTTCCCCGGCAAGCCACTGGCCCTACTTGGCGGCAAGCCCATGATACAGCATGTGTGGGAGCGCGTGTCGGAGGTGATTCCCTGTGCCGTGGTGGCCACCGACGACCGCCGCATATTCGACGTCGTGGAGGCCTTTGGAGGCAAAGCCGTAATGACTTCCGAATCGCACCGCAGCGGCACCGACCGATGCGCCGAGGCAGCGGCCACAAGCGACGCAGACGTTATCATAAACGTACAGGGCGACGAACCCTTCATCGACCCCGCCCAATTGCAGGCCGTTATGAGTTGCTTCGACGACCCCGAAACTCAGATAGCGACTCTGGTACGCCCCTTCGACCCTGCCGCAGGCTTTGAGGCTCTGTTCGACCCCAACCTGGTAAAAGTGGTAATCGACGAGCACGACTTCGCTATGTACTTCTCGCGTTCGGTAATACCATACGTGCGCGGTATCGAATGGACGAAATGGCTCGAAACAGCACGGTACTACACCCACATAGGCTTGTATGCCTACCGGCGCGACATACTCGGCCGGCTGGCCTCATTGCCACAGTCGGCACTCGAGAAAGCCGAGTCGCTTGAGCAATTGCGCTGGCTACAGAACGGATACCGCATCAAGGTAGCCGCCAGCAATAGTCCGACAATCGGCATCGACACCCCCGACGACCTCGCCGCCGCAGAAAAATACCTCAGCAACAGACAATGACCAATCACTCACTACCCGACCGCAGCAAAGCTCCTGCCACCGGCGATTTTGCCCCTCGCAGCCTGCCTGTACCCACCGACCGGTTGCTCGACAACGGCATATTGCGCCGCTGCCTGCACCGCGAGGACTATGAATTGGTGCGCATCGATATAGTATGTCCAAGCGGCAGCATGGAGTTTATGCCGTTGGTTGCCGTACTGCACGGACGCATGCTCAAGGAGGGAAGCCGCAACTACAGCGGCAAGCAGATTGCCGAAACTCTCGACTACAACGGCGCGTCGGTAGTAGCCATGCCGTCGAACCATCATACCGTGGTGTCGCTCACAGCTTTGCGGCGCAACATACACAAGGTGCTTCCGACATTCTTCGACCTGCTGTGCCATCCGGTATTTCCGCTGAAAGAAATGGATGCAGTGAAGCGCCAGATGATAACCGAGCTGCAGTGCAACCGCGAAACACCGGCGTTCAATGCCCGCGAAGAAATGCGCAGCCTGCTCGCAGGCCGCAGCCACCGCTTCGCCATGACAGAATCAGCTGAAGGCATACGCGATATAAATGTCGAAATGCTCCATAGCTGTCACCGGGCCTGCATTGACCCGCAAGGAATAACAGCATACGTGGCCGGATTCGCCGATGCCGCGCTGATAACAGAAATCGACTCTTATCTGGAAGATATAAAAGGCTGCGGGCCATCCGCCCTGCCGCAAGCCGGCATATTCATGCCCGAAGCTGCCGGAGAATACAACGTACAGGTCGACGGCTCGCTGCAGCACGCCGTTGTTGCCGCCGCACCGGTATCGGTTTGCAATGCCTCCGACACCGGCTTCTGGCCTTTGCGTCTGGCCATACACGCACTCGGAGGCTACTTCGGCTCGCGGCTGATGCAGAACATTCGCGAAGACAAAGGCTACACCTACGGTATTTACGCCCAACTCAACATCATGCGCGAAGGCTCATTTGCGAACATCAGCTGCGAGTGCGACCCCACATATACAGCAGGAGTCCTCAGCGAGATAAACACCGAGATCCGGCGCTTTGCCGCCAAGCCAATAGATGCCGACGAACACCATCGCCTGCAGCTCAGTCTGGCCTCACGTCTGGCCGGCATGTGCGACACGCCCATGAAAGTGCAGGCACAGCTTGTGTCGCAGCACATCAACGGGCAAAGCCCACAATACTACGACATGTTCTGGGAAGCCCTGCAACAGACAAGCCCCGAGCAGATGTCGCAGGCCGTAGGGCAATATTTGCCGACTAACGCCATGCGCACAGTAATTGCAGGAGATTTCAAGAAACAAAGGCCCCATTTACACTTTTTAAATAAATAAATATTGGTAAAGCGCCAAGTTTTTGCGAACTTTGCATATACATAATAGGACAATTTTTAAAACACAAATACCACATACACTAAATCAATGAAAAAGAGCGCTTTGCAAAAAGCACGCGCAGCTTATCAACCCAAGCTGCCCATCGTGCTAACAGGAGCAGTCAAAGCCGTAACCGGCAATCCCACAGAATCTGTTGCTGACCAGGACGAAATCAAGAAACTTTTTCCCAATACTTATGGCCTGCCCGAACTCAAGTTCGAAAAGAACCCTACTCCCGCGCCCAACAAGCCCATTAACGTAGGCGTAATACTCTCAGGAGGCCAGGCTCCCGGCGGACACAACGTTATCTGCGGTATGTTCGACGGCATCAAGAAAATTCACCGCGACAGCCGTCTGTTCGGCTTTCTCATGGGCCCCGGCGGTTTCGTAGACCACAAATACATTGAACTCACAGCCTCGATTATCGATGAATACCGCAACACCGGCGGCTTCGACATCATCGGCTCGGGCCGTACCAAACTCGAAAAGGAAGACCAGTTCGACAAAGGTCTGGAAATCCTCAAGGAACTCAACATCAAGGCTCTTGTAATCATCGGCGGCGACGACTCCAACACCAACGCAGCCGTACTGGCCGAATACTACAAGAAAATCGGCGCAGGCGTACAGGTTATCGGTTGCCCCAAGACCATCGACGGCGACCTCAAGAACGACCAGATTGAAACCTCGTTCGGCTTCGACACCGCCACCAAGGTATACAGCGAAGTTATCGGCAACATACAGCGCGACTGCAACTCGGCCAAGAAATACTGGCACTTCATCAAGCTCATGGGCCGCAGCGCCAGCCACATCGCCCTCGAATGTGCTCTCCAGACCCAGCCCAACGTATGTATCATCTCTGAAGAAGTAGAGGACAAGAACCAGACCCTTCAGGATGTTGTAAACTATATCGCCGACACTGTGGCACGCCGTGCCGCCGAAGGCAACAACTTCGGTACCGTACTTATTCCCGAAGGCCTTATTGAATTTATCCCCGCTGTGAAAAAGCTCATCGCCGAGCTCAACGACCTTCTGGCCGCCAAAGCCGAGGAATTTGCAGCCGCAGGCGATGCCGCCGAACAGCGTCAGTGGGTTATTGGCCAACTGTCGGCAGAAAACGCCGCCACTTACGAGTCGCTGCCTCTGGGCGTGGCACGTCAGCTCACCCTCGACCGCGACCCCCATGGCAACGTACAGGTATCGCTCATCGAAACCGAAAAGCTGCTCAGCGAAATGGTAGCAAAACGTCTGCAGGTAATGGCCGAAGAAGGCAACTATGTAGGCAAATTCGCATCCCTGCACCACTTCTTCGGATACGAAGGCCGTTGCGCCGACCCCTCGAACTTCGACGCCGACTACTGCTACGCTCTCGGCTTCAACGCCGCTTGCCTGGTTAACGCAGGCGTTACCGGCTACATGTCGAGCGTTCGCAACCTCGTTAAACCCTCGGTTCAGTGGATTGCCGGCGGTATACCCATTACCATGATGATGAACATGGAACGCCGTAACGGCGAACTCAAGCCCGTAATCCAGAAGGCGCTCGTACGCCTCGACGGCGCACCATTCCAGAAGTTCGTATCGCAGCGTGCCGACTGGGCCCTCAACACCTGCTATGTATATCCAGGTCCCATCCAGTACTTTGGCCCCGCCGAGGTATGCGACCAGCCCTCGATGACTCTCCGCTACGAGCACCAAAACAAATAATCTCAGGAAATATACCCGAATCATAGCTTGCAAAAAGTCTGCCCCGGGGGAGCAATAACGCTCCTGGGCAGGCTTTTCTTTTTTTAATACCCTCTGATATTGCACAAATTTTAGATATTTTAAGACTTTTGTGCATAGGCACGACATAAAATCGGATAATCAGTAGGCCAATGATGTTTTTTTACCTACTTTTGCAGCCCGGAATCTTGTGAAGGATACCGTTAACATAACAGTTCTTAACTAACAAAACTTTTATGAGTACAATTTCTAAAATAAATGCTATGCTGGCAGCCGCTATGCTGTTTGGCTCGTTTAATGCCGCAGCCGAAGGCTATCAGGTCAATTCACTCAGTACCCGACAGCTTGGTATGGGACACACCGGCTTCGCTCTTAAACTGGGTGCGGAAAGTCAGTTTTTCAATCCTGCGGGCATGGCATTTATGACCAAGACGGTAGAGGTCGACGCTTCGGCCAATGCCATCTTCCCCTCTGCCACCGCCATCATAGGCGGCACAGAGTATAAAACCGATTGCAACGCATCTACACCGTTCAGCGTGTTCGGGGCATTCAGCATTTTCGATAATCTCAAAGCCGGCATAGCAGTATATACTCCCTACGGCAGCAGCATCAACTGGACCGAAAACTGGCCGGGCGCTACTCTGAACCAATCGGTTTCGCTGGCAGCGTATACCGTACAGCCCACCGTGGCCTGGAAGATTCTGCCCAAGCTGTCGGTTGGTGCGGGTCTTACTATATCGTGGGGTTCGGTCAATCTCTCCAAAGGCCTGCTCACCGGAGAGCAGCTCGACGGTCTGCTGGCCATTATGAACCCCGGTGTGCCTATGCCGTCGTTTGCCGGAATCACTCCGGCCTCGGCGCAACTAAGCGGAAAGGCCGGAGTAGCGGTAGGCGTTAATTTAGGCGCCATGTATGATATTTCGGACCATGTGACCGCCGGCGTGAACTTCCGCTCCAAGAGCATGATGAAGGTCGACGCAGGCAAGGCCAAGGTGGAATATGCCGTAAGCGACCCTACCATTCAGGGACTGTTGGCTTCGAAACTCGACGGCCTTTCCAAAACCGAGTTCACCGCACAGATGCCTCTGCCGGCCACTCTGGGTTTCGGCTTTTCGTGGCACAACTCGCGCTGGGTGGCCGATGTGGAAACACAGCTGACTTTCTGGAAGGCCTACAACACGCTTGACATTGAGTTCAAAGGGGCTTCGGACCTCGACCAGCATCTGACCAAGAACTACCACAATTCGTGGCTGATACGCGGCGGTGTGGAGTGGAAGGCATCGCAGCGCTTCGATGTACGCGCCGGCCTGATGGTCGACTTCTCGCCCTGCGACAAGGAGTTTTACAATCCCGAAACTCCGGGCATGACCAAAATCGAGCCTACCGCAGGTTTCACCTTCAACCCCACCCCATATCTGGGCGTGAATGTGGGTGTGATGTATGTGGCCGGCCTTGGTGTAGATGGCGCCAGCTACCCCGAGAAAAATATTTTCACCGGTGCCACCAACCTGTTCACTGCCGACTACCGTGTCCACTCGTTCACCGCATCGGTAGGCCTGTCGCTGGCTTTCTGAATCATTAGGCCTTGTCAGAGGCTTGTGAAATCCGTCATTAGCTGCCTGTAATGGCAATAAATGACGGATTTTTGCGTTAATATTTGAGTTATGAACAACAACCGAATCAGATACATTCTTGCATTAGCACTGATTTGCAGCCTGTTTCCGGCTCGTGCGCAGGACGGCTCGTCGGCCTACAGCTTTATGAATATTACTGCATCGTCGAAAATCTACGGACTTGGCGGTGTGAACATATCGCTGGTCGACGATGATCTTATGAGCGCCGACCAGAACCCGGCCTTGCTTGGCCAGGAGATGTCGCAGCAGGTGGCGCTCAACTACATGCACTACATGGGAGGCTCGAATTTTGCCGGTCTGCGCTATGCGCACAGCGCCGGTGAACGCGGAGCCTGGAGCGCTACGATAAATTATTTTGGCTATGGCTCCATGAAGGAAACCGATGTGGCCGGAAACATCATAGGCGACTTTTCGCCCAAAGATGTAATTTTCGGAGGCTCTTATTCGCACGACATAACCGACAATCTGCGCGGAGGCATCAGCCTGAAAATGCTCTACAGCGGATATGCCGACTATACAGCTTTTGCTGTGGCTACCGACCTTGGCATAAACTATTACAAGCCTGAGAACGACATGTCGCTGTCGCTAACCGTGGCCAACCTGGGAGGCCAGCTCAAGCGCTTCCACGAAAACTACAACCGCCTGCCGGTTGATGTGCGTATAGGCTGGTCGCAGTCGTTCGGAAACTTTCCGGTGCGCTTTTCCGTAACAGCCTGGAACCTTACCAAATGGAATCTGCCTTATATTGAAACCGGTAGCGGTTCCGACGGCGAAGAGCCTGTGGTGAAAGATAGTTTCGGCTCCAACCTCATGCGCCACCTGGTATTCGGCGCCGACCTTATATCGTCGGAACGCTTCTATCTCGGCTTAGGCTATAACTACAAGACCCGCAGCGACATGAGTACTTACTCACGCAGTTTCCTGTCCGGTTGGTCGCTGGCCGCCGGCATCAACGTGCAGAGTTTCGGTGTAGGCATAGCCTTTGCGCAGCCCCACTCCGGTGCCACCACACTGATGCTGAACCTGCGCTGCTCGCTCTCCGAACTCCTCAACTAAACATAACACGTATAACAATTAACATTTAACATTGATTAAATGATTACAATAGCAATCGACGGGTTTTCATCCTCCGGCAAAAGCACCATGGCACGCCGACTGGCGGCCAAAATCGGCTACCGATACATCGACTCCGGCGCCATGTACCGCGCTGTAACACTGTACGCCCTGCGCCACGGATGGGCATCGCCGCAGGGCGTCGACACCGAGGCTCTGGTGGCTGCCCTGCCCGGCATAGAAATAGATTTTGCGCCACAACCCGACGGCACTCAGCACACTCTGCTCAACGGCGAGGACGTAGAGCAGCCGATTCGCGGCATCGAAGTGTCTGAATCGGTGTCGCCCGTGGCAGCCGTGCCGCAGGTGCGCCATGCTCTTGTGGCCATGCAGCAAAGGCTGGGCACAGGTGGCGGAATTGTTATGGACGGGCGCGACATCGGTACCACCGTCTTTCCAGACGCCGAACTGAAAATTTACGTAAACGCATCCGCCGAAACCCGCGCACAACGCCGTTACGACGAAATGCGTGCCAAGGGACTGCAAGTGAACTATGATGAAATTCTGGAGAATGTGCGCACCCGCGACCACATTGACAGCACCCGTGCCGAGAGCCCTCTGCGCAAAGCCGACGATGCCGTGCTACTCGACAACTCCGACATGACGCTCGAACAGCAGGACGCTTATCTGCTCCAACTCTACCAGCGCACCATCAACCATGCCAGCGCCAAGAATTGAAATTGACCCGGACAGCGGTTTCTGCTTTGGCGTAGTCACAGCCATAAACAAGGCCGAGGCCGAACTTGCCGCAACCAAAGATGGCGGTACGCTGTACTGTCTGGGTGACATTGTACACAACTCCGACGAAGTTGAGCGCCTCGAAGCCAAGGGACTCCGCACTATCACCCACAGCGACCTGGCCAAACTGCACGATACCAAAGTACTGCTGCGCGCCCACGGCGAACCGCCGGAAACATATCGCATTGCACGCCAAAACGACATTGAAATTGTCGATGCCACCTGCCCGGTGGTGCTCAAACTGCAACAGCGCATCAAAGCCGCATACGACAGGCCCGACTCGCCACAGATTGTGATATACGGTAAGATTGGACATGCCGAAGTCAACGGCCTGGTTGGCCAGACCGAAGGCACCGCAATTGTGGTGGAGCATGTGGATGACCTCGACAAAATAGACTTTAATCGCCCCGTGGCCCTCTACAGCCAGACCACAAAGTCGGTAGAGGGCTTCCGGGCCATAGCCGAACAGATTCGCCGCCGCATCGATTCGAAATGCTCTTTTACCAGCTACGACACCATCTGCCGCTCGGTAAGCAAGCGCGTGGACCGCTTGCGCGAGTTTGCCTCGTCGCACGACATAATCATATTCGTGGCAGGCACCAAAAGCAGCAACGGCAAGATACTGTTCAACCACTGCCTTGAAGCCAATCCGCGCAGTTTCATGATACCAAATGAAGGCGAACTGCAGGCCGAATGGCTGCACGGTGCATCATCCATAGGCATCTGCGGCGCGACCTCTACTCCGCGCTGGCTTATGGAGCATGTAAAGGAAAAGTGCGAGGAATTTTCCGGCTCATGAACTCATTTATAGCAATCGATGTTGAAACGGCGAATTACTCGCCTTCGAGTATCTGCGCAATCGGCGCGGTGAAAGTTGTCGACGGTGTTATTGTTGACAGCCGTTACTCGCTGGTAAATCCTGAGCCGGGCGGTTACCATTGGGCCTGCACTAAAGTACATGGTCTGAGCGACAAAGACACATGGAACGCTCCGGCATTCGGCACCGTATGGCAGCTGTGGCAAAGCTGGATGGGCGACTTGCCGATGGTGGCCCACAATGCGCAGTTCGACCAAAACTGCATTGCCGAGGCATGCCGTATATATCGCCTTGACCCGCCTGCTCCGTTTTACTGTACATTACGCGCAGCCCGCAGGCAGATTCCACGCGGAGTTATATCCTCGAAGTCGCTCGACTCGCTATGTGAGTTTTTCGGTATCGAACTCAAAACTCATCACTGCGCCATTGACGATGCC
Source organism: uncultured Muribaculaceae bacterium (assembly GCA_910578365.1). Classification (GTDB taxonomy): domain Bacteria; phylum Bacteroidota; class Bacteroidia; order Bacteroidales; family Muribaculaceae; genus CAG-873. Next base: position 24,250 of record CAJTRC010000016.1, read on the forward strand.
ATGGCTTGCGCCAAAATTGCAATGATATTGCTTTAAGATTTCATTTATTAATATTTGTTAACGACGAAATCTGAGAGAATATTTATAAATTAAAGAACCATAGAATACGGATAACCCCGATTCTATGGTTCTGTTAGTACTATAGTCTTGATTCTATGATTGCTCTATCGCTGAGAAATGCAAGGCCTTATCCACAGTGGAAATACTTGCGAACCATGTCAAGCATAGCTTCAGTATCAGCCTTGGCGCGGACTATCTCCTCCTGATCGTACGAGCGCAGACGGCGCAGAGTTGACTCTATGAGGCGCGGCGGAAATACTCCGTGCTCCTCAAATACCTTACGCACAGCCTCCAGACGGTCGGCAGAGTCGGCGCAGTCCACAGGCAGAGTGGCCAGTTTTTCGCTCTTGGCAGCGTTCTCGGCCTTGTGAATATCCACGTCCACATAGTTGTCTTCGGCCACCTTCAGACCGTCGGGCATCTCGAAACCATGGCGCAGGGCTACAGCCAAACCGGCCAGCAGAGTGTACACATCGGCCGAACCGTCGGCGTTGCGAATCTCGAATGTTTGCTTTTGGCGCGGGTCGACATCAGCCGATGTGCGGCTGCCGGGATTGAGTTCGGCGCACATATCGCCCGTAGCTGTCCAGCCTAAGGGCACACGAACCAGCACAGAGCGGTTGCGGTCGCCCCAACATACTGCGGTGGGAGCTTCCTGGTGAGGCACCAGGCGGAAGTAAGAGGTCGGATTGGTATTGCCGAACGCAGTCAGAGCGGGAGCCAGATTCATCAGACCGGCAATGCCGCGGCGGGCAGCCTCGCTAAGGCGTCCGTCGGCGCCGGTCATCACGCTGTGGCCATCGGCATCGACAAAGCGGATATGCACGTGTAAACCGCTGCCTGCTTTGCCTACGGTGATTTTAGGAGCGAAAGTCACGTCGAGCCCTTCCTGCATGGCCTGATTGCGTATTACCCACTTGGCCAGAGCCAGCTGGTCGGCTGCGGCACGGGCGTCGACGGGCAGAAACTCGATTTCGTTCTGCTCGTAAATCATGCCGTCAAGTGTAAAGTTTCCTACTTCGCTATGGCCATACTTAATTTGGCCGCCTGTCGAGGCTATCAGGCTCATGCAGCGGGTACGGAAGTCGTTGAACTTGGCAAAGGGGCCCGACTCGTGGTAGCCTTTCTGGTCGCGTGCCGGGAATGCACCTTCATCCGGGGCAATCACATAATATTCGAGCTCGCCCATAGCCTGAAACTGCAGACCGGTGGTAGCGGTGAACTCGCGGCAGGCATGGTCGAGGATATGCTCGGGCGAACCTTCAACAGGACGTCCGTCCTTGTCGAAGTAGCTGCAGAGCATGGTCAGAGTGGGCAGCGGAGCAAAGGGGTCGACGAATGCGGTGCTGAAACGTGGCAGCACATAAAGGTCGGAATTGCCGGCCTCCACAAAGTCGAAGAGCGACGAACCGTCGACACGCTCGCCAAGCGAAAGTATGGTTTCGAGATAGCTGTATGAATTGATTACAAAGTTGAGAGTCTTAAGGCGTCCGTCACCGGCAGGGTACATGAAATTTACCATTTCTATGCCTTTTTCGGTTATGAAACGGATGATGTCGTCTTTTGTAAACTCAGACGCCGGCTTCTTTAAGAAGTCAACTACGGCGTTCTTGCAGAGTAGAATTTCGCTGTTCATGTTATCTATTTAAGGGTCAATATCCGGCGTATATAACGCCGGTTTTAGTATAGTGGGATAGCGAAATTAGAAAAACATAGTGGAATAAGCAAGCATTTAACAATAATTCACCAAATAAGATTTGTTATTACTATATGTAGACCATAAAGTTTCTGAAATATTTGGATGTCTGACAATTTTATTATAACTTTGTGAATGATGAAAAAACTCTACTTGATACTCGGCATAGCTTTTATGATATCCGGCGCTGTAGCTCCGGCAGTTCATGCCATGCCCGAACCTTATGTTCAGGAAGCTGAGGTTAAGACGGTAGAACTTAAAGTAAACGGCCATCAGCTCAACATCACCAACCACGATAATGAAGCGAAACAGGTTGTCATATACGCACTTACCGGCCAGGTGGTGAAGCAGTTCGACGCTCCTCACGGCACTACTGCCGTAGACCTCGGCGCCGGATACTACATTGTGAAAGTCGAGAAGCTAAGCCAGCGGATTGTAATCCGTTAAGAACCGCTATAATAATCCAATATCATACTTATTGCCCTGCGGGGTCATACACAACTACATGAAACTTACTTTTATGCAACTCTGCACTGCGGCCATGATGCTGACCGCCGCGACAGGCTCGCCAATACTTACGCAAGCCCAAAATCCCGATGCCAGATACGCCTCCTGGCCATGCTATGACAGAACTGACCTCGAGCTTACCGTCGATTCCGACGGCACTCACTTTGCCCTCTGGTCGCCTGAGGCACAGCAAGCCAGAGTACTCCTGTACAACACCGACCGTAACTCTCCCGCTTACAAAAGCCTGCAGATGACCAAAGGCGACCGCGGGGTATGGCGCGTGTCGGTTCCGCAGCAGCTCTACGGCAAATTTTACACATTTCAGATTATGCATAACGGCAAATGGCTGGCCGAAACTCCGGGTATATGGGCAAAGGCCGTTGGTACCAATGGCATGAGGGCCGCCATAATCGACTTCAGTAACACCAATCCGGAAGGATGGGCCGAGGACCGCGGCCCGCGCATCAAAAACATCACCGATGCTGTAATCTACGAGATGCACCACCGCGATTTCAGTGTGCATCCGACCAGCGGCATCGTAAACAAAGGCAAGTTTCTGGCTCTGACAGAGCAAGACACCAAGTCGCCGACAGGTAATCCTACAGGCATCGAGCACCTTAAACAGCTTGGTGTGACGCATGTGCACATACTGCCCAGCTACGACTACAACTCGGTCGACGAGTCGAACCTGCCCTCCAACCAATACAACTGGGGTTATGATCCGTTTAACTACAACGCTCCTGAAGGCAGTTACTCCACCAATCCTGCAGATCCAGCCATCAGAGTGCGCGAAATGAAACAGATGGTACAGGCCCTGCACAATGCCGGCATTGGCGTGGTTATGGACGTAGTGTATAACCACACCGCCAACAACGACGATTCCAACTTCTCACTTACCGCCCCGGGATACTTCTACCGCCACCGTGCCGACGGCAGCTACAGCGACGCATCGGGCTGCGGCAATGAAACCGCATCGGACCGTCGGCAGATGAGCGACTATATTGTAAATTCGGTGAAATACTGGGCCGACGAATACCACATCGACGGCTTCCGCTTCGACCTCATGGCAATCCACGACATTGAAACCATGAACCGTGTAGCCGCCGAACTCAAAAAAATCAATCCGTCGATATTCGTATATGGCGAAGGATGGACTGCCGGCGACTCGCCATTGCCTGCCGAACAGCGTGCACTTAAAGAAAATGTAGCAAAAATGGACGGCATAGCAGTATTCTCCGATGACATACGCGACGCCATCAAGGGCCACTACTCAAATGCCGAAGACCGCGGTTTCGCCACCGGCAAACCCGGCAACGAGGAAACCGTAAAAATAGGAATTGTGGCATCGACTGCACATCCTCAGGTCGACTACAGCAAAGGCAACAACTCAAAGTTCGCATATGCCTCGGCTCCCACACAGATTATCAACTACGTGAGCTGCCACGACGACCTCACCCTCACCGACAAACTCGCCAAGTCGATGCCCGGCTCATCGGAGGACGAGCGCCAGCGCGCCGCCCGCCTTGCCCAGACCATTGTGTTTACTTCGCAAGGCACTCCTTTTATCTTTGCCGGCGAAGAGATATTCCGCGATAAAAAGGGCGTACACAACTCATACAAGTCGCCCGATTCCATCAACACCATCGACTGGAATCTCAAGCACAAGAATGCCGAGCAGTTCGACTACTACCGCCAGCTGATACGCCTCCGTAAGGAGCATCCGGCATTCCGCATGACCACCGCCGATGACATTGCCAAGCATCTGGTATTCGACAAAGTCAGCGGCTCGAACCTTATCAGCTACTCGCTCAAGGACAACGCCAACGGCGACAGCTGGAAAGAAATCAAACTGGTATTCAACGGCAATACCGAGCCTGTGACCGTAAACATCCCCAAAGCCGACTGGACCATCATAGCCTTCGACGGAAAAATCGACCCGGATGACAGCCTCGGCACCACACGCGGCGGCAAAACTGAAATTCCCGCTACCTCGGCCTACATCCTCGCCCGCACCAAGTAATTGAGCGATGAATTCGTAGCTCTGTAACACTCATACCATACAGGGCAAACTTAAGACTGGAGCTTACTGCTGCATTGAAAATGCAGCAATAAGCTCCAGTTATTTTACCAAGCCACCAAATTACCACATGGGCTTGAAACCACTGCTCTTTTTGAGTTCATGGTTCATACATCCATGGAAATCCGAATAGTCGGTAGTGTCGAGTTTAAGTATAGGCGCACCCGGCGTAAGCATCAGTTTGCCAAGGTCGACGTAAAAGTCGCTGAGGCTATCGGTAAATTTAAAATAATATCTCAGTCGACCTGCATCGGAGATGCTTCGCCACTGGGTCGACGACATGTTTGGCGAACCGGGCAGCTCATAGCCCATTGGCACCGATATATAGGCCATTATCGATGCCAGTTCGGCCCTTGCAGTGTTGTAATCGACATCGTGGGGCACGTGGTTGATAAAGAAATCGGCGCGTACAAAACGGTCAGGGCTGGTTACCGTACCGGGCAGCATGTGTGTACCGCCTATATTGGTCCAGTATTTGTTTATGGCCATCATGTCGGTATAGTTCGGGTCGTTGGTCATAACCAGCAGATCGCGTCCGCGATGCGTGGTCAGTCGCCCGTCGACGTACTCCATCAGCAGAGTTTCGCCCATACGGTCGGTAATGCCGAAGTGCAGCAGCGATACAGTCCCACCGTCGAATGTTTCGCCTGCAATAGCAAAATCGTTGTTTTTTAACCATGTATCAACTTCGTCTACTGTCTGGAAATTATCCAGGAAATAGGAAACAATCATCGACAGACTTACTACCGGCACATCTTCGTCGGCTTTGGCCTCGCGGTATATGGCAGTCTTGCAGAAAAGACTGTTCATAATCAGGCCTTGGTTGTTCATGCCTTCGGTGATACCGCCGTCGTAACCTACCGACACTACTGAGCCGTACTTCGAAGTCCAGCGTAGCATAGGCCCCTGAGGCATCGACTGCTTTGTGATACCGGCCGGATATACATATATATTTGTCGGAATCGGCGTACGCCAGTCGAGCGTTCGGCCAACCATCACAATGTTTTCTTTAGCAGCACTGTCGCTGAGGAATACCACACGCGAGCAAGCTTCTGCCGGGTGTGCGGCGCCAAGTGTAATCGCTGCCGCAGCAATAATCGGAAGTATTTTCATAATCGGAGAAATTTAAGCATAAATATTCGGCTTATATTTATAACCGATTAATCCTCCGATTGTTTGCAACGTCGAATCAGGATAGCTGCTCTTTCAGGAACGATGCCGTGGGCGAATCGCCGGCGGCAATCTGCTCGGGAGTGCCGGTAGCGATGATACGGCCGCCGTGCTCACCTCCGCCGGGGCCCATGTCAATTACATGGTCGGCGGCGGCAATCATGTCGAGGTTATGCTCTATCACCAGCACGGTGTTGCCTTTGTCCACGAGTCGGTTGAGAATCGTCAGCAGTGTGTTCACGTCGTCGAAATGCAAACCGGTGGTGGGTTCGTCGAGTATGAACAGAGTCTTGCCGGTATCGCGTTTGGCCAGTTCGGTGGCAAGCTTCACGCGCTGGTTCTCGCCGCCCGACAGCGTACTGGAGGGCTGACCGAGCTTTATGTAACCAAGCCCGATATCCTGCAGTACTTTCAGCTTTTTCAGTATCGGAGGCACCGAGGCAAAGAACTCCACTGCCCGGTTGATGGTCATGTCGAGCACGTCGGCAATTGACTTGCCTTTGAAGCGCACCTCAAGAGTTTCGCGGTTATAGCGCTTGCCTCCGCACACCTCGCATGGTATGAGTACATCGGGCAGAAAGTTCATTTCAATGGTTTTGTAGCCGTTGCCCGAACAGGCCTCGCAGCGTCCGCCTGCCACGTTGAACGAAAAACGTCCGGGTTTATAACCTCGGATTTTGGCTTCGGGCAAGTTCACGAACAGCGAACGGATGTCGGAGAACACACCGGTATAGGTGGCCGGATTGGAGCGGGGAGTACGTCCCAGCGGCGACTGGTCGACGGTCACTACCTTGTCGATATTCTCGATCCCCTCGATTTCGGTATATGGCAGAGGCTCCTGCTGCGAGCGGAAGAAGTGCCTGCTGAGTATCGGCTGCAGTGTGCCGTTGATTATGCTCGACTTGCCGCTGCCCGACACGCCTGCCACGCAGGTGAATGTGCCCAGAGGCAATTCAAGGTCAACATTTTTAAGGTTATGGCCTGTACAGCCTTTAAGCGTCAGAGCCTTGCCGTTGCCGCGACGGCGGGGCGGGTTCTCGCCCACTTTCAGTGAGCCGTTAAGATAGCGCGCTGTAAGTGTATTGCTGGCAAGCATCTCACGGGGTGTTCCGGCAAAGACCACTTCGCCGCCTTTGCGTCCGGCACCGGGCCCGATGTCAATCACGTAGTCGGCGTCGAGCATTATATCTTTATCGTGCTCTACCACTATAATAGAGTTGGAGGCATCGCGCAGACGCTTGAGCGAGTCTATCAGTCGGCGGTTGTCGCGCTGGTGCAATCCAATCGATGGCTCGTCGAGGATATACAGCACGTTCACAAGCTCGCTGCCAAGCTGTGTAGCCAGACGTATGCGCTGGCTTTCGCCGCCCGACAGCGTGCCCGAGTTGCGGCTCAGCTGCAGATAGTCGAGGCCTACATCGACCAGAAAGCCCAGTCTGGTGGATACTTCCTTGAGTATTTCGTGAGCCACGGTGCGGTCGCTGCCGTCGAGGCGCTCTTCTACTTCGAGGCTCCAGCGATGCAGGCGTGCTATATCCATGCGGGTCAGTTCGGCTATGTTCATGTTGTCGACAAAAAAGTGCAGTGATTCGCGGCATAGCCTGTCGCCATTACATTCAGGACATACTACACGCGAAAAGAACTGACCGCTCCATTTTTTGGCACTGCTGCCGGAGTCATCGGTCTGCTGCAGTTCGAGGTACTTTATCAGACCTTCGTACGACTGGAAGTAGTTCTGAGTGCTCATGGTGTCGTTTTTGAGCTGCAGGCGGTCGGTGGTACCGCTTATAATTTCGCCTATACATTCGTCGCTGAGCTGTCCTACAGGGGTCTTCAGGTCATAGCCATACTTTTCACAAATGGCTGCAATCTGCCAGAATATCATAGTGTTCTTCTGTTTGCCCAGAGGCACAATGCCACCTGCGGCCACCGACACGCTATCATCCGGCATTATTTTTTTGCGGTCCACAATATTTATCATGCCAAGGCCCTTGCAGCAGGGGCAGGCGCCCTGCGGTGAGTTGAACGAGAAATCGTGTGGCGCCGGTTCGCGGTACGAAAGACCGGTGACAGGGTCCATAAGCTGACGGCTGTAGTGGCTGAGCTGCGATGTTTCGAGGTCGAACACCATCATCTGTTTTTCGCCAAGGCGCATGGCTTCGGCCACACTTTCGCGCAGACGGCTTTCGTCTTTCGACGACGGTTTAAGCCTGTCGATCACCAGCTCTATGCTGTGGTTCTTATAGCGGTCGAGCTTCATGCCCTGCACAATCTCGCGCAGTTCGCCGTCGACACGCACATTCAGATAGCCTTTGCGTCGCAGACTCTCGAACAGTTCCTTGTAATGGCCCTTGCGGTTTTTCACCAACGGAGCCAGCAGATAAATTTTGCAGTCTTCGAATTTATCGAGTATGAGCTGCACTATTTTTTCTTCGGAATATTTCACCATTTCGGCGCCCGATTCGTAGCTGCGCGCCTTGCCTATGCGGGCATATAGCAGTCGCAGAAAATCATATATTTCGGTGGTTGTGCCTATGGTGCTTCGCGGGTTTTTGTTTACCGTTTTCTGTTCTATCGCAATCACCGGGTTTAGCCCTGTGACTTTGTCGACATCGGGCCGCTCGAGAGTTCCGAGCATATTGCGGGCATACGACGAGAATGTTTCTATATAGCGGCGCTGGCCTTCGGCAAAAATAGTGTCGAAAGCCAGGCTCGATTTTCCGCTGCCGCTCAGGCCTGTTATAACGGTGAGCTTGCCGTGCGGTATGTCGACATCGATATTTTTCAGATTGTTTACTCTGGCTCCGATTACCGAGAGGTGGTCGAAGCCGTCGGTCGATATGATTTTTTCTGACATCAGCTTATTCTATCCAGTTCCGGTTATAAATTTTACGGTGCTGAGTGCTGCGCTTGAGTGAATCCTTTTTAGGCACACGCACTTTATAGGTTTTGGCAGCCTTGTTGGTTAGTTTTTTGGCTCTAATCCATGGATTTTCCTCGCGCAGCTGCGCATAGCTTATGCCATGGTCGGCCGCCCACTGGGGCCAGCTCTCCACAGGGCCGTTCACTTCCACCTCGTTGCATTCCACCGGCATATACAGCTGGTTGGCGGTGAGGTTGAATCCGAACGCACGCGGATTCTCGAATATGGCCTTGGTTGCCATGATGCGAAACACATAGCGCGAGGTTTCCTCGTTGAGGTAAAGGTCGAAGGCATCGCCGCCGGCCTGGGCGTCGAGTTCGTTTGTTATACGGGCAGGGCCGGCGTTGTAGGCGGCCATGGCCGAGGCCCAGTCGCCGTATTGGTTCTTATACCTTTTCAGATATCGGCACGCTGCGGCGGTGGCTTTCTGGATATTGTAGCGCTCGTCGACTTCGTCGCTTACTTCCAGGCCGTATTGCTTGGCAGTGGCGGGCATGAACTGCCAAATGCCGCCGGCTTTGGCCGGAGAGAGTGCCCGCGGATTGAGCGAGCTTTCCACACAGGCCAGATAGATAATGTCATCGGGCATACCGTTTGTCTTCAGTATCGGCGCGATTACCGGAAATAGTTTGTTGGCCCGCTTGAGCATCAGCATGGTGGCGCCGTGGGTATAGGCCATGGAAGTGAGTTCGCGGTCGAAGCGCTCGTACATGTCCACACGGTCGAGGTCGATTTTTTCGCCGCATAGTGTGTACAATGCGGGTATCTGCGGGTTAACCACAGTAGAGAATTCATTTGCCGGAGCCGCCGGTACGGGTTCGGCGAGGGTGTCGTTCGATGTGGTCAGCATAAATGCCAGACCTATTATTGCGGTAGCGCCTATGGCGCCGAGGTATCTTTTCATTGTTGATGCTATAGGTTGATGTATTTGAGGCTGTGTATGCCGCTGTGGCTTACTCCCCGTCGGCAGCGGTGCTGCTGTTGCCGTGGTAGCCTATGATGTTGATGTCGCCGCTGAGTTTGTACTGCTTGCCGTCGGAGCCCTCGGCGCGTATCACATAGTAGTATGTGCCTGCGGGCACATATTTGCCGCCATACTTGCCGTCCCAGCCTATGGCAGGGTCTGTGGTGTTGAACAGCTCGGTGCCCCACTTGTTGAAGATATGGCACTCGTAGTCGATAAGCGATTTGTAGCTTACCCGCCACTCGTCGTTTACGCCCGGCGAGGTAAAGGGTGTGAACGCGTTGGGGCATCGCAGTGCCGACTCTCCGACGAACACCTCGTAGGTCTGTCCTATATATTCGCATCTGCCTTCGGCGTTGTCGGCTATAAAACGTACGTAGTGGGTACCTTGTTCGCGGAAGGTGTGCTCTATCTGCAGTTCGTTATAGCTGTAGTCGACAATACCGAATTCGGGGTCGTCGGAAATCTGCCACTCGCGGTACATCGCGGCATCGCTTACAACTGCGGTGAAAGTGATTTCGCATGGAGCGCTTCCGCCGAGTCCGTCGCTGTCTTTCTGCTCGTTTGGCACATCGCGTTCGGTCTGCACGGCAGTGGTTTCGGCCGCAACGGCTATAGTCTGCCAGCGGTCGGAGGTCACTTGCTGCAACTGATCCCACTCGCGCAGAAATCGGTCGCCGCTTATACGGAAGTCGGTGTCGCATAGCGGAGCCTCCACCGCTACTACGCTCTGCAGATAAGGTATCTGCACTGAAGTTACCACGGGCTGATATTGAGCACTGTTTTCGTCATAGCGCAGTGTGGTATATTCTATCTCTATTTCGCGGCTGAGCTCCTCCGGTCTGCCGTTGATTGTATAATACAATATGCGGTCGCCCTGCCCTACGGGCTGCAGCGAAGTGCGGTCGCAGTCCTGTTCAGCAGCGAATCCCAGACTCTGAAGTTCCAGACGGTGGTTGGCGTAGTTCACAAACCAGTAATAATGACTGATTCCTGCCACAGTGACCACCAGACCTGTATCATCGCCGCCAAGGGTTACAATCCAGTCGTTGCCCTCGTGGCGCACATCACTTATATCCTCGGCGTAAGCAGCGCCGAGATTGCTGAAACGCTGCCAGTTTACCGGTGAGGATGAGCTGTAGCGCAGCTCCACACCCTGTGTCGACGGCAATACATATATGCCGCCATCAAGTCCGGTCGATGCCGCGGCGTCAATTTTTACGGCAGGCAGACCTGAAGGCAGGCTCAGTTGCGCCATCGCGGCCGACGGGCAAAATACAACGGCTGTGAATATAATAGCAGGAAATTTCTTCATCAGTACAAAGTTAATAAAAAACATGCTATTTACAAAACGGCTTTACTCTTTTTA
>CAJTRC010000017.1 GCA_910578365.1 uncultured Muribaculaceae bacterium
GCAAACTCATGGGTCATAAAGCCATGACTGTCTGCAGCATCATAGCAAACCGCTTCAACACCGAGGCCAACCCCAACTATAAATCGGGCATACGCGACCTTATCGGCACTGTACTCGACCGCATCTAAAAGCCTTATAGCTTGTTAAATAACAGAAGAGGCCGCCCCGGGGCGGCCTCTTCTGTTATTTAACAAGCTCTTAATCAAAATGGGGTGTAAACGGGAACTTCTTCTCAATGGTTTTCCCCAAAAAACTGCGGAGGTAGCATCCAAGCTGTCAACGCCGCACCATCTTGCGGTTGGCGTCGATGCGCAGCAGTATGAACAGCAGTATTGTGAAGCCCCACAGCGATGAACCGCCGTAACTGAAGAACGGCAGCGGTATGCCTATGACAGGGCACAGGCCTATGACCATGCCTATATTGATACAGAAGTGGAATATCAGGTATGATGCCACACAGTAGGCGTACACTCGGCCGAAGGTGGTGGGCTGGCGTTCGGCGAGAGTTATTATGCGCAGTATCAGTATCAGAAACATCATGGTCACTGCCAAAGCGCCGGCAAAACCTTCTTCCTCGCCTATGGTGCAGAATATGAAGTCGGTGTGCTGTTCGGGCACATATTTGAGCTTGGTCTGGGTACCGTTGAGGAAGCCTTTGCCCCAGAAACCGCCTGAGCCGATGGCTATCTTCGACTGGTTTACGTTATAGCCGGCTCCGCGCAGGTCTTCGACTATGCCCACAGCTACAAGCACACGCTGCTGCTGGTGGGGCTGCAGATAGTTGAAAGCTACATTCACCGAAAACATGAACATTACCGACAGCAGGCCTGTGGCAGTAGCGATAAAGAGTTTGCGCCTGCGCAAGCGTATTGCCTCGAACGCCACGTAAAGGCATGCGGCTATTATGGCGCCGAGCATTACGGGCATGCCGGGAATATCGATATTGCAAAAGCTGAGCACTGCCAGTACGATTGCCAGCGAGGCAAAGCCCAGTACCAGATTGCGTGTAACCGTGAAGTGTTTGTCGTAGATGAAACTCATGGCTATGATTATAAGTGCAATCATAACCATTATGGCAAATTCGCCCGACGGAATGCCCAGGATGCCGACATCTGTGAATTTGACCACGACCACAAATATGACTACCGAAATCAGGGCTGCGAACAATACCAGACCGCTCATGCCCTCGCGGTAGAGCACAAAGAACAAGGCCATGAACGTGAGTGCCGAACCGGTTTCGTTCTGATTCAGAATCAGCGCTACGGGCAGTAATATGATTACCAGTGCCTTGACATAGTTCGAAAATTTGGCGTTCAGTATAAAATGGTAGCCGCTGAACAGCTTGGCCAATGCCAGTGCCGTGGCGAATTTGGCGAACTCAGCCGGCTGCAGGCTCATTGAACCGAATGAAATCCATGAACGTGAGCCTTTTATGTCGTGTGCCACATATGGCGTTATAAGCAACAGTAGCATCACCACCACATATATCGGAAAGGCGTATGTTTCGTACATGCGGCTGTCGATAAGCAAAATTACGAGGCCCAACAGAAACGAAAGTCCAATCCAGCGTACCTGTTTGCCCGAAAATTCGTCGGCCGAGAACATGTTGGCCTGGTCGAAGTCGTAGCTTGCCGCATAGATGCTCACCACTCCTGCCGCCACCATTAGCAGGTATAACAGAACTGTAATCCAGTCGATGTTGCGCAATATCGACGCGCCGCTGTTTCTTTGCTGTATCATGGTTTACTGCTATTATTTTTTATTGACAGTGGATGTGGAGTCGGGAGCGAAAGCCGAGCCGAGCTTGTCGGCCAGACCGGAAGCGAATTTCTGGGCACTCAGCGATGCCTTCGGCCGGCTTATGATTGAAGAATCCGTTTTCGATTCGGTTTTCCGAGCCTTTTTGTTGCCGTTCTTTTCCTTGGTTTTGTTTTTGTCGGTCTTTGCCGTCTTCGGTTTGGGCGGTTTTGGCGGGGCGTAGTGTACGCTCATGTTCATCATCTGTTCCTCCATGCCTTTTCGTGCCGGCGAAATGGTGCGGTTGAGATACTTTTCCATTACCAGCGAGCCGATAGGCACACCGTAGGTAGCGCCCCAGCCGCCGCCTTCGATGTATGCGCAGACTGCTATTTTAGGGTTTTCGTACGGTGCAAAGCCCATGAAGGCCGAGTGGTCCTGGCCGTGGGGGTTCTGGGCTGTGCCTGTCTTGCCGCACACTTCAATGCCCGGAATGGCAGCGCGGCGGCAAGTACCACCCAGCACGGCCATGTGCATGCCTTCGGCCACGTCGTTGTACCAGTGGGCGTCGACGGTGGGTATATGCTTCTCCAGAAATTCGGCGGGCATTACGGTGTCCTGTATGCTGCGTACTACGTGGGGAGTGATGTAGTGGCCTCGGTTGGCAATGGTGGCCGAGAGGTTGGCTATCTGCAGCGGTGTGGCCAGAATCTCGCCCTGGCCTATGGATACCGATATAATGGTGTTGGCGCTCCAGTGCCCCTCGGAGTAGAAGCGGTCGTAGAATTTGGCGTTAGGAATGAATCCGCGGCTTTCGCTGGGAAGGTCTACTCCCAGTTTGTAGCCGTAGCCCATCGACACCAGATGGTTCTTCCAAATTTCGAAGGCATTCGCCGACGAGCCGTATTTGCTCCTCTTGTCAATCATGGCCTTGAAGCCCCAGCAGAAGAAAGCGTTGCACGAGGTTTGCAGGGCCGGCTTCAGGGGCAGAGGCGAGCCGTGGGCGTGGCAGCCTACACGCAGGCCGCCGTTGATGTAGCCGTGATAGCATGGGTAGGCTGTCTGCAGGTTGATGATGCCTTCCTGCAGGAATATCAGGCCCTGGGTGGGCTTGAATGTCGAACCGGGGGGATATGCGGCCATGAGGGCGCGGTCGAACAGCGGCACGGCGGGGTCTTTGGTGAGCTTGCTGTAGTTGGCGCCTCGCTGGCGGCCTACGAGCAGGCGCGGGTCGTAGGTAGGCGACGACACCATGCAGAGTATTTCGCCTGTAGCAGGTTCGATGGCTACCACGGCTCCGCGTTTGCCAACCATAAGCGACTCGGCATACTGCTGCAGCTTGACATCGATGCTCAGGTAGAGGTCGCGTCCGCTCACAGCCTCTACGTCGCGGGCTCCGTTTTCGTAGCGGCCCTGAATGCGTCCGCGGGCATCGCGTATAAGTATTTCGGTACCCTTTTCGCCGCGCAGATATTCTTCGTAGCTTTTTTCCACGCCGAGGTCACCGGTATAGTCGCCGGCGGCATAATACGGGTCGCGCTCTATGTCGGTACGGTTCACCTCGCGTATGTTGCCCAGTATGTTGGCACCGGTGGGGAAGGCGTACTGGCGCAGTATCCGTTTTTGTATAAAGAAGCCTGGAAAGCGGTATAGCTTTTCCTGCAGCCGGCCATAGTCCTCCGACGACAACTGGACTATAAGCCTCTGCGGCGTATACGATGAATAGCCGGGATTGAGGCGTTTGTCGCGCATGTCGCTGAGGCGTTTCAGCAGCTGAGCCTTGGTCAGGTTCAGTGTCCGGCAGAAGTCAAGGGTATCGAATTCCTGCACGTCGCGTGGTATCAGCATCACGTCGTAAGCAGGCTGGTTGTATACCACAAGAGTGCTGTCGCGGTCGTAGATAAGGCCGCGCGAGGGGTACACCGTCTTTTTCAGGAAGGCGTTCGAATCGGCCGACTGCTTGTATGTGCTGTCGTGTATCTGCAGATCGAAAAGGCGGAATATGAAAATAGCGGCGACTATGGCGACAAAGGCGCCGATTACATATTTTCTTTTTTCGAGATTATAGTTTTTTCTCACGTTGGCGTTGTCGTATCGACAGGCTGTCGATAGCGTATATAATTACGAATGTAAATATGGTGCTGCATACTATCCGCAGCAGCATCAGACTGAAGTTGTGAAACTGGAATGCCTCTATCGCGAATACCATACAGCAATAGAGCAGTGTCATCGTAAGCAGATATTTCATGTATGGCGCATAGCCCATGGTACGCAGCGACGGACGCATGCCGGCCAGGTCGTCGTCGAAGCTCATATACAGATGGTACACAGGCTTGCGTGCGAAGGCCAGCAGGGTGCATGCCAGAGCGTTCACGCCCTGGGTGTCGCCGAATATGTCCACGGCCAGGCCGGTGATGAAAGCCAGTGTAAGCGAGATGTTGGTACCCAGCGTCACCGGCAGGCTGATTATCACGTATATGAACACCAGCGGCACTGCCACATTGAACAGTATCAGGTTGTTGAAGATTATGGCCTGGACGGGTACAAGCAGTAATATCGACAACAATATGTTCACCAGGGTCTTGCTCATTGTTTGAACGGGTTCTTGATGTTTTCTTCTTCTTCCTCTTTCTCGCCGGCCTCAAGAGCCTTGAGTTCGGGGCGGTAGTTGTTCACAACCACCTGCACATTGCTCAGTGTGGTAAAGTCGGCAAAGAGCTTTATCTTGAGAGTGAAGAAGTTTTCTTTGCGGTTTTGGTTGTCACTGATTACGCGCCCAACAGGTATTCCGGGCGGGAATATGGCTGAGTAGCCGCTGGTCACCACTGTGTCGCCCTTGTGGTATATGGTGTGTCGCGGCAGTTCCTCCAGCAGCGCCACAGTGGGGTCGGAGCCGTTCCATACCAGCGAGCCGAAGCCGTCGCTGTTCTTCACCTTGCACGAAAGGCGGAAATTGGGGTTGAGCAGCGATATCACGCGGGCCGTGTGCGGGCCTACGTTGCTTACAATGCCTACCACGCCGTTCTGGTCAATCACACCCCACTCGGGTTTCAGGCCGTCGTTGCTGCCTTTATTGATGGTGATGTAGTTGTACGGTTTCGACACGGAGTTATTTATCACGTGCGCTACAATAAACTCAAAGTGCTGCATGGTGGAGTCAACTTTCATGGTATCGGTGAAGTTCTTCTCATGCAGTATGTCGAGCTGTTCGCGCAGGTTCACTACCTCCTGCTGTAGCGCGGCGTTGCGGGCATTGAGGTCGGCATTGATTTCGCGCAGGTTGAAGTAGGAGGTAATTTCGTTGCTCAGGCTGTATGTGCCCGATGCCACGGCGTTGGCCGAGGTCAGATACACATGGTGCTGGTAGGGGTTATGCTTGAACAACAGCATGCAGCTGATCACCACATAGATGATGAACAGAAACCACTTGCTGTTGTTCCGGAAAAATGCAATAAGTTCGTTCACGTTCTCTTATCGGATGAGGAACGAGAATTTGTCGATATTCTTCAGCGCCACACCGGTGCCCTTGGCCACTGCCAGCAGGGGGTCTTCGGCAATATGGAACTGTATGCCTATTTTGTCGGTCAGACGTTTGTCAAGCCCGCGCAGCATGGCGCCGCCGCCGGCCAGATAGATGCCGTTGCGTACAATGTCGGCATAGAGTTCGGGCGGAGTCTGCTCAAGCGCGCCCAGTACGGCAGCCTCGATTTTGGAGATGGTCTTCTCTATGCAGTGGCTGATTTCCTGGTAGCTCACCGGCACTTCCATAGGCAGGGCAGTCATTACGTTGGGGCCGTGTACTATGTAGTCCTCGGGCGGATTGTCGAGTTCGGTCAGGGCCGATCCTACGTGCATTTTAATCTGCTCGGCGGTGCGTACGCCCACCTTCACGTTGTGTGCGCGACGCATGTGGTTCTGGATGTCTTCGGTGAGGTCGTCGCCGGCAATCTGTATGCTCTTGTTGCTGACGATGCCGCCCAGCGATATCACGGCGATTTCGGTAGTACCGCCGCCTATGTCCACAATCATGTTGCCTTCGGGGGCTTCAACGTCAAGACCGATGCCCAAGGCAGCCGCCATGGGTTCGTAAATCATGTACACGTCGCGGCCGTCGGCATGCTCCGACGAGTCGCGCACGGCGCGGATTTCCACTTCGGTCGAGCCGGAAGGTATGCCTACAACCATGCGCAGCGAGGGCGAGAACCAGTTGCTTTTGCTGCTGGCCTTCTTCACCAGGCCGCGAATCATAAGTTCGGCGGCGTTGAAGTCGGCAATTACACCTTTGCGCAGCGGACGCACTGTGCGGATGCGCGGATGACTTTTGCCTTCCATCAGGTGGGCTTCGTTGCCCACGGCTATGAGCTTGTCGGTGCGGTTGTCGAGGGCCACAATCGACGGCTCGTTTATTACAATCTTGTCGTTATGGATTATTATCGTGTTGGCTGTGCCAAGGTCGATAGCGATTTCTTTTGTAAGCGAAAACAGCTTCATTTTCTATGGGTGGTGGAGAAGAGTGAATTAGTGTTTGAAGTGGCGGAAACCGGTCATGACCATGGTCATGCCGTTCTTTTGGCAATATTCCACTGAGTCGGTGTCGCGGATTGAGCCGCCCGGCTGGATTACATAGTCAATGCCCTCGGCATGTGCTATCTCCACACAGTCGGCAAAGGGGAAGAAGGCGTCGGAGGCCATAATTGCGCCCTTGAGGTCGAAATTAAAGCTCTTGGCTTTCTCTATGGCGTGGCGCAGAGCGTCGACACGCGAAGTCTGGCCTACTCCCGAGGCGATAAGCTGTCCGTTGCGTGCCAGCACAATAGCGTTGCTCTTGGAGTGCTTCACAATTTTATTGGCGAAAATCATGTCTTCGGCCATTTCGGGCGAAAGGCTGTCGCCGGCCACAAGCTTGAGGTCCTCGGCTGTTTCAACCTTGGTGTCGCGCTGCTGACGCAGGGCACCGTTGAGCAGTGTGCGCACGGTGTATTTGTTGGCGGCTTCGCAGAGCTGCACCAGTATGATACGGTTCTTTTTTTGGCGTAATATGGCCAGTGCGTCGTCGGTATATGCCGGAGCTATGATTACCTCGAAGAAAATCTTGCCGATTTCTGCGGCTGCGATAGCGTCGACTTCAGTATTGGTAATTATCACGCCGCCGAATGCCGATACGGGATCGCCGGCCAAAGCGTCGGTCCAGGCATGGGCGAGAGTGCCGCGTGTAGCCAGACCGCATGCGTTGTTGTGCTTAAGTATGGCTACTGTAGGTTTGGCGGCGTCGAATTCGGCTATGAGCGATGTGGCGGCGTCAATGTCCAGCAGGTTGTTGTATGATATTTCTTTGCCATGCAGCTGAGTGAACATTTCATCGAATTTGCCGAAAAATATGCCTTCCTGGTGGGGATTCTCGCCATAGCGCAGACTCATAGAGCCGTCAATGGCCAGACGCAGGGCGCTTTGGTGCTTCTCGGCGGCAGGCCGGTCAAAATAGTTGAATATGGCGCTGTCGTAAGCCGATGATACTCCAAAGGCTTCCTTGGCCAGGAAGCGGCGTTCGTCGAGGGTAGTGGCGGCTCCGTGTTCGCTAATCATGCCTGCGAGGGCGGCGTATTGGGCTTTCGATGCCACTATAGCCACGTCGTTGAAGTTTTTGGCAGCGGCGCGGATGAGCGATATGCCGCCTATGTCTATTTTTTCTATGATGTCGGCTTCGGGAGCGCCCGATGCCACAGTTGCTTCAAAAGGATAGAGGTCGACGATTACCAGGTCGATGGCCGGAATTTCATATTCGCGGCACTGGGCAACGTCGTTCTCATTGTCGCGGCGGTTGAGAATACCGCCGAAGACTTTAGGATGAAGAGTCTTAACGCGACCGCCCAAAATCGATGGGTAACCGGTAAGGTCTTCTACCGCTTCACATTCATAGCCAAGCGATTCTATAAATGAACGTGTACCGCCGGTTGACAGGAATTTTACACCGTCGTCGTGCAGTTTCTTAAGGATTTCATCGAGTCCGTCTTTGTGGAAAACCGACACCAGGGCGGTGCGGATTTTTTTGAGTTCTGACATAATAATCTTGTATATAGCTTTCAGCATGCAAATTTACAAAAATTTCCGTACTCCGCTTGCACAACAAGGCCACGAATTTCAAAAAAATATGTGAAAATTTATGTTAACGGTGCCGGATTGCTTTTTCTCTTCTTCGTTTGACTTAATTCATGGAGGGGCCTGCTGTACCACGGGCCACAGCGAAGAGCCTGCGCAATAGTCCGTAATCATCTTCATATCATAGACTTATTAAACCAGCTGTATAAAGTGCCAACTCGCTATGGTATCTTTACCCATGGTGTGATTACAGACAAAATGACACATATCTTCGGTACGATTCGCATGCAGTAATAGCTGCTATCGAAAAAAACGTTTAATACTATCGGCTTTCCGCTCAGCTTATTTGTTTACTTTGCAGAGTATTTAAACAACGCAGTTATGATAGCTTTAAACATTCCACTATTAGCATGGATTATCGTGGCGTGCACTATGGCGGCGCTGATTGTGACCCGCCTGCTGGTATATGCCCGCCGTAAATCAAACCACCGCATTAAATTCTTAGGTATTTCAGCTGAAAGCGAGGAACTTTTCGTACCGGGCGACCGTAAACTAAGCGACATGGATTACTCCGATGATGACCTCGACTGACATTATAGAATCTTCGCCTGTGCCCGCAGGCTGCCTGCGATGCGATGCCTCGCTCCAAGAGGTAAGCCTGTTTCTGGCCGACTATGCGGCGTGGCTGCACGGCGCCGGCGCTACCTGCATACGCCTTGAGCGAAATGTGGGCCGTATGGCCGAGGCTCTGGGCTGCGAGGCTGTAATGACTATACTGCCGCGCCATATCCACCTGACCACCTATACTATGGGATGTAGCGAAAGTTACACTTATATTGCGGCAACAAGGCAGATGCCCATCAGTTTCGACATCAACACAAAGTTGAGCAGCCTCAGCTGGAAATTAGCCGACGGTCGCATAGACTTCAAAGAGGCCCGCCGAAAGTTCGAAACAATAACCGGAACACCCGCCGAACGACCGCAACTGGTGCTGTTGCTGGCATCACTTGCCAATGCTTCGTTCTGCCGCCTTTTCGGAGGCGACTGGGCCGCCATGGCTGTGGTGTTTATGGCTACTTTCGCAGGCTTCTACCTCAAGCAACTGATGTGCGCGCGCAAGGCCGACATAAGGCTCGTGTTTATTGTCTGCGCCTTTGTATCGTCGGTGCTGGGCGCCGGAGCCGGCCTGTTTCATCTGGGCTGCACTCCCGAGATTGCCGTTGGCACAAGTGTGCTGTATCTGGTTCCGGGCATACCGTTTCTGAACTCGTTCAGCGACTTGCTGGCGGGCCACTATATATGTTCGTTCAGCCGTCTTACACATGCGGTGGTACTCACCTGCTGCCTGTCGATAGGTCTTTGCGCCGGACTGCTCACAATGAATCTTGGAATGTTCTGATAAAATGTTACTCGAATTTTTACAAGACGGATTATTCGCCGCCCTTGCGGCAATAGGCTTTGCCGCCATCAGCAACCCGCCGCGGCGGGCATATTTCTACTGCGCCCTGTTGGCTGCCATAGGCCACTCGGCCCGATTTTTGCTCATGCAGCAGACTGTTCTCGGCCTCCACATAGTCATAGCCTCTACCTTGGCTGCACTGCTGGTGGGGCTGCTTGCCGTACTGCTGTCGCCGGTAGCTGCAATGCCTGCCGAAACCAGCCTTTTTCCTTCGCTGCTGCCCATGATACCGGGTGTGTATGCCTACAAAACCTTCGGCGGCCTGGTGATGTGCATGTACCGTGGCAGCGAGGGCGAGTTCAACCACTATTTTTATCTGTTTGCCAGCAACGGCCTCACCTGCCTTTTCATACTCATGGGGCTTGTAATAGGAGCAACTACTCCTATTTTTGTGTTAAAGAAAATATCTTTTCAGGCAACTCGTTAATATATTATGGAATTACGCCAACTCAGATACTTTGTAAAGACAGCCGAAACTCTGAACTTCTCCGAGGCCTCGCGCGCGCTGTTCATTACCCAAAGCACCCTTTCGCAGCAGATAAAGCAGCTCGAACTCGAAATCGGAGCGCCGCTGTTTATGCGCGACAGCCGCACTGTGCAGCTCACCGAAGCCGGCAGCGAGCTGCTGCCGTACGCCCTGCGCACTCTCCACGAAGCCCAACTGTGCCTCGACCGTATGACCGACCTCAACCGTCTGCTTGCCGGCACGCTCAACATAGGGGTGACCTACTCTTTCAGCCCTATTCTCACCGAAACGCTGCTCGACTTCATGAAGCTTTACCCCGGTGTAAAGCTGAATATATACTACAAGCCGGTGACCGAGCTGATGGATATGCTGCGCAGCCGCGATGTGGATTTTGTACTCGCCTTCCGACCTCCGCAGAAACTCGTAGGCATCGACACCCACATACTGTTCCAGAACTACCTGGCGGCAATAGTCAACGAACACCATCCGCTGGCCCGTCTGCCTAAAGTAACTCTTGAGGAGCTTAGCCGCTACGACCTGGCCCTGCCCTCGAAAGGACTGCAGGCCCGCAACCACTTCGACGCGGTTACAGAAAATGCGCACGGCCTGAATCTGCGCGTGCGCATCGAACTGAACGAGGTAAATATATTGCTCAAACTTGTAGGCGGCAGTAACCTTGCAACTGTTCTTGCCGAGGCCACCACACACAATATTACCGGTGTGAAAGCCATACCGCTCGACCTGCCTAACAATGAAATGGCCGGATGTGTACACACGCTCAGCGACAGCTACCACAAGCGCTCTATGCGCGAACTGGTAAAAATGCTCAGCGAGTCGGCGGCTATCCGCGAGCGCGTGAGCTCATGGCTGTAGCGTCCGGACTGGAGGTCAATACTTTATCTTATAGGCCTGTGCACCCTGTACCACTATGTAGATACGGCCATGGACAGGACTGTCGACACGCATACCCTGCAGATTGTAGTATTCCGGCCGGGCATCTTTATATGTCACAATATCACCCAGCGCACCGACGGCGGGCTTTGCATAGTCGGGCAGCGGAGCCGCGGCTGTATTGTCGCGCTCAGGCTCTGAGGACGGCATCTGCGTATAGTCACCGAAACAATCTTTCAGCCACTCGATTTTGCCGTTCAGATGGTTCACCACACTATTGCGGCGGGTTGCCATGTCGCTGTTGTCGACCACATCGACAGCGCCGTCGGCATCGGGCCGTCGGGCGCCGGCCCAGCGCCGGCGGTCGGCCTTGGCGGCCTCGCTGATATGAGCCACATATTCATCGATTTCCTCTATTATTCCGTTGTAACCGTTGTTCATAAACCAGGCCCAGGTGGCAGAGAGTTTTTGGTTGAAGGTTGCATTGGAGCGCATCGATGGTATCCAGGTATTGCCAAAGGGGTCGCAATTATAGAAAAAGTCGTGTATGTCGCCGTTGAAGGCGTTGCCGCAGTCCCACAGGGGCGAGAAATGCCACTTCTGCCCTTCGCCGAAGTCGCGGAACATGTAAGTCGAGCCGTGGTATGCCTCGGTGTGCGATATCAATTCCTCCACCAGGTAATAGCGCACGGCATCGTCAAGGTCGAGGTAACTCCAGAGTTGGTCGGAGTTGGCGCCCACCAGGTCGTTGATGGCGGTAAACTGCTCGGTTATGAATCGCTTCTGCAGAGAGGAATACTCTTCGGGGGTGTCCCAGGTGACACGCAGACGGTCAAGAGTCTGGCCTTCGACACACGACTTTTCGTCGAGGCTTATCTGGTTGTCTTCGTCATAATTGTCGAGCTCCACCAGATACCCTCCCGACACCAGTGCGCCGTCGCTCACATTGTCATCGAGTTCGGTTATATTCACTCTGTCGCCCTCTATCCGAATGCTTTCAGTAAGGAAATACAGGCCTCGGTAGTCGCCGTTGATTACCACCTCCACAGGCTGCTGCCACGGGGTCCACGGCAAGCCTATACGGCGGCCCAGACTGAAGCCGGTAAAGTTACGGAGGTAGCCGAAGTTGTCATCGGCGTGTGCCAGGAGGGCAAAATGTTTGCTTTTGCTCAGACCAAGCAACGTCTGTTTGGCGCCGAGTTTTAGTTTGAACGGTTTCTTGGCGAAGGCGGTACGGGTGTAGTTTCCGCGCGCCTTGATTTCGAGGGGCAGCGGTTCTTGCGCCGAGCCTACCCTTTCGGCTCCGAGTTCTTCGAGCCAGCTGCAGCCGTTGGTGTCGAGCCAATATTCGCCGGCGAAGTAGTTTTTATGCGCGAGATTGCGGTCGATGATTTCGTTGTCATAGCCGCTGCGGTCGGCGTTGTACACATTTATATATATTACCGGCAAAGTGCCCGAGAGCCCTGATACGGGCGGAATGTCAGGCTCCCGGCCGCCTACACTTATATATATGCAATTGGGCGATTTGAATTCGGTGCCAAGCTCAAAGTGTATGGTCACGTCGGTGAGGTTTCCGGCCCGGAAGTTCGCACCGTTGGAGTAGCCGTCGATAGCTACAGAGCCGGTCACGGCGCCCACGCCGTCCGCCATAGCACCGTAGTTGAAATTCCAGTCGGTGCCCGAAATTTTGAATTCACCGTCAAGACGGTCGAGGTGCAGAGTGTAAGTGTCGCCCTGACGGCTGAACCGGTAGGCATCGCGGCAGCTCCATGAGTCAGTCATGTCGCCGCGCAGATACATTTCGAGATAGCCGTCGCCGTCGCGGCGGTCGTCGGCCAATGCCGTTGTGCAGCAGAAAGCCGCGCACAGCATGGCCGGTAATAATTTTTTCATCATGGCAAGTAGTATGATAATCAAGTAGTATGATAATAATGTATGATTCGCGCGCTAAGGGCTGTTTACTGCAGCATACGCTCGATTTGCTGCGGATAGTGTATATATTCGAGCTGATGTACTTTGCGTTCGATGTCGGCGGCGCTGTCGGCCGGGTCTACCGGCAGCTGAGCCTGAAATAGTATTTTGCCGCCGTCGCACTGCTCGCTTACCAGATGTACGGTAATACCGGTGACTGTTTCGCCGGCGGCAATCACAGCCTCGTGTACGTGGTGTCCGTACATGCCTTTGCCGCCGAATTTGGGCAGCAGCGACGGATGTATGTTAAGAACCCTGTTGTCGAAACGGCTTAGTATAAACCCGGGCACCATCAGCAGGAATCCTGCCAGCACCACAAGGTCGACAGCGTATCGGTCGAACATTGGATTCATCACTTCGGGGGTATTAATCTGTGTGCGGTCGAGCAGTTCCACCGGCACACCGAGGCTTCGGGCACGGTCAATCGCACCTGCCCCGGGGCGGTTGCACACCAGCACAGCCACTTCGGCGATATCGCTTTGACGAAAGTAGCGTATGATTCGTTCGGCATTGGTGCCGCTGCCTGAGGCAAACACGGCTATTCTCTTCTTTTGCATAGTACAAAAGTACTGAAAAAATCTTATAGTGCATGCCTTGGTTTAGGATTTTTTTTGTACATTTGCACCAAGTTTTGCACCGATGGAGTCGAGCAGTACACAAGCATCTACAGGCAAAGAGTTTAAGCGGCCTTATCGCCTTGGCATAGCCCTGAGTGGCGGCGGAGCACGCGGCTTTGCCCACGCAGGCGCTCTGATGGCTATTGAAGAAGCGGGGCTCAAGCCCGATGTCATAGCCGGAGTGAGTGCCGGCTCTGTTGTTGCCGTGCTGTACGCCGCCGGTGTAAGCCCCAAAGAAATTCCGCAACTGTTCGCCGAATCGGGCTTCAGCAGTTTCGCCAAGTTGCGCATCCAACACGGCGGCTTTTTCAACCCCGGCCGCTTTCGCGATTTCATACTCAAGCGCATAGCTCCGGCCAACCGGCTCGAGGATTTGAAATTACCTGTATATCTGGGCGTAACCGACTTCGACAATGCGCGCCCTGCCGAGTTTCATACCGGCGAGATAGGTCCGCGCATGATTGCCTCGTGCTCCATTCCGCTGGTGTTCCCTCCGGTCGAAATCGACGGTGTGAACTACGTCGACGGCGGACTTATGCGCAACCATCCGGCTTGGATTATACGCGATAAATGCGACTACCTGATAGGTGTGAACTGCAGCCCGCTGCCGGGCAAACTCGACTCGGCCGACTCCATTCTTGGCGTGGCCATGCGCACCTACCATATAATGCTGCGTTCAAACCAGATAAAAGACATGGCCAGTTGTGATCTCTCGATTGAAACCCCCGAGATTTCGCGATACAAAGTCTTCGACCTCAAAAATATAACTACTGTTTTTACCAGCGGCTATATCCACACAAGGCGTGCACTGCGCGAAGCCGGACTATGGAAGCAGGCCGAACATATCAACACCACAGAACAATGACCACACGTCCGATTATATATCAGCTGCTGCCTCGACTGTTCAGCAACTACTGCGACTCTCCGGTACCCAACGGCACCCTGGAGCAGAACGGCAGCGGCAAACTCGCCGATATCACACCCACTGTACTAAAGGCCATAAAGAACCTCGGCATCACACATGTATGGTACACCGGCGTAATCGAACACTCGCACGACGCCGACTACACCGCATACGGCATCCGGCGCCACAACCCGCATGTGATAAAGGGGCACGCCGGCAGCCCGTACGCCATCACCGACTACTACGACATCGACCCTGACCTGGCGGTGAATGTCGACAAGCGGCTCGATGAATTCGACGACCTGGTGAAGCGCACCCACAAAGAGGGTATGAAAATTATCATTGACTTCGTGCCCAACCATGTGGCACGCGAGTACGCCTCCGACGTCAAGCCAAAAGGCATTGAGGACCTTGGCCATGACGATAACCCCGAGATGTTCTTCAGCCCCTCCAACAACTTCTACTATATTACCCGTCAGAAGTTCTCCCCCGAAGGCGTAGACCTTGGCGAAGGCAAAGAGGCTTACGTGGAGTTTCCCGCACGTGCGTCGGGCAACGACTGCTTCACGGCATTCCCCGGCAAGTTCGACTGGTACGACACCATAAAACTCAACTACGGAGTAGACTACGGCGATCATACACGCCATTTCGACCCTATACCCGACACATGGTTCAAGATGCTGCACATACTGCGCTACTGGGCCGCAAAAGGTGTCGACGGATTCCGCTGCGACATGGTACACATGGTGCCGCTCGAATTCTGGAAGTGGGCGATAGCCAACGTAAAATCGCATTACCCCGATGTGATTTTCATAGCCGAGATTTACGATGTGGCACTCTACCGCCCATATATATTCGATGGAGGTTTCGACTATCTATACGACAAGGTAACTCTATACGATACCCTGCGCGGAGTGGAATGCCACAACACCAGCGCCGCAAATATCACCAGCTGCTGGCAGACTGTGGAGGGCATATCCAACCACATGCTCAACTTTCTGGAGAACCACGACGAACAACGCTTTGCATCGGACTTCTACGCCGGCGACGCCGACCGCGTAAGAGCCTCGCTCACAGTCAGCGCCACTATCAACAGCGGAGCAATGATGATTTACATGGGCCAGGAACTCGGCGAACGCGGTATGGATGCCGAAGGCTACAGCGGACGCGACGGACGCACCACCATATTTGACTACTGGAGCGTGGCATCGCTGCGCTCATGGCTCAACAAAGGACTCTGCAACGGTATACTCAACGAGCGCCGCAAGCAGTTGCGCGACTTCTACGCCCGCCTGCTAACACTGTGCAACAAAGAAAAAGCACTGCGCGAGGGGCGCTTCTTCGACCTTATGTATGTAAACTATCATAACCCCGGGCTGGACCCTCACCGCGACTATGCCTACCTGCGCTCGACCGACGACGATACCCTTCTTATCATAGCGAACTTCAGCGACCGCGACAAAGAGATTTCGGTAACACTGCCCCGACACGCCTTCAACACCCTCGGCCTGCCTGAAGGTTCGGTAAAGGCAACCGAACTGCTCGGAGGCGAGAAAGCACCCAAAAACTTTTGCTCCACTCTGCCTTTCATCTCCAGAGTGCCGGCCCACGGCGCTGTAATCTGGAAAATGCAGAACAATAAAATCAAGGACATACGGCAATAGGCCTAACGCTTCAGTGCCAATTCAACATTATTCATCATTATAAAGAACAACTTCAATCATTATACATTATCATAATTATTTATGAACTCGTCACTTCCCCCTATCAAGGTATTCGCCGGCACAAAGTCGCGCTACATGGCTGAGGAAATCTGCAACGATCTCGGTGTGGAACTCGGTAAAATGAACATACAGCGCTTCGCCGATGGCGAATTCGAAGTATCATTTGAAGAATCTATCCGCGGTTGCGAAGTTTACCTCGTACAGTCGACATTCCCCAACAGCGACAACCTCATGGAACTGCTGCTGATGATTGACGCCGCCAGGCGTGCCTCAGCCAAGACCGTGGCTGCCGTAATCCCCTACTTCGGCTGGGCCCGCCAGGACCGCAAAGACAAACCCCGTGTATCAATCGCCGCCAAGCTGGTGAGCAACCTGCTTACTGCAGCCGGCGTTGACCGTGTGATAACCATGGACCTGCACGCCGACCAGATTCAGGGCTTCTTCGATGTTCCCGTCGACCACCTATACGCTTCGAGCGTGTTCATTCCTTATATCCAGAGCCTGAATCTGGAAGACATGGTAATAGCTACCCCCGACGTAGGCGGTGCCAAACGCGCCAACAGCTATGCCAAATACCTCAACGTGCCTCTGGTACTCTGCCACAAGCAGCGCGCAAAAGCTAACGTGGTGGCTACCATGACTGTAATCGGCGACGTTAAGGACAAAAACGTGATTCTGGTCGACGATATGGTGGACACCGCCGGCACCATAACCAAGGCTGCCGACCTGATGATGGCCAACGGAGCCAAGTCGGTTCGCGCTCTGGCAAGCCACGCCATTATGAGCGACCCTGCCTCGGAACGTGTTCAGGGCTGCGCCCTCACCGAAATGATTTTCACCAACTCAATTCCATATAGCGGCAGCTGCACCAAGTGTACCATTCTGTCGGTTGCCCGCCTGTTTGCCGACACTATCCGTCGGGTACATAACAACGAATCGATCTCGTCGCAGTATCTTATCAAATAACGCCTGTCAACCAGGCAAATAATAAAGGTTAAATGTTAAATGCAGTGTAAAACCCTCATTTAGCATTTAACCTTTAACATTAGACATTGAATGTTAAATACAGAATGAATAGAATCCTCTCCCCGGCGATTGCTCTGTTATTGGCCGCTTCGGCAGCGCTTCAGCCGGCTAACGCCGAACACCTGGTGATAATGCACACCAACGACACCCACTCGCATATCGACCCCGAAGAAAGCGGCGAAGGGGGCATCCTACGCCGAAAGGCGGCTATCGACAGTATACGCCTGGCCGAAAAAAACTCGCTGCTAATCGATGCCGGCGACTTTGTGCAGGGCTCGCTATACTTTTATCTATACGGCGGCAAAGTCGAACAGCAGCTGATGAACGAACTGGGCTACGACATGCGAATTCTCGGCAACCATGAATTTGACATCACCGCCGACTCCATTGCCCGTGTGCTCAGCAACTCCAAAGCCGAACTGCTGGCCACCAACTACAATCTGAGCCATTCGGCCCTCGACGGCATGTTCAAACCGGCTACCATAAAGGAATTCGATGGCAAACGCATTGGTTTCTTCGCCATAAACCTCGACCCCGAAGGCATGATTGCGCCCGGCAAAGCCGAAGGCGTAAAGTACCTCGACGGCATACAGGCCGCCAATGCCGCCGCATGGTGGCTACGCAACATAGAGCACTGCGACATGGTAGTGGCCATAACCCACATTGGATACAATACAGCCGGCGCCGACCTCACCGACATGGCACTGGCTCGCAACTCGCGCAATATCGACCTGATTATAGGCGGCCACTCGCACGACGTGGTAGGGCCCGAAATCGACGACAAACCATACAAGATCAACGATCTCGACAACAACGAAGTTATTATTGTCCAGGCCGGAAAATATGGCCGGAATCTGGGCAAAATCGACATAGACCTCGAAAAACTGAGCATCGAGCCGTCGCTCATAACCATCGACAACCGCTTCGACTCCAAAGCCGACCCTCAGCTCAAAGAATGGCTAAAACCATATCAGCAAGGGCTCGACTCGCTCTACAATCTAAAAGTTTTTCAGGCCACCGCTGAAATGCCGCAAGGCAGCGAGGAACTTAAAAACTTTCTCAGCGACTTTATGTACGACCGCGCACAGGAGGCTGTAGGCGGTGTAGACTTTGCTATAATGAACGACGGCGGCATACGCCGCGGCCTGCCAAAAGGCAATGTAGGCAAAGGTTACATACTGGAGATGCTGCCTTTCGGCAACGCCTCGGTGGTTCTCGACATAAAGGGCAGCGACCTGCTCGACGCCTTCAATGTAATGGCCCAGGGGCGTGTCACCGCAGTTAGCCGGCAAGCCGATGTGGTGTATACTCCGGCCCTAAAATCGGAAAACGGCAATACTCCCGGACGTATAAACAGTGTTAAAATCAACGGCAAGCCAATCGATCCGGATAAGACATACCGCATTGCCACCATTGACTATCTGGCCGATGGCGGCGACTACATGAAACCACTCACACGAGCCACGCGGGTAGCTAAAGTCGGCACCGACCTGGCCGAAGACATAATAAGTTATTACCGCGAGGGCAAAGGTCGCGGTAAGAAAGTTAAACCCGATTCCTCCAACCGCTTCAGACCATGAAAAGAATTCTATACATAGCTGTGCTGTTGCTGTGTGCAGTGGCTGCGCAGGCCGTAAAACCGCGCCTGCTTAAAAACAACGAGGCCGCAGCACTGCGCTGGGCCGACTCTGTGATGGGCACAATGACTCCGCGCCAGAGGGCTGCCCAACTGATGTTTCCCTGCGTGAACCATAGTAGCCCCACAGCGCGTCAGACAATCAAGAAATATGTAGCCGACAACGGAATGGGCGGCATATTGTTCGAGCACTCGCTCATGCAGCCCTACGCCGACATTATCGCATATACTCAGTCTGTGTCCAAAGTACCTGTAATGGTGACATTCGACGGCGAATGGGGCCTTTCAATGCGTATAAAAGACGCTCCGCGCTTTCCTAAAAACATGGCTCTCGGTGCCATCAGCGACCCCTCGCTGCTGTACGAGTATGGCGCCGAGATGGCACGTCAATGCCGCCTGTTGGGCGTGGATGTCAACTTCGCTCCGGTAGTGGACGTGAACTCCAATCCGGCAAATCCGGTAATAGGCACCCGCTCGTTCGGGTCCGACCCAGCGCGCGTGTCGGCCTTGGCGGCAGCATATGGCTCGGGACTGGAAGACGGCGGCGTAATGGCTGTGGCCAAGCACTTCCCCGGCCATGGCGACACCTCCACCGACTCGCACAAAACCACCACTATAGTCAAACACGACCTCGCTACCATGACCGATGTCGACCTGCTGCCTTTCAGAGGCTTTATCAAGGCCGGACTCGGCGGTGTGATGGCCGGACACATCATTGTGCCTTCGCTCGACGGCAGCCGTCGCCAGGCATCGGCTTCCGTTGCCATGACCACCAATCTGCTGCGCGACGAAATGGATTTCGACGGCATTGTATTCACCGACGCTCTCATCATGAACGGAGCCGCAAACCACGGCAAACGCAATGTGGTGGAGGCCTTCCTGGCCGGGGCCGACGCTCTGCTCAGCAGCGAAGCGCCGGTCCGCGACCTCGACGACCTGATGATGGCGGTGAAAAACGGGCGCATAAGCCAGAGCGACATCGACAGCCGATGCCGCCGAATACTCTCATTCAAATATGCTCTCGGGCTGGCTTCGCGACAGCATACAGCGCCTGCCAATATAACCAGACTCGTCGACTCGCCCCGCGCCGAGGCTGTGAACCGCCGGCTTAGCGCGGCTGTAATCACAGCCTTGTGGAATAAGGACTCCATGCTGCCGCTGCCGGTAGATGTGGCCCATGAAAACGCCATCGTAAACATTGGAGCCCCGGCAAAAAATGACTTCAGCGGCATGTGCGCGCACTACACACCGGTCGACTGCTACGGAATCGGCTCGGCTGAACATATCACCACATCGCAGCTGAAAAAAATCAGCAGCCACAAAAATGTGGTACTCGCAGTTTACTCCAACTCTGCGGCTTCGCGCGAGAACTTCGCCCGGCTGGTGGCAGCATGCAATAATGTAAGCGCGGTATTCTTTACCGGTGTTTACTCGCTGCGCAAGTTCCTGCCATCGGTGAAATCCACCAAAGCTCTTTTGCTTACTTACGACGACACCCACTACCTGCGCGAATATGCAGCACAGGCTCTGTTCGGCGGCATAAAGGTGGACGGACGTCTGCCGGTAGACCTGCACGACATAGCCAAAGCAGGCAGCGGAGTCAGCATCAGCAAGTCGCGTCTGGGCTACGGACTGCCCGAAATGGCCGGTCTTAAGCCCTGTCTTACCGACAGCATCGACTCTCTGATGAACCTGGCTCTGCGCAATGGCGCCATACCCGGCGGCCAGGTGCTGGTGGCCAAAAACGGCATCATTGTGCACAACCGCAGCTACGGAAGCCTCACCAAAGGAGGCAAGGCCGTGACCGACAGCACTGTCTACGACCTCGCATCGGTGTCGAAAGCTGTAGGCACTCTGCCCGGCATAATGGCCGTGTACGACGACGGCACACTGAAACTCGACGAAAAGATATCGCACTATATACCGGCCCTGCGCGGAGGAGATAAAGAGGGCATAACGGTGCGCCAGCTGCTGTATCACGAAAGCGGCATGCCTGCGGGTCTGAACATGTTCGACGTAATGATAGACAGCGCCAGCTACAAAGGCAAACTGATTAGCGCCCGAAAAGACGCACTGCACCCGGTGAAAATTCAGAATCGCGCATGGGGGCACCGCGACGCCAGCCTGCGTACCGACATAGTGCGACGCCAGCGCAGCGACAAATACCCCACCGCTATCGCCGAAGGCCTTTATGCCGGACGCAGCACCTACGATACAGTAATGTCCCGCATATACAACATCGGACTCCGCAAGACCAACGCCTACAACTACTCGTGCCTCAACTTCTGCCTGCTTATGAACATTGAGGAACTGATAAGCCACCGCGCTCACGACGAGTTTGTGGCCGAACGTATATGGAAGCCCGTAGGAGCGCACCGCTTCACATACCGTGCTGCCGAGAATACCCCCGACGCTGATATCGCTCCAACTGAAAACGACACCTTTTTGCGCCGGCAGACTCTTTGCGGCTATGTACACGACGAACTGGCAGCCTTCTCGGGCGGTCTGCAAGGCAATGCCGGAGTATTCGGCTCAGCCGAGGATGTTGCCAAACTATGCCAGATGTGGCTCCAGAACGGCAGCTACGGCGAACAACAAGTGCTCAGCGACAACACCGTAAAACTATTCACAACCGACAAAAGCCCGACCTGCCGCCGCGGACTGGGATTCGACAAACCCGATACCGTAAAACCCGAGAACTCGCCCACATGCGACGAAGCCGACCCAAGTGTCTACGGCCACCTCGGTTTTACCGGCACGGTATTCTGGGTCGACCCCGCCAACGAAATTATATTTGTGTTCCTGAACAACCGCGTCAACCCCACGCGCGACAACTCGGCATTCAGCAAAATGAATCTGCGCCCCGACCTTTTCCGCGCCGTTTATAAGGCAATGGCACTCTAAAGCTTATACGCAGAACTTATTTTAAAGCCTGAACGGCACGTATATTGTATAGTCTGTACGCTTCTTTTTTCTATCATATCAATCAAATTTATGAAAAAATTATTGCTTCTAATCCTATCACAGCTGCTTATAATGCCTGCCCTCAAAGGCCAGACCGTAACCTACAGCCCAGCCGACAGCATATCGCTCGGCAGCCGCATCGCCCACAAGTCGATACAGATAGGCACCGGAGCAGTAGCTACAATAGGCCTCACACAGATACTCAAGGCCTCGGTAAATGAAATGCGTCCCGACCGCAGCGACAACAACTCATTTCCCTCGCGCCATGCCTCATGGGCCTTCGCCGGAGCGTCGGTAATAGCCAACGAGCTATACTGGCACTCTCCATGGTGGGTATTGGGCAGCCATGCACTGGCCACCGGCATAGGCTTCCAGCGTGTTATGTCGGAGCGCCATTATCCCGGCGATGTTCTTGCCGGAGCCGCTCTGGGCATCGGCTCCATGCAGTTTGGCTACTGGGTGGGCAATCTGTTCTACCCCTCACAACGGCGCCACCTGCCTTACGCCGACAACCAGCAGGGCGGCTCACTGTCGCTGGCTACCGAAGCTGTCGTTCCGCTCTGCCATCCGTCGCACAATGTACATTTCCGCACCGGCCTTGGCACACGCCTTACATTCACACTGCCATTCTCCGAAGTTTTCTCGCTGCAGGCCAATGCACATCTGCAGTCCACACCTTTGGTTGCACACAAGCAATACTTCGATATGCTCAACAGCTTCGGCCTGACACTGGGCGCACAGCTGCGTCACCAGCTGTCGCAACGCTGGGCCGCCTGTGCACGCGCTGCCATAGGTGCCATGCGCAACCTGAAAGTCCACAACGACTGCATCAGCTCCGGCTCGCTGCGCACCGACATAGCAGTGGGCACCGACTACCGCCTGACCCCGGCCCTGAGCATAGGCGCCGACCTTGGCTGGCAGCTCAACACCTACAGCCACGCCTGCTCGGCTCTGAATATAGGCATGGTTACCAAGGCTGTGTTCTGAAATATTTTGTGAAGTAAGTATATATCATTCGGAGTAGCTTTCACGGTACATACTTTTGTCAATTTTTAATAAAAAAATTTCTGCATTCAAAATAAATTATTATATTTGCAACAGCAAAAGACAATTTGAATTTGCAACTAACAAACAACGTATAAAACTATGAAGAAAAAATTTATCTGCACCGTTTGCGGTTATATCCACGAAGGTGACGAAGCACCCGAAAAATGCCCCCTCTGCGGCGCCCCCAAATCGAAATTCAAAGAACTCGTAGAATCTGAATCTCTTCAGTTCGTAACCGAACACGAAATAGGTGTGGCAAAAGGCTGCGATGCCGAAATGATTGCCGACCTCAATGCCCATTTCAACGGCGAATGTACCGAAGTAGGCATGTATCTGGCCATGGCCCGCCAGGCCGATCGCGAAGGCTATCCCGAAATAGCCGAAGCCTACAAGCGCTACGCATGGGAAGAAGCTGAACACGCATCCAAGTTTGCCGAACTCCTCGGCGACTGCGTATGGGACACCAAAACCAACCTCGAAAAACGCATGGCCGCCGAAGCCGGTGCCAACGCCGACAAAATGCGCATTGCCCGCCGCGCCAAAGAACTGGGTCTGGACGCTATCCACGACACCGTTCACGAAATGGCTAAGGACGAAGCTCGTCATGGTCAGGGCTTCGAAGGTCTGTACAAGCGTTTCTTCAAGAAATAAACAGGCTATTCCAATCTAAAGCTTCAAAAACCAAAATATGAACCAAGCGTCGGCCGTCGTTAGACTCCCGACGCTTTTTTATATGGCAGGCGTAACCATTTCGTTTTCACGGTTGTTTTAATATTGTCAATTAAAATACTACTATGAAAAAAAATATATGCTTGCTTGTAACAGCCGTTGCCGCCGGACTCTGTGCCGCTGCACAGGATGTGACCGTGTTGCCTTCCGACGAACCTATGCCGGCCAAACCGCTACGCTGGGGTGTGCGGCTGCAAGCCGACATAAGCCTGCCCTCAGGCAGCCTCGACACTTATACCAGCGGCGCCGGTGCATCGGGCGGTGTGGTATATCACCTGCCGCTGTACGGTGGCATGTATTTCGAGCCTTCGGTTATGGGCTATTACAATACTTTCAGCGTGGAGAATTATATGGTAAACAACCTGCCACACAGTGCCACAGTACGCAACATAGGCATACGGGTACCCATGAACCTGGGCTACCGCTTCAATATCACCGACGGCATATCGCTGTCGCTGTTCACCGGACCGTGGTTCAACTTCAATATAAGCGCCAGGCAATACGCCCAGCCTAATTTCGAGGGTGCTCCGCCCAAAAGCAGCAAAAATCTGTTTGACTACGGCTGGCACCGCTTCGACGCCCAGTGGGGTTTCGGAGTTACGGCCACGTTCTCCGGCCGCTACGTGATTGGCATCAGCGGTGGCGTAGGCTCGTCGGCGCTGGTCAAACGCGACGTCAACGGCAAACTGTGCAAGATGCGCCGAAACAGTTTCAGCGTTACTCTCGGTTATAATTTCTGACAATCGAAGTGCGTAACGGCGAAACGCCGTTACGCGCCACCGTCTAAGCCAAAAAGGTGACTATACACAATGCACCCCAAAAGTTATGCGCACATAACTTTTGGGGTGCATTATATTGCAGCGAGTCGTTTTTTATATGCTTTCTCAGAACAGTGGAAGCATTATTGCCTCCACTCCATGCTTAGAATCGGAAGCCGGTGGAGAGTACTATCGAGTGGTTGTTGTCAGTGACAGAAGCTGAAGGAGCCTCGAAGCCGTTGAAGTCGGTATAGGCGTGGAAGGTGCTTTTACGGTTCTTATACACGTATGCGGCATCGATATACCACATTTTGTAGCGGTAGCCCAGGCCGGCGGTGATGTACTGGGTAGTCTTGTCGAACGAATAGCTGGGGTCGGTGCCTGTAGTCATAATTTCGTACATGCCGTCCTCAGCGTCTTTGGTCACGTTCGAAGTCTGGGCATTGTAACCCAGGCGCAGACTGAACTGAGGAGTCACACGATATTCAAGACCCACACGGATTATGTCCGAACCCTTGTAATATTGGTCTATGGCGTCGTTGACATCGTCGGCCGACTCGAACGAATTATAATAGTAGCCGTTGTAGCTCTGGCGTTTAGTAGTCATGCTGTTGTAGAACTGGCGCTCATAGTCGAGGCTTATTATGGCCCGGTTGTCGATCACACCGGCCACACCCAGCATAAGACGCCATGGGGTGTTGAGTTTCGATGAGAAAGAGGCCCAGTCGGTTTCTTCACCGCCTTCGTAAGGATTTTCTTTCTCAATCTCGGGCTTGTTGGGGTCGTAATAACTGTAGTCGGTATACGCTTTGTAACTGTGATTGAGGCTGTACCATGTGGGGGTATGTACGGCCAGACCTATACGCAGTTCATTGATTGGGCGTACGATAAGACCTAACTTCACATTGCAGCCGCTACCCCAGATATGGTTATCGTTGGTGAGATTGAAGCCGGCGTTACCTTTTACAATAGAGTTGCCGGAGATTACCCGGGCGTTTTCCATACTCTCGCTGTAGTTGGCATAGCGGAAATAACTGAGGTCGTTGATGCCTACGCCTATACCCCAGTAAACAACGTCGCTGATATTTCCGCCGAAGTCTATGTTGTACTCGTCGACATAGCCGCTTTCACGTACTACGTACGCGGCGTCGCCGGTTGTCTGGCCGGGTACATAGAGGCCGGCATATTGGTTGGTACCGGAGGGGTTAATCATATATGATGTATAGCCCAGGATGCTCAGCCAGTCGCAATCGCTGTCGAGATAGGGATTGTACTTTTCGCCGAAGCCGAGATCAGAAGGCGAATAGCCGCTTGAAAATGCTGCTATATAATTGGTAAGGGAGTTTTGTGTAGGATAGTTGTAACCCTTGGTTATACGGTCGAACGATGTCTTGCGGCCATAGCTTACACCCCAGTTGAAGTTGCGCAGGGCACCGTCGAGATTTATTGCGCCAACGTATGCCAGATTGTTCACAAAGGCTTTTGTCTGATTTTCCTTAAAACTATATCCGGAAGTTTCCGACTTATAGCCGCGCATATTAATATCAAGCGTGATACCTACATCGCTGCGCGAATATACGCCTATACCGGCAGGGTTCTGGCCAAGAGTGGAGAGATCGCCGCCAAGGGCGGTAAATGCGCCGCCCATGCCCATAAAACGGGCGGTACCGCGTAATTCGGTCTGAGAGAGTGCATCGGCCTGTACAGGCGATTGTGCTGCGGCTACTGCCGGTACGGCAGCAATGATAGCCGGAATAAGTATTCTCTTCATAAATAACGATTTAGCTTAAACGTTGGATTGAAAACACAACTTCCGCACGGCCTGAAGTGCCATACGGAGGTTGCATCTGCTGTATTTTTATCGGCGACCGCGACTGCCACCGCCTCCGGTGCTGCCACCGCCCATTCGACCGCTGCTGCCGCCGCCTCGGGTGCCGTAGCTGCCGGAACCACCGCCGTAACTTCTGCGGCTGCTGTTGTTGTACGAGCTGCGGTTATTGTTGTTATATGATTTGCGGTTGCTGTTGTTATATGCGTCGCGCGAGGGTGTGCTGTTGCGTGTCGAAGTGCCTGTCCTTACACCCGACGAGTTTCGGCCACGGGTGCCGGCCCCGTAAGGAGTATAGGTACCCTGCGACGGATTGGGGCGAGTGCCCGGTCGTGCTGTAACCGACGACGACGATGTGCCGCTGTAACCCGGACGCAGAGCGCTGCCGCTGAACGAGTTGTTATTCGAACCAATCGGACGGCCCATGTTACCGGGACGACCGGTATTACCGGCGTAATGATTGCCCGTGGAGGTGCTATGTCCGGAGTTCATGCCCGGTCCGGTGGGACGGTGCGGACGTGCAGCGCCGGGTGTACTCGGACGCCAGGCTACCGACGGTCCCCAGCCATGTCCCCAGCCATGTCCCCATCCGGGACACCAGCCGTGGCCCCATCCGGGAGCCCATGTCCAGCCCCATGACCATCCCCAGGGGTATGGGTCATACCAGAAGGGATCGTACCAGCCGCCATACCAGCCGCCCCAGCCCACATAGGCAGGGCCGTACACGTTCCAGTACCACGGATTGCCGTAGCGCCAAGCCCACGAATATGGGTAGTACGGAGTGTTGTCCACCACATATACATTTATATTGGTCTGCTGTGGTGTGGAGTAATAGTAATCGCACAGAGTGGTATCGCCGCTTTCTGTCACCACATCGGGGTTATGGAAGCGCTCGATACGACGTGTATAGGCAAAGGTGTCGCCGATACCTGTAGAGTCGTTTGCCACAGAATCCGAAACCAGAAACTGTCCACGGCGGTTGTATGTGTCCACGTCCATGTCGAGAGAACCCGAGGGAGCATAGCTGTCGGCAGCCGCGTAATCGGCAACCTGATAATCCGCAGTCTGCTGCTTCTTTGGCTTGGACTGCTTGCGCGGACCTCCGTAGATGTCGTCGTAATAATCCTGAGCCATAGCCGGAGCCGCCACGGAAAGTATTCCTGCGGCTGCGAGTATGTATCGTGCTAAGCGTTTCATATCGTGTATAAATAATGGTTTTACAAGTTAGACTTTATTATAAGCCAAAAGTTAAACCAAAGATACAAATTTTCTGCGACATAGAGCCTGCTTTACCACTATATAAGATGTTTTTAACTATTTTTGCCAAAATTATGTATACAACAATGGCGTTCAGACAGAATCACACAGAGGAACACCCTGTGTGAAACTTCTGATAAGATTTTTTGAACAAGCTCTAAAATGTCATCTCCGCTCTGCAGGCTTCATGTCGTACGAGGCTATGGCAATGGTGAATCCCCAGTAGATAAAGGCAATGGAGGTGAGGAACGAAACCATGAACATGTCGCTGGCATAGCCGGCCTCAAGGAAGAAGAAACCTATGATTGTCAGCAGAATACCGTTGATGATTCCAATCCACCAGTAACGGCCACGCGAAGTGCATGCCTTTACAAGAGCCTCTATGCCCCAGAATATGAACACAAAGGCAAGGAAGTATGGAAATACCATTTCGCTGAGGATTATGCTGCGCACGAGCATAAAACCGATAAACATGTCAATCATTCCTCCTGCGAGCCACCATCCCCAGCCCTTGGGGCGGTTGGGACCTGCCGAGGTGCAAAGCTGGACTACTCCGGCAAGCACAAGGAGCCAGCCGAAAATCTGTGAGGCCACAGCATAGCCCGCATTGGGCCAGAACCAATAAGCGAATCCTCCTATCACAAGCAGTATGCCCACAAGCAGCACAAGCCACCACAGACGTGTCTGACCTACATAATTTACATTCAAGGCTTTCATAATAAATAAGTTTTAAAGGTGTTATTAATTTATTCGGAAGCGGACAGCCGGGCGGCAACCGACCGCCCGCTGTCTTTTTCTTTTGTTTATTTTAATTTAATAACATTTTTACGCCATGCTTTGTTTGATATTTTTTTCGTACTTTTGCAGTGAATATGAAACACAACTCAGCAGACATAGAGCGCAAAATAGCCTTTGAAGGTGTGCGCCACGCAATATCAAATCTTTGTATTTCAACCCTCGGCACTGACTGCTGCGCCGAAATGCAGTTTTCGGCCGACTTCGATACTATAAGCCGCCGCCTTTGTCAGGTGTCGGAGATGTCAGCCATAATCAACGGCGAAGAAGGATTTCCGATTGCCGGTATCAGCGACGAAACCGAGCGCCTGCGCTCTATCAGGCCGGCCGGTACATGGCTGCCGGCCGCCGATGTGCTAAGGCTGCGCAACTCGCTGGCCACCATGGCTGCCATAGATGCTTTTTTCCGCCGCCGGCGCGATGACGACGGGCACTCGCCCTACCCTTTGCTCGATGCTCTGGCTTTTATGCTCGACCCCTTCCAGACCTCCACTGCGGCAATCGACCGCGTGATAGACCGATGGGGGAACGTAAAGGACAATGCGTCGACCGAACTCGCCGAAATACGCTCGCAGCTGGCGAGCATGAACGGTGTAATAGCCTCAACTATGCGACGTGTGCTGGCTCGCGCAGTTAAAGACGGATACCTCGACCCCGACACAAGCCCGTCGGTGCGCGACGGCCGACTGGTGATTCCGGTAGCGCCAATGAACAAACGCAAGATTCCGGGCATTGTACACGATGAATCGGCATCCGGCAAAACATACTTCATAGAGCCTTCCGAAATTGTAGAGGCTAACAACCGCCTGCGCGAACTGCAAATCGACGAGCGCCGCGAAATTATGCGCATACTCATAGCTCTGGCCGATGTGCTGCGCCCCGAAATCGACGGCATGCTTCAAGGCTTCCACCTGCTGGGCGAATTCGACTTCATCCATGCCAAATCGCTATATGCCAAACAGATCAACGCCACAATGCCGCAACTGCATGCCGAGCCTCAGCTTGAATGGTACAACGCCCGGCATCCGGTACTCCAGGCCGCTCTGGAGCGCTCTGGCAAGCAAATTGTACCGCTCGATATCTGTCTGACGCCGAAAAAACGGATTCTGCTCGTATCGGGTCCGAATGCCGGCGGCAAGTCGGTGACACTCAAAACAGTGGCTGTGGTGCAATATATGCTGCAGTGCGGCGTGCTGCCACCGGTGTATGAAAACTCGCACTTCGGCCTCTTCGAAAATATAATGATTGACATAGGCGACGACCAAAGTATCGAAGACGACCTGTCGACCTACTCGTCGCACCTGCGCAACATGCGCTTTTTTGTAAACAATACCGGCCCGCAGTCGCTGCTGCTGGTCGACGAGTTCGGCTCGGGCACAGAGCCCCAGATTGGCGGCGCCATAGCTCAGGCACTGCTGCAGCGCTTTGTAGAGTCGGGCTGCTACGGTGTCATCACCTCGCACTTCCGCAACCTCATACACTTTGCCGACGGCACCGACGGCATGGTCAACGGCTCGATGCTATACGACCGCAACCGCATGGAACCGATGTTCCGCCTGTCAATCGGACATCCGGGCAGTTCGTTCGCCATCGATATAGCCCGTAAGACAGGTCTGCCGGCCGAAATCATAGCTCATGCCGAAGAAATCGCCGGAAGCGACTACGTGAACTTCGACCGATACCTCAACGATATCAACCGCGACCGCCGTTACTGGGAAAACAAGCGTATGAACATACGCCAGAAGGAAAAACGACTCGACGACCTGCTGGAGCGCTACGACTCCGACGCAGAGTCGCTGCGCGAACAGCGACGCCAGATTATAGCCGACGCCCGAGAGGAGGCTCGACGCATACTCGAGGGCAGCAACGCAGCCATCGAACGCACCATACGCGAGATTCGTGCCGCGCAGGCCGACCGCGAACGCACTCTGGAGCTGCGCCGCCGGCTCGACAGCGAAAAACAACAGCTGGCCGAAGACAGCGCCGCTGCCGATGCTCACCCGCTGCTGCGCAAGGCCGATGCCGCACGGCAGCGCCGACACAAGGCGCAGGCCGAGAAAAAACCACAGCCCAAACCGCAGGCCGAGGTCATAAGCGTGGGCAACAGCGTGCTGCTCGACGGTCAGGGCCAGCCGGGTACGGTAATGGAAATCCAGGGTAAAAACGCCACTGTGGCCTTCGGGCAGCTGAAAACCACCGTAAAACTGAGCCGTCTGCAGCCTACACTGCGCAAGGCGGCCTCGGGGGCGCAGAAAAGTGCCTCGTTCATCAGTGTCGACACTTCGAACCGCATGCGCGAGCGCCAGTTGCAGTTCAAACAGGAAATCGACGTGCGTGGCATGCGTGTCGACGAAGCCCTGCAGGCTGTAACATATTTCATCGACGATGCCATACAGTTCAACAGCAGCCGGGTGCGCATTCTGCACGGTACCGGCACCGGCGCATTGCGCCAGTACATACGCAGCTACCTCGACGGGGTTGCGGGTGTAAAAAGTTTCCACGATGAAGACGTACGCCTGGGAGGCGCCGGCATCACGGTTGTGGAATTCTGAGCGCCGCCGCTTACTGGGCGCCCTGGTGTCGGCGCGCAAGCTGCTGGTACAGGCTCGGTTTCAGACCGGTTTCCTTGGTGAATACCGAAATAAACGTGGCCTGCGATTTGTAGCCCACACTTTCGGCTACGGCCTTGATGGTCAGATGGCCGT
Source organism: uncultured Muribaculaceae bacterium (assembly GCA_910578365.1). Classification (GTDB taxonomy): domain Bacteria; phylum Bacteroidota; class Bacteroidia; order Bacteroidales; family Muribaculaceae; genus CAG-873. The sequence goes on from CAJTRC010000017.1 coordinate 30,611, forward strand.
AGTTCTCATTGTCCTCAAGCCGCCGCATGGCCTCCTTGACACGGTATTTGTTGACAAAGCCGCGGAAATTCATGCCGTATTCCTTGTTTATTACTTCCGATACATAGCGGGCGTTCGAATCAATGGCGGCAGCCAGACGGTCGATGCTGCAGTCTGGGTCGCAATAAAAATCCGGGTGTTCTGCCACCTTGTATATTTTTTCGAGCAGCAGCTGGCGCTGTTCTTTAGGAATCAACGACTTGCGTTCTGCAGCCTCCTCGGCATCCCCGAGCAACGGAGCCGCTTCCTCGAGTTCGCTTACCTTGTGTTCAAGCGAGCCTATGCGTTCGGCATAACGGGTTTCCGCCTCCAGCAACTTTACGTTGCGCTCATACAGGTCGATGTAGGCGGTGGTCAGCTTGCGCTTCTGGCGCCACAGAGTCAGAGAAAGCAACACTATTATGGTCAGCACGGCAAAAAGGGCGATTATCCAGTACCGCTGCAGGGCGTTGGCATTGTTGAGCGAGCGTATGGTATATGCATCGCTGTTCTGCTCGTACAAAGCCTGCGAATTCTTTATCATATTCAGGGTTTCGTGGCTGAACAGCGAGTCGGAAACCGACAGATATTCCGATTTGCATTGCAGCGCCTCGGTTTTCAGCCCCATACGGTCGTAGATACGCGCCATATCGCGCAGCGACTCTACAAGCAGATTGTTGAAATTCTGCTTCCGGGCCATCGTTTCGTTGACCCGCAGATAATACATGGCCGAATCTATGCGCTGCTGTCGCTCATACGTACGGGCTATATACGAATTCGCAGCAGCCTCGCACTCGCCCGACAGGCCGGACTCGCGAGCGAAAGCAGCTGCACGGTGGAACATCCTCACTGCCCGGGCCGACTCGCCCTCCATATCGTACAGTAGTCCCTGGTTAAGAAGCAGGTCGTAGCGCGAACGTGTGTCGGATGGATTCACCTCTTTGAACAGATTGAAATATTTCTTTACCGAATCGGAGTTTTCCTTCAGATAATAGGCATAGAACAGATTGTTGTAAAGCGCTGGCAGCATATCGGAGCCGGCCTTGGCAGTCACGGCGCCGAGAGCCTTGCGATAGAACATTATACCTGATTCAAGATCTTCGGTAGAGCAGAATACATTGCCTATATTGGCATAGATGTACGGCAGACGGTCGGGCAACCCGTTGCGTTCGGCAATACCGCGAGCCTGCAGATAATCATGCATGGCTTCGGCGTAGCTTTCGCGGTTATAGAATATATTTCCGCGCCGCTGGTGGGCCATTGAGAAAAATCGGCGTCGGCTGGAGCCGTCGTCGTGCGAACATATCACGGTGAATATTCTCATGGCTTCGTCGAAATCCTCTCTGTCGATGGCGGCCTTGCCGCTGACAAACATCGAATCAAGCGCATCCATAGGCTGCGGATGTACCGTCGATGCCGCCCATCCGCAGGTGTGTAATGAAACCAGGCACCCCAGCAACCACACCAACATGTATATATGTCTGGCAAATGTTATTTCCATATAAGTCATCCTCGCCTACACGAGTATTTTCCGATTAAATTACAAATATAATCAAATACACGCGCATACCAAAATTATCAGCAAAAAAGTATGCCCATGTACTCGCAATTGCTGTATAAAACCGATTTTTATAAAAAAACAGTGCGTTTTATGTTAAAAAAGGTGTGGATTCGCGAAATTAAAATGATTTTGATAGGGCTTTAGCGATTTTATATCACATAATACTTACTTTTGTGCTCAAACCAATTCTTTATACGTATGAAACATATTCACTACCCTATTATGCGCTCTCTGGCATTGCTTGCGTTGACATCCGTAGCCACACCGGCATTCTGTAGTCCGGAAACTCCGGCGGCCATTAAAGCCGAAGTGACAGGTACCCGCGTGGATCTCAGCTGGAGTAACGTCGATGCCGGAACCACTCTGCTTGATTGCGGCTTCGAGGACGAAACTTTCCCGCCCGAAGGATGGTCGCGAAAGGTGACCAATGATTACGAATATCTTTGTTCGTGGTTCCACTATCCTTCCGACGATTTCAAGAAACAGAACAACTGGGAAGACTATATGCACAGCGGCGAAAAAAGCGCCATGGTGTACTTCGACATGTTCGGCTTCAGAGGTGACCATAATGCCGCCCAGGACGAATGGCTGATGACTCCCGCCGTGGAAAATGCCGCCTACATCGACTTCCATTATTATATCGACCCTAAAATACTTGAGTACGGTGCCGACGACTCCTTCCCTGACCATTATTATGTAAAGGCCAGCTACGATAACGGCGCCACCTGGGAGGTGTTGTGGGATGCCCGATACGAGGCACGCCCCACACTGGGATGGCACAACCTTGTGCTGCCGCTTAAAGGCGGCAACGCTCCCATGGTGGCTTTCCAGGGTGTAAGCGACACCGGCGAGATGATTCATATGCTGTGGGCAATCGACGACGTGAAAATGTTGTCGTCGAAATCGGGCTCCGATATTGTGGACAGCTATACCATAAAACTCGACGGCCGCACGGTGGCCGAGCACGTAAAAAGCCTTGACTATTCCGATGTTTCGCCCAAAAAGGCCGGCGTACACCGATACGAGATTTTCGCCGAAAGCGCAGGCACACTGTCGGCCGCAGGTGAGATTGAGGTGACCATCGATGAAATAGAGCTGCTGCCTCCGGCCAATGTCAAAGTGGCAGGCGGCTACGACGAAATGTTCGAATCCTACCTGATAAACATCAGCTGGGAGGCCCCACAAGGTGGTGTAATCGAGCCGGTTTATTACAATGTGTACTGCGACGGCATGGAAATAGCCACCATGCTCGAAGACCTGTCGATTGACTTCTTCGACTACACGCGTGGTGTCTATGATTTCCGTGTATCGGCGGTTTATGAAAATCCCGATGGTGAGTCAGAACGGGTCGGCGAACGCATTGCCGTCGACACCCGCTTCAATGCCCGCGGACTGCGCGCTACCCTTTCCGACGGCGATACCGTGGCTCTTGAATGGGAAGCACCCGAAATGGATGACTGCGAGGTATCGCACTACGAAGTTTGGCGTGGCGACCGATGCGTGGCCGAGAGTGTGACAGCTCCGAGCTTTATCGACAAAGATGTGCCGGTCGGCAAATACCGCTATTACGTGGAAACCTTCTATACCGACGGCGAAATCACTGTACCCGCCTATATCGATGTGGATAACGGCCAATGTAATCCCCGCAGCCTGCCCTTTGCCGAGAATTTCGACTCAGGCCACATGCCTGCCGACTGGTTTGTGGATAATCAATGGGATGCCACTCCCGACTATATGCTGTGGCAGTTCAACGACCCCAACGCTCTTGATATCACAGGCGAGGGATTTGACAAAGGCTTCGCTTCAATCGACTGCATCAACAGCGGATTCTACTCGCTGGCCGGCGCGCTGACCACTCCGGCCATCGATATAAACGGCTGCAACTACTTAAACCTCGCCATATCGTTTACCTACGACTATGCATCGGACGGCGAAAGTTCTGCCGCAACGCTGGAAATCGAACTTAACGGTGACGGAAACTGGATTCCGGTTTATGAGCTTACTCCATACAACCCGGATGAAACAAACAGATTCATGCCCATAAAAGAAACCATCGGCCTGGCCGACGAAGCCGACGGCGCATCCACTTTAAGGGCCCGATGGAACTATATCGGTATGTTCGACCGTCACCTGGCTATCGATAACGTGATGTTATACGATGCAGTTGCAGGCGTGGAAAATGTAAATCCCGACGATCTGACCATAAGCCCAACGGCCGACGGAATCACCATGACGGCTACCGACGGAATCGCCACTGTGGAAGTCTATGCTGTCGACGGGCGCCTGCTGAACTCTGTTCAGGGCAACGGTGCCCATGAAGTAAACATAACTCTCGACAACAGCAGCCTCTGCATCGTAAAGGTAACCACCGCTTCGGCTGTACGCTCGTTCAAACTCGTGAAATAAAAACGCGAGTTCGGGATAAGGAACACCATAAAAAAGTTGAATCGGCAGCTTAAAAAAGTTGCCGATTCTCTTGGTAATATTACTGATATTTAGTAATTTAGAGGTACTAAACAATAAATACTGTATCATGATTACCGAA
>CAJTRC010000018.1 GCA_910578365.1 uncultured Muribaculaceae bacterium
AGCATGGATCGCACCAACTGGAAGTTCGGAGAGTTCAATATCAACATTCTCATGTTGGGCATCACCTATAAAGGGATTGCCTTCCCTTTGATATTCAGTCTTCTCCCTAAACGTGGCAATTCCAGCTGGGAATAACGGAAGAAGATTATGGAACGTTTCATCCGACTTTTCGGACAGGACTGTATCGATTGTCTGGTCGCTGACAGAGAGTTCATCGGAAAGGAATGGACTGGATGGCTTAACAGCCGTCGTATTCGGTATTACATCCGGATACGTCAGAATTTCTGGATTGTCAAGTCTTCCACCAGTCAGAGAATCCAAGCGTGGTGGCTGTTCAATGATTTGAAGGTCGGCCAGGAGAAATTCTTCCCTAAGCTCTTTCTTCACAAAGGTGAGTATGTCTATCTTGCCGGCAGTCGAATCAAAAACTCCGATGGTGTTCCGGAATTGCAGATTCTCATATGCTTCAATCGGCCCGAGGAGGCGATTTTGACATACAAAAAACGATGGAAGATAGAAACGGCCTTTAGAGCCATGAAATCTTCCGGCTTCAACATCGAGGATACCCATAAGCGTGATATGGACCGCATCGCAAGACTTGTCGCGATGGTCTGCATGGCTCTTGTATGGGCGTATCTCGTTGGTGAACATAAAGATATAAATATTAAACCGATAAGGATTCTGAAACATGGAAGAAAGGCCAAGTCGCTTGTCAAGTACGGTTTGGAGGAGATTTCGACCATACTTACGCGTCCGGCTTATAATCCAAAATTCGATGTTTTCAAATTTTTGTCATGTCGCACTTAAAAAGAATATATAAATTCACAATTAGAAAATACCTCTATAGTACACGATTCAGAGAAATTATATTAACAAGCTGTTTAAAAACATAATAGTCAATGGTATCTGACAATGCGATACCATTGACTATTAATGCAATATACAAGTGCTAAGCCTGCCCTAACAGACGCAGGCCTTCGAGGCATGCGCGCCCGTTGTGGTATGGACACTTCCAGAATCCGGCCTTATCGTCGCGGCGGTTGATGCTGCCGTCGGGCAGGCGGCTCCAGTACCATTCGCCGTTCTCAGAATCGACAAGTTCACGCTGTATGTATCCGAAGGTTTCCGCAGCTTTGTCGAGCTGCCCGGGCATGCCGTGCCATGCTGCAAGATAAAGCTGCCCTACTACGTTTTCGGCCTGGACCCACCAATGAAGTTCACGGTCAATACGGCCGTCGGCGTGGCGCTCGTATATCATGGAGCCATTAGCATTACGCCCCTCAAGACCGGCCATGGCTACCTTGCGGGTGGCCCGGAGGGTTTCGGCAAGGAGTTCGGGGTCGCCGATTACTTCGGCACTCTCCACCAGCAGCCATGAGGCTTCGATGTCGTGTCCGTACGAACATGTGTCGTCTTCGCGCTGCCAGTCGTCGTTGAAGAATAAGTTGAGATGTCCGGTAGATTGGTCGATAATCTTGTTGAGGAATATTCTGAGAAGCGCCACGGTGGCCTCACGCACACGCTCGTCGCCGCTGACACGCAGCAGGGCCGTATAGCCCTCGATTATGTGCAGATGGGTGTTCATGGTTTTGGAAGCGTTGGAGTCTTTTTCGCTCAGACGCATGTCGGCGATAGGAGTCCATTCGCGTGTGGTGGCTTCGATATAACCGCCGCGTTTAAAATCTCGGCTGTGCTGCTCGATGCTGTCGAAAAGCTCCATGGCCAGAGTCAGGGCCTCGTTGTCGGCTGTAGCGCGATAGTACTCGCTCAGACCGTATATAATGAATGCAATAGCATAGAACTGCTTCTTGGTATCGGCAGGTGTGCCGTCGGCGTTCACACTCCAGAATGCGCCGCCGTACCGGCGGTCAATAAAGTGATTGCAAATATAGTCGTAGGCCCGCTTTGCGGTATCGCAATACTCGGGATTGCCCAAGGCATTGTATGCGGCGGCAAATGTCCATAGTATGCGGGCGTTGAGTATGGCGCCTTTCTCGGCCCCCGGGTGAAGCAGATCAAAACCGTCGCGGCGGCCATAGAAACCGCCCGACGGGTCTACCATTCTGTTCATCCAATAAGGTAAGATGCAGTCGCAGAGGTTGCTGCGCAGAGCCTCTGCCAACTGCGGGTTGCTTTGTTTTTCCATATCTAATCAAGATCGCTGAATTCCTTGGCTGCGGCCATATCGGTGGGTACTACCTTACGGCGCTGCTCTTTCAGCTTGTCTACTATTTCGTTTACTACTGTGGTGGTAAGCGGATAGAACCATACCACAAGAATGGCGATAGCCGAAACCACTGCCGGAATGAAGGTCATCAGAGCCCACAGACAGCTGATGGCACCCGGAGTCTGGGCCACGGAGCCTCCGTCGGTGGCCACCACATATCCGCATGCGCTCAGCAGCCACATTACTGCGGCTCCGCCTATCGCACCGCCGAATTTCTGTGCCATTGACGACGACGAGAATATCAGGCCTGTGGATGCGGTGTTGAATTTCAGTTCGGCGTAGTCGCTGACATCGGCGTACATGCTCCATACCAGAGGCGACATAATGCCTGTGAGGATGCTGATGAGAATCTGGAACACAAGCATGAGCCAGTAGCCGCTTTCGCTTACGGGCAGGAAGAAAAAGCCTGTGCTGAGTACTATCAGCAAGGCGTTGACTGCCATGAAGGTGCTTTTCTTACCCAAACGCCCGGCTACGGGCACTGCCAGAGCCACACCCGCCATATTGGCTACCTCGCCCACACTGAGGAAAAGGCCCGAGTAGAACAGCATGCTGAGGCCGAACAGCCACAGCGAGGCATCGGGGCCTATCACATCGGCAAAGAAGTAAGCTACGGTGGCACCGCGCACGGTGTTGAACAGATTGAAGCAAAGTGCGGCGCCGATAAGCAGCCACCACGGACGGTTGCTCAGCAGCGACCGGAAGTCCTTGCCCACGCTCACACTGGACACTGTGTGCAGGCGCTCGCGTGTCATCCTGAAGCAGAGCAGGAACAGCAGCAGACATGCCGCAGCTATCACACACATGGCCAACTGCCAGCTGGTCCGGGGCGAGGCACCGAAATGCCCGGCAAACATACTGCACAACGGCTCCCACGAAGCCAGGGCTATGAACGAGCCTCCATAGGCAAAAAACATGCGGAACGACGAGTACACGGTCTTCTCCCGAGGGTCATCGCTCATTACTCCGAGCATGGCGCCGTAGGGCACGTTTATACCGGTGTACACTGTCATCATAAGCACATAAGTAACGTAGGCCCACACGAGTTTGGCCGCATAGCCCCATTCGGGTGTTGTAAAGAGCAGTATTCCGCATACCGAAAACGGTACCGATACCCACAACAGGTACGGGCGATACTTTCCCCAGCGGGTGCCGGTGCGGTCGGCTATCACGCCCATCATGGGGTCGGAAACAGCATCCCAGATTCGGGTCACAAGCACCAGCACTCCGGCATCGAGCAGACTCAGACCGAAGATGTTAGAATAAAAGAAGGGCAGATAATAGCTGAACACCTTCCAGAACATCGACGATGCCATGTCGCCGAAGCCATAACCTATACGTTCACTTAATTTCGACATTCTTGCCTATGTTTTTCAGGATTGTGTGCGGCCTCGCACACCGGTTTATTATCCGGATTTCACCGGGGCCGACGGACCCCGGCGACCGGTTTTATACATTTAACAATACTTTCTCTTCTTTATTGTTATACTGCCCGCAGTTGTTCATCAGGGCCAGGTTGCGGTTGATGAGATTGTTGAGGGTACGCACGCTTTCGCCTGTGGTGAGTTTGTCTTCGGGTGTGTGAAGACAATAGTCAACCAGACGGTCGACAGTCGACTCGGCCACATGCAGGCGGGTGTCGCTGGAGGCATAATATATCAGCACCCGGCCATCCTCGTCGGCAATCCAGCCGTTTGTAAAGAGCACGTTCATAACGTCGCCCATGTACTCCTCGCCTACCGGAGCCATGAAGTATCCGCCGGGCGAAGCAATCTTGCGCCAGGGCTCGTCGAGGGCGGTCATGTACATATAGAGCACGTATCGCAGGCCCGAGGCGCAGGCGCGCACGCCGTGCGCCAGATGCAGCCATCCTTTGGAGGTCTTTATGGGATGCGGGCCTTCGCCGTTCTTTACTTCCTTGATAGTGTGGTAGTGGCGCGGGTCTATAATAATCTCATGGTCGACAACAGCGTTGGTTATGTCGTCGACAAGCGCCCAGCCTATGCCGCCGCCGCTGCCGGTGTCGATAAAGCCGTCCTGAGGGCGAGTGTAAAGGGCATACTTGCCGTTGACAAACTCGGGGTGCAGCACCACGTTGCGCTGCTGTGACTTTGTTTTCAGGTCGGGCAGACGCTCCCAGTTCACCAGGTCTTTTGTACGGGCTATGCCGCAGGTAGCGGTAGCTGCCGAGAGGTCACCGGGGCAGCGGTCGTCGTGGCGTTCGGCACAGAAGAGGCCGTAGATATAACCATCTTCGTGAGCTGTCAGGCGCATATCGTAGATATTGGTGGCCGGCACCACGTCTTCGGGCATAGTCACGGGGTGATCCCAAAAGCGGAAATTGTCGACACCATTAGGGCTCTCAGCCACGGCGAAGAACGACTTGCGGTCGTTGCCTTCCACACGCACCATCAGCAGGTAGCGGCCATTGAGTTTGATTGCGCCGGCATTGAGTGTGGCGTTTACGCCAATGCGCTCCATAAAGTAAGGGTTGCGCTCGCGGTCATAGTCGTACTTCCAAAAAGGAGGAACCATTTCGGCAGTAATCACCGGATTACAGTAGCGGTTATATACACCGTTGCCCTCTATGATTTTGTTGGTGCGGGTAACCAGCTCTTCGTAGCGGGCCTCCACCAGTTTTTTGCGATGTTCAAAAATGTCCATTATCAGTATTATAATAAGATTTGGAGATTATTTCAGATTAGGCATCAGGTCGCGGGTTATAACAAAGGGCGAGGCCATAATCTGCTTCCAGGCATCGCGGGTGTTGTTAAACCCATCGACAGTTGCATTGTTATCGATATTGTAAGTGTACCATTCCATGAACCACGACCAGTAAGCGCCGTCGGTCATACACTTCTCGGGCGAGGGCACACGGCCAATCTCGGCGAGGCACACAAGTTTTTTGCCCGAGGTCATATCAAGCGCGGCACGGTATGCGGTCACCTGCGAGCTGTCGTTGTCGGGATACAGGTCAACACCAACAATGTCGACATACTCATCGCCGGGATAGGAAGCCTTCATCTGCGCTTCGTATCCGGTCTGATACTGTGCGGTCCATACCCAAATAAGGTTGTTGAGGCCATGATGTTTTACCAGACGGTCGTGCATCAGTATCCACAGCTGCTTAGTATATTCATCGCCATGTGCACCCCACCAGAACCAGGCGCCGTAGCGGTAGTCGCCTGCGGCTTCGTGGAGCGGACGCCACAGCACCGGTATTCCGGCATCCTGCAGCAGACGGAGTGTTTCGGCCACCTTGTCGATATCGGCCAGAATGAAATCATGCTGCCATGTACCCTCTTTCAGGGCCTCGCGGATGTCGAAGTTTGTGGCGTCGTTGCCCTTGCCAGGAATATAAAAGCCGTATTTATCGCTGTCCTTGGCATCCGGAGCATTCCAGTGCCACATGTAGGTTATAAGGCCGTTGTTCTGCCACTGGGTCCTTGCAGGAGTGATGTCGCTGTAATCAATCCATGCGCCGGGCTTTGAGTCTTTCAGATGTATGAAGTCATAGCCGGTCAGGGCCGGATATTTGCCGGTAACATTGTAAATCCAGTCGGCGAAATCATTATTGTTGTTCACGTTGGCCATTGCGCCTGAAACTATTTTTTTGCCATACTGTTCGATAAGGAAATTGTACACATTTTTCGCCTCAGCAGTGGCCGAAGTATTGGTAAGTGGCGCGAAGTTTCCGGGTTCGGCAGGGTCGATGCCCTTAACAATGGTGTTGAAGTTGACGGTAAGAGCAGGGCCATAGCTTGCGCCGCCGTTAGCTATTACGGCATGAGCCGGAATCACAAGCTGATATTGGGTGCCTTTGGTAAGATTCACAGGCAAAACCACAGTATTGCCGTTGTCAACCGAAGCATTCAGCCTGGAACCGTTAAGAGTTATACGGTCGGCGGTGTTGAGAGTCACGGGTGCGTTGTAAGTCACGCGTATTTCGGTAATCTCGTCGGCATCCACCTCCGCACCCTCTGCTACAGAGCATGAGGTGATTTTGACTTCAGCCGGCCCCGGAGCCGGCTCGTCGGGAGTTTTATTATCGTCGCCGCAGGCAGTAAATGCAAATACTGCCATAAGGGAAAAGAAGAACTTGCAGAATTTCATTTTGAAAAAACATTCCGGCGCGGCGCAATGAGCCGCGCCGGAATTACCTATTGGATTGTTACAGATTACTTTTACTTTTCATATTCCATTGATACAATGGTCATGTTACAGCCGGAGAAGGCCCAGCCGGCACCGTTCAGTTCATCGATATCTTCCTGGGCGATATTCAGGGTGATACTGGTCTGACCGGCTTCGGTTTCGATTATGCCGCCGTTGACATCGCGAACTGCAGTGAAACATGTACTCCAGTCGCGGCGGTAGCGGGGCTGCAGCTGCCACCAGCCCTGAGTAGTATCCTGCTCGAAGTTTATAGTGAGCTTGCCGGGGGCATCGATAGCGGTGGTGAACGCCTCAAACATTTCGGCATCCTTGTCGGAGGCTACCTCGAGGTTGGCAGCCCAGCCGCCAAGTTCAAAGTTGCCCATCCAGAATACGTTGCCTTGCTTCTTCATGCTGAGGTTGGAGCTGCTTACCACGATATTGCTGTTCTGTATAAAATCAATCTTGCCGTCGACCATAGCTGCCGGAACTTCCACGGTGAGTTCGCTGCCGTCGGAGTTCACCTGCCAGCCACTGTACACTGCCTCGCAGCCGGGGAACACAATAGAGCTTACAAGGTTGAGTAACTTGCCGCTTACTGTCAGTTGCTGACCGGCAGTAAGATTAGTATCGGGACTTACCGAATACACCTCAATGGTGGGCACGGTGAATGCCGGAGTGTCGATACGGTCGAGCGAGTAGAGTTCGAGGGTAATCACACCCGAGCAGGTTCCGGCCGGAACTGTCGTGGAGAGGCTCTTGCCGTCGGCCGCCACGGTAAACGAGGCTGCCTCAATCTCACCGGGGAAGTATACAGTCTTCACCAGCTGCAGATTCTCGCCATACACGGTCACGGACTCTCCTTCGGCAAGGTCGGTTTTGCTGATTGAAGTTGCCGAAGCCGAACGCACCACAAACTCCTGTTCGGTTGAATATGTCCAGTCGGCGCCGTCGCTGAATATAATTTTGCCGGTTTTGGCTTCAGCAGGAACCTTTACACGGAGTTCGTGACGCTCCTGCATGGTAAAATCCTCACTGAGTACCTCGGCATTGTTGCCGAAAGTAACCGAAGCCACATTATAGAGGTATTCGCCTGTAACCACCAGCTCGTCGCCGACGGTAAGCTGCGGATTGGCAGAACTTACACTTTCAATGCTGATAGGTTCGGAGTAAGTAATCATCGAACGGGTTTCGATTTCCTTGCCGCCTATAATCAGGCGTATTTTACCGGGCAGAGCCTCCTGGGGCACAACACACACCAGTTCGGTGTCCGACTTGCTTACAAAGTCGGTGACTTCGACACCCACAGGAAATATCACCTTGCTGACGCCGCCGAGGCCTTCGCCGATGAATCGGATGGTTTCGCCGCGGCTTGCGGGTGACGGGCCAAAACTGTGCAGTTCGCTGCTGTAGGGATACTCGGGCGCATCGTCGTCGCACGATTGCATTGCCACTGTGGTGCCTAAGAGCACCAGAGCCATAAGCAGGCAGTTCTTTATTTTTGCAAATGTTTTCATTTCGGTTTGTTAGTTAATGCGTACGATGCGGAAGTTATCCATCTTGATATTAAACGGTCCGGGATTCTCGCAGGCACCGAATACCATAATGTTGAAGTCGGTGTACTTGGCGATATCGTCAATTGCCATATTATCGACCGACTCTTCTTTGTTATACTTGAACTCGGTCAGGGGTATGGTGAAAGTCTTCCAGCCGTCGGTGGCGGCATCGGTATATGCACCGGACTTAATGTAAGGCTTCCAGTGGCACTGCGGATAGTTGTCGTCGGGGCTGATATTGCCGTTCGGATTCCATGTCTGGAACCACATCAGCATGGGGCAGTCAATCCAGGTGCCTATATTGGCCTCGAACTTGAGAGCAAGTTCCTCATTGCCGCCCTGAGCTATCGGAGCGTTGCCGTGAGCCCCCTCGCCATGCGCCCAGTAGCCCCACATCAGATTGTCGCTCCAGCCCCATGCACTCAGCATCGGAGCCTCGAACAGCAGATAATTGCCCGAGATGGCGTCGGCATCGGTAGTCACCGTGCCACGACCCCACGGCTGCACATAGCCGTCGTCGAAGTTGGTGAGCATGCCGTTGGTATCCATGAAGTTGAACTTAGTCTTGGTGGTACCGTAAATGCTTTTTACACTCAGAGGGCCTTCCTGAACTCCCTGCGGCACAACTACAGCCATCGATGTCTGGTTGAACGCGGTGATTTCGGCCGGAGTGTCTACACCGGTGAAGAATACCTGCGGCTCAATAAAATAATTGCCGGTGATTTCGATTACGTCGCCCGGTTTGGCATATTCGCAGCTGATGTCGCGGATAAGCGGGTTGGGCACACGCACCCCAAAGGGGAAAGTACTCTTGTTGCCCTTGCCGGTAATCAGCGTAATGGTATTGGTAACATCGGTAGGAATCACCGACGGCACATCCACTATAATGGAGTACGAGGTAATGAGCGTGGGGTTGAGCAGGCCCTTAACGTCGTTGAACCATATCTCTTCGACTGCGCCGAGGTTCTCGCCCATCAGCACAATCTGCTGGCCCATCATGGCCTCGACCACCAGCGAGTCGGCGGCATTGGGGTTGGTGATGCGCACATACTCGACCTTGGGCGTAGCATCCTCGTCGCGTTCGGCGTCGGTCCGGTCGCAGCCGGTCAGCGTGCTTATGCCGACAAACGACATAAATGCTGCCATCAGTATATATTTTGCTTTTTTCATTGCTATATTGTCGGTTTAAGCTTATTCTTCGGTGAATTCAAATTCCACGGGCGCGTCGGCCAGCTGTGGCGAAGCGGTAAGGCAAGCCTGAGGCACAGGCATCACCATGGAGTTGTTGCTGAGGGTGATGTCGCTTGCATCGTACTGGCCGCCTTCGCTCTTGCCTGTGACCAGACGGTACGAGTTGAAATCGTTGCGCATGTTCTGGTCGATGCTGTTGAACACATACATATAGTGGCGGTTCATGCTGTTGAGGTAGCTGACTGCGGCATTGCTGTCGCGATACCACCAGCGCAGAATGTCGAACCAGTTGTTGCCTTCGATGGCAAATTCGCGGCGACGCTCGGCTATGAGCTGTTCCCAGCTCATCGGAGCTGCATATCCTGCCAGACCGGCACGGGCACGGACTGCATTCACACGGTCGATGGCAGTCTGGTCGTTTGTGCTATTGGCGACACCCATCACAGCTTCGGCATAGTTGAAGTAAACATCGGCCAGACGCATCAGGTATATGTTGTTGGGGGCGTCCTGCGAACCACCGATACCGCCGTCGACGTCAGCCGAATGGCCCAGCACATACTTCTTCAGGTGGGCGAGCATCTCGTTGGCCTCGTCGCCACGGTCTTCGTTAAATATCTCGTAGGTATAGCCGCCTTTGGCCCGCTCGATATTGGGGTAATAGTAGCCGGGAGCCATGTACACCCATTTGGCGCGCAGGTCGTTGCCGGCATAGCTCTGCTGCAGCGAAATAGTGGGGCCCTTGCCGTTGCCCCAGGCCTGGTCGGCCAGCGACACACGCGAGAAAGCACAGTTGCGGCCGTTGCCGTAGCCGTAGCCGTAGACCATGCACTGGATTGCCAGCAGCGACTCGGGACCGTTGTTGGATTCCTTGTCGAACAGGGTCGCGTAGTCGATAGTCTTGATATCGACGCTGTTCTCTATTACCTCATTGGCTTCGGAAGCCGCCTTGCGGTAGAGTTCCGAGCGGTCGGCACAGTCGGCATGCGAGGCCATTGTAAGGTGGAGTTTTGACAGATATGCAAGGGCTGTCCAGCGTGTCGGACGGCCGGCCGCGTCGCTTTCCTTCAGCAGGCCTGCTGCATATTCGAGGTCCTTTTCTACGAATTTATATACACTGCCGCGGGTGTTGCGCGGAACCTGAAAGTTGCCGCTGCCAACCATTGCCGAGCCGTTGGTAATAATGGGTACATCGCCCCAGTACTGGCTCAGAAGAAAGTAGCATACGCCTCGCATACAGCGGGCCTCGGCCAGTCCCTGCTCTATGTCGGCTTCTGGCACTCCGTTGCCGCGGGCAGCCGCAGGCATGTCGTTGATGATGGTGTTGGCAATGGCTATGATATTGTACAGACCGTCCCAGCCCTGCTTAAGATAAGCGTTGTTGGCCGAGAAGTTGCCGAAGTAGAATTGGCCTTCCTCTCCGTAGGTGTAGTACATGTCGCCGGCAAGCATGTCGAACTTCCACTGGAAATCCTGCGAATAGTTCTTCCACTCCCACTGCGAGTACAGTGCGGCACAGCTCATGCGTATGCGGTCGGCGCTGGTATAGTAGGTTTCTATTACCGGCTTGTCCTGCGGATCAACCGTAAGGAAGTCCTCGCAGCTGGTCATTGTGCCCATGAGCACACTGCCGAGCACCGGCATGCTTATGTATTTTATATATTTGTTCATCTTTGTGTATTCTATTAGAAGTTAAGGGTCATACCGAGAGTATAGGTACGTGGAGTTGGATAGCGGCCCATGTCGATGTTCTGGAGCAGCGCGCTCTGATTATAGGCACCGATTTCCGGATCGAATCCTTTGTACTTTGTAAAGGTGTACAGGTTCTGTACGTTGAAATACACACGGGCACTTGTCAGACCAATCTTGCGCATAATATTCGAAGGCACTGTATAGCCCACAGCCAGGTTCTGGATACGCAGGTAGCTGCCGTCTTCGATAAAACGTGTGCTCATGCGGTCGTTCTGGTTGATGTTGAGATTATTAAAGCGGGGAATAGTGGCATCGGGGTTGACAATGTACACGTTTTCGGGCGACTGATTGGCAGGGTTGCCGTCGTAGTAACCGTACTGGGCGCGTTCGAGAACCGATGCGGCCTGGTTGTCCCAGAGGCTCTGGAGCGACTCGGTCTTAAAGCGGGTGAAATTAAGCACGTCGCCGCCGATTGCTCCGGTAAGCACCAGATTGAGGTCGAAATCTTTGTATGTAAAGGTATTGGTAAAGCCAAAAGTCAAGTCAGGGTTGGGGTCGCCGATTACCTTTTGGTCGTTGGCGGTAATCTGGCCGTCGCCGTCAAGATCCTTGAAGCGTACATCGCCGGGCCATACACCGGAATTCTTGTTTACCTTGTTTATAAGCGGATTGTTGTCGTCGGGCACCTGTACCGGGGCTTTGAGTATCTCGTCGACGTTTTGGAATATGCCGTCCATCTCATAGCCGTAGAACACGCCCATGGGCTGGCCTTCGGCAATCATGGTAGCGGTCTTGAAGGGTGTATACCACTCCACGCTACCCCACAGCACCTGGTCCTTGTTATTCAGTTTCACAACTTTATTTTTGTTGTGGGTAAGGGTGAGGTTCGAGCTCCATGTAAAGTCGCGGGTAACAATGTTGCGGGTGTTCAGCGCAACCTCTACACCAACGTTGCGCACCTGGCCGATGTTGGCGTAGGGAGCCTGTATGTAGCCCCAGTCGCTGGTGATGCCGGTGTAGCTCGGAGCCACTACCTTAAGCAGAAGGTCTTTGGTCTGTTTGTAATAGCCGTCGACGGTAAGCTCGATACGGTTGTTTAATGCGGCAAAGTCGATACCTACGTTGAACTGCTCTGATGCCTCCCATTTCAGTTCGGGGTTGCTGAGATTGTTCTGAACCCATGCCGAACCCATGGGTGTGGGCACGTTGAACATGGTGGCGCCATAGCTGTAGGGGTCGACATTGGAGTTGCCCACCTGGCCATAGCCGGCACGGAGTTTGAGGTTATTGAGCCATGTTACGTCGCGCAGGAAAGCCTCCTGGTTGGCGCGCCATGCCAGAGCCACCGAGGGGAAGTAGCCCCACTTGTTGCCTTTGGCGAACTTGGAGCTGCCGTCGGCACGCATGGTGGCGGTAAGCAGATAGCGGTTGTCGAAGCCGTAGTTTACACGGGCAAAGTAGCTGACGGTGGTAACTTTGTCTTTCCAGCCGTCATTGGCCACAAATTCGCCGTCGGTACCAATCACGTGGATGTTGTCGAATGTAAGGTTCTGTTTGGTCAGCCACCAGCCTTCCCAGTTCGATGCGCTGGCCTCGAAACCGGCCATTACGGTAAGGTCGTGCTTGTCGGCCAAACGGTCGTTGTAGGTCACATAGTCTTTCTGCACCCAGAAGTAGTTGTCTTCCTGACGCTGATAAATCTTGTTGATTTCGATCGGCGATTTCACACCTTCGTATATCTTGGGCAGATACGATTTATTGAGGGCAGTCGAACCAATATAGCCGTATTCGGCACGGAATGTAAATTTCTTCAGGAAGTTGATGTCGAGGTAGAAGTTGCCGGTGATGTTCTGTCGCAGCAGTGTGTTGTTGCGCTGCAGGGCCAGAGCCACAGGGTTCCAGCTCGAAGAGCCGTTCACACTCGAAGGGCTTGCATATTTGCCGTCGAAGCCGTACACGGGAACATCGGGCTGCATGGTCATGGCCTGCATGATGATACCGTTGGAGCCATCGTTCAGGGTAATGGTTTCGTTTGTGCGGGTGTATGCCAGCTGACCGCCGAGTTTCATCCAGTCGGTAAATTTGGCATCGACGCTGAAACGGCTGTTGAATCGCTCGAAGTCGGAACCGATGATGATACCGTCCTGACCCATCCAGCCGCCCGAGGCAGCAAAAGTGATTTTATCGTTACCACCCGATACCTGCAGCTGGTAGTTCTGCATGAATGCTGTGCGGAACACCGCGTCCTGCCAGTCGGTGCCGGGGCCTAGAAGGTCCAGGTCGAGGTAGGTGTTGTTCTGCTGGTAGCTCGCTCCTTCGGCATAGAGGTCGTTCTGATACTTTGCAAATCCGGGGAGGTCGAGCATTTTCAGACGCTTTGCTGTCTGCTGCCAGGCCACATAGCCATCGAAAGTAACACTTGTACGGCCGGCCTCGCCGCGGCGGGTGGTGATGATGATTACACCGTTGGCTCCTGCGGCACCATATATAGCGGTTGCAGAGGCGTCTTTCAGCACGTCGATGCTCACAATGTCGTTAGGAGATATGCCTGCAAGGGGGTTCGACGACTTTGTCTGCCCGGCTGAGCCGTCGCCGGTCCAGTCGAAACCGCCTATGGTACCTGCGGCTCCCGACATCTGCACACCGTCGATAATATAAAGGGGTTCGTTCGATGAGTTGATTGAGCTTGCGCCACGGATACGGATTGAAGTGGCTGCACCGGGGGCACCTGAGTTTGAGGTCACCTGCACACCGGGAATCTTGCCGCTGAGCATCTGGTCGGCGTTTGCTGCAACACCCTGACGGAGAGTTTCCTCACTTACCGAAGCTACCGAACCGGTAATATCGACTTTTCGCGATGTACCATAGCCTACCACCACTACTTCGTCGAGAACTTCGGAGTCTTCGCCGAGTGTTATTTCAAGATTTTTACGTCCGGCAATTGCAACTTCCTTGGTCTGCATGCCCACGCACGATACTATCAGAGTGGCATTGCCGGACTTCACTTTCAGGCTGAAGTTGCCGTCGAAATCAGTAGTCGTAGCCACTGTTTCGTTGCCTTTCTCTTTCACTACGGCGCCGATTACGGGGTCACCCGTCGATTCGAACACCGTGCCTGTCACTTCTACTTGAGCTACTGCTCCGAGCGTAATGCACAGAAACAGAGCCATCAGGTATCCGCGAAGATTACATAGCTTACTGTTCATTTGAAAATTATTATTTAAGGTTTATCTCGTTCTATATTCATGGCATTATAGTACTTAATACTATTTCCGCTGCAAAATTAGCGTATATTTTCGCTAAGTAATGACACTTTTTTGACGTGTACTTTACCCATTTTGTATTTGACGATTTTTTTAATCGTGAAGACATATAAAAAACTGGAGGCATCGCTGCTTCCAATATTAGGTTATCAGACCCCGTTTCCAAATTTTGGAAACGAGGTATCAGTGAACCATGAAAACAGATAATACTCCGCTTTGTGGAATCAGCGGCGGCTGATTTCACTATTCAGACGGCGTATGATGTCGGTGGTGCTGCGGTCGGCGCTGAACACCGAATTCAGCCCCTGGTCTTCTTGGGCAGGGTCGCCGCTGTAGTCGTCGCCGGGCTGCCAACCGCGGTGAACCGGACGGGCATCGCCACCCCAGCCCCAGAAATTGGCGCCATTAATCATGCCGCTGTCGCGGATAATGGAGAATACAAATTCGTAATAACTGTCGCGCGAGTTCACCGGACTGCCGGGGGCTATGGCCATGCCGTCGCGGGGGAAACCGAATTCTTCCAGAACCAGTGGTTTGCCCATGGCCGAGCTACGGGCGTGGTGCCGCTCGATATAGTCGCGGGTGTTGGCAAAGGCTTGCGGAAGGTCCTCGGCCAGACTCTCGCGGCGCACCCAGCCCCAGTTATAGGGCCATATATGTATGGTAGCATAGTCGATATTTGAGTCGGAGTGTATGTCGGACCAAAGGTCAAGGTCGTTCTCGCAGCCCCACAGACCTTCGCTGCCGGTCGATACGAGGTGATTTGGGTCGAGGCGCTTGATTTCGGCTGCCGCGGCCTTGAGCCACTCGGCAAATGGCTGCTTGCCGGAGTCGGAGAAAGCGCGAGGTTCGTTGGCAATCTGCCAGCTCATAATGGCTGTCGACTGATTGTACGGCTTGCCCGTGATGCTGTTGGTACGGCCCACGATATTACGCAGATGATTAATGCTCAACTGTTTGGCCTTTTCGTCATGCACAAAGTCTGCTACATAATCCATATACTCGGAATAGCTTGTCAGCGCGGGCACCGGACATTCGCCCTTGCCGGCCCATTCGAGATAGCAGCCGTAGCCTCCGCTCCACTCCCAGGCGTTATTGAGGTAGAGCACAGCCTTCATGCCGCGGCGTTCCAGCTCCACGAGCAGATAGTCGAGGCCTTTGAGAATATCTTCGTTGTATACTCCGGGCTCAAGTTCGAGTGTAGGCTCGATGTGCGATATTTTGCTTTTATTTCCCTGACCTCCGACAAGTATGCGCAGATTGTCGATACCCAGCGCCTGCATATTGTCGAGTTCGGCGCTGAGTCGTTGGCGGTTGCCGCCGGCGCCTTCCGAGGCTAAAATGGCACCGTACCAGAAGTTCGCACCTATATAACGGTAAGGTTTTCCGCCGATGGAGAACTCACCGCCGTCCACACCTACATATTTCGGAGCTTTGGCGCGGAATGGTATCAGCGGCATGCCCATAAGGTCTTTCACCTTGCCGATGGCGAAGTTTTTGAAGCAGTAGCGCACTTCGTCGATTACAGGCACCGAATCCGGAGCCTCTACTATGATGGTGCGAGCATTCCAGTCTTCGGTGGCTCGGGCCGGATAGAACTTGCCGTCGGGCCCGGCAACCTCAAAGCCCGGCAGCTCGTCGTTGGGTGTGAATCCGGCATCGGCGTTCCTGAAGTGCAGCACGGCTTTGCGGCCGGCAAGCTCCATGTGGCTGTAGCAGGGATAGCTGTCGGGCAGGCCTTGTATGCCGTATGTGCGGTGAGCGGCCATCCAGCCCATACGCTCACCGATTTCGTGTTTGCGCGAGGCGTGTATATCGTGCAGTTCGTCGGGGTTAACCAGGTCGGAGGTGCATACAATGCCGCTGTTCGGAATCAGTTCGGCAGCTTTGTGCTGACACTCGCGGAACTCCGCCGCGTTGGTTCCCTCGGGGTTGGCGTAGTCCCAGCCCGGAAGCTCAACGAAGTAGAATGGCAGTTCGCCAAGATTCCATTCCTGCCTCCAGCGCTCCACCATGTCGGCCTGGTGCTGCGGGTACTCGTACTCGCGGCCCACGTTGCTTTCGCCCTGGTTCCATATGAAACCGCGCACATTGTAGCCCACCAACGGATGCAGCATGGCGTTGTACATCACATTAATGCGTTCGTACTCCTGGAGCGATGCCGAATCGCGCTCGGCCTCAACACTCCAGCCGTCGTAGCCGTCGAGTATATCTCTCGGCATCCAGCCCTCGACTTTACTGCCGCCGTATGCGCAGCTGATTATGCCCACCGGCACATCAAGCAGGTCGGTAAGAGTCTGAGCGAAATGGTATGCCAGGGCCGAGAAGTCGGCAGCGTTTGCCGGACACGAAGTCATCCACCGGGCCTCGAAGTCGGACTGAGGCTCGTAGCTGCCGCGCTTGGGCACTGTTATAAAGCGTATACCCGGATACTTGCCGCTGTATGCTATTGTGTGAGCAGCCCCCTCTATAGGCTGAGTCCAGAAACCGCGCAATGGCATCTCCATATTGCTCTGTCCGCTTGCAAGCCATACTTCACCCACAAGCACATTCGAAATGGTACGGCTTTCCTTGCCGTCGCTTATCTTTATATTGTAATTTTCGAACGAAGCCACCGGAGTGGGCACAGTCAGCAGCCAGCTACCGTCGGCAGCTGCGCGGGTCTTGACCGTACGTCCGCTCCACGAAGGTGTTACAGCTATAGTGCTTCCGGCAGGAGCCTTACCCCAGATACGGGCATCGGACTGCTGCTGCAGCATCATGTTATCACTGAAAAACGATGGTAAATCGAGCGCGGCAGCCACGTTGGCACTACACAACGCAACAGCGGCCATGCTTATGGCCAGTAGTGGTTTATTCATGGGTTACAACTTATTACGATATTTTATACCGCAAAGTTAACCCATTTTTTCTATTTTACAAACTGCAGTAAGCAATTGTAAAAATATTGCTAAGATAGTGTAAGCTATATGAGCGCCTTGTGGCGTTTGTATGTTTCGCGGAATTCGCGCGGCGAACAGCCCTTTTTCTTTCGGAATATACGGTTGAAGTGGCTCACATTGTTAAAACCGCAGTCGTAACATATTTCGGCGACTGACATTGTGCTGTCGACCAGCAGACGTGTGGCGTTGCCCAGACGAATGTCGATGATGTAGTCGGAAATCGACCGACCGGTGCGCAGTTTGAAGAAGCGGCTGAAGGCAGTTGGCGACATCCCTACCAGATCGGCCAGCTCCTGCAGGCGTATCTCTTCTCTGAAATGGCTCTCGATATGCCGCTGCACCTTGCTTACCCTGCGCGAATCGGTACTCACGGGGGCATTTGAGAACGACGAGCTCGACAGCACTCTGTAGTCGTCGCTCTCGGCCAGTTCGTGCAACATCATCACAAGCTGTATCATGCGGTCGAAGCCCACCTCCATCTTTGTTATGTTGTTGAGGTGTCCGTACACCTTCATAATGGTTTCGATGCCAAAACAGATACCGTTGCTCGAGCGGTCGAGCATCCGGCGTATGCTGTCCATTGTGGTTTTGTTGAGCAACGAATCACCGAACAGGTCGCGCGAGAACTGCAATGTAATCTCGCGTATGTGCTTGCTTTGGCATTCTGCCTGCTCCCAGGCGTGCTCTATACCGTTGCCTACAAGCACAAGGTCGAAATCGCCGACCTCTTCTATCGAATCACCTACCACCCGTCGTGCTCCGGCGCAATATGACACAAAATTCAGCTCATATTCGGCATGACGATGAATTGGATAATTGAAAGAATCCTTATAGCGGTCAACAAGGTAAAAGCTATCTTTCTCCGACAGAGGCGTGATTTCAGTGATTATCTTGTTATTCGGGTTTAACATGGTTAGTTACGGTTCTGTGTATTTGCATGTGTATTTCATTTCTTGCATACAAAGGTACAACTTTTTACAATATCGTTTAAAGCGTTAACAATATTTAATATTAGCACCGTATTTATGTCTATCCATACTTTTTGAGTGTTATGATTTATCAAAGCCATAAAATAGCTTAAATTTATTGCATGAATGATTTCTTTCACCTAATTTTGTTGCATAAAACCGGCAATAAATGCAGACTAACGAACAACGTATTATACGGGCAGTGGCCACCGCGTGCGCTCTGCCTGAAAAAAGTGTCGAGGCCACTGTGCGGCTGCTCGATGATGGCGCTACCGTGCCGTTTATAAGCCGCTACCGCAAGGAACTCACCGGCTCGCTCGACGAAGTGCAGATTCGAGCCATTGAATCAAGGATTAAAAGCGAACGCGAGCTTGAGGCCCGCCGTGAATTTGTACGCGCCGCCATTGAGGAGGCAGGTGAAATGACCGCCCAACTGGCCGAAAGGCTCGATGCCGCCGACTCCATGACTGCCGTGGAGGATATATACGCGCCTTTCAAGCCACGCAAACGCACACGCGCCACTATGGCACGCGAGAAAGGCCTTGAGCCGCTTTCCCGAATAATCATGTCCGGAAACATAGCCGACTGCCACCGGGCAGCGCAGCGCTTCTGCGGCAAAAACGGTGTGACTGACTGCGACGAGGCTCTGGCAGGAGCATCGGACATCATTGCCGAATGGGCTTCGGAATCGACACGTCTGCGAAACATCACCCGCAACTGCTACCGCCGCAGCTCTCAGATATCGGCCAACATCGCCAAAGGCAAGGAAGCCGATATAGCCGCGTCGCCATACGCACAGTATGCAGGCTTCGCCACGGCAACACGCCGCATACCGTCGCATCAGTATCTGGCCCTGCGGCGTGCCGAGGCCGAAGGTCTGCTTAAAGTACGGTTTGAACTTCCCGACAACGGCAGCGAACTCGACGACGCCCTATGCCGGGCCTTTGTGCCGGCCGGCGCCTCGCACAACTGCGCCGGCATTATATCCGCGGCTGTATGCGATGCCTCAAAGCGTCTGCTGCGCCCGTCGGTAGAGAACGAAATAGCGGCATCGCTTAAAGAAGAGGCCGACCGTGTGGCCATCGATATCTTTGCCGGCAACCTGCGCCAGCTGCTGCTTGGCTCGCCGATGAAAGGTCACCGCGTGCTCGCCCTCGACCCGGGGTACCGCACAGGCTGCAAGGTAGTGGCGCTCGACAGTCAGGGCAACCTATTGGAAGACAGCGTTATCTACCCTGTTCCGCCAAAGAACGACAAAGCCGGGGCCCGACGTATAATCGAAGGCATGATTAAACGACACAAACTCGATGTCGCAGCCCTGGGCAACGGCACAGCATCGCGCGAAACCGAGAAGTTTCTCAAAGATTCCGGTCTGCTGCCTGCGCAGTCGGTATATGTGGTGAGCGAGAGCGGCGCCTCGGTTTACTCAGCCTCGGAGGTAGCCCGTAAGGAATTCCCCAACAAGGACGTGACTGTACGTGGAGCCGTTTCCATAGGGCGCAGACTTATCGACCCTTTGGCCGAACTTGTTAAAATCGACCCGAAATCGATTGGCGTGGGCCAGTATCAGCACGATGTGGACCAAAGCAGACTCAAAGAAGCCCTGGACTTTACCGTTATGAGTTGTGTCAACTCGGTAGGAGTCGACGTAAATACGGCCAGCGAGCGTCTGCTGTCGTACGTTTCCGGCATTGGCCCGGCGCTGGCCTCGAATATAGTGGCATACCGTACGGCCAACGGCGATTTCGCATCGCGTCGCGAGCTTAAGAAAGTACCGCGACTGGGCGACAAGGCATTCGAACTCGCAGCCGGATTCCTGCGTGTGCCGGGAGGCAAAGAACCTCTCGACAACACCGGCATACACCCCGAAAGCTACCGGCTGGTAAACGACATGGCTCTAAGCATAGGCGCCGACCCTGCCGCTTTACCGTCCAACTGCGCTCTGCTCGACAAAATAGACATAAAAGCTCTGGCTGAGAAAGGTACCGGAGGCTTGCAGACCATGACAGACATTGTGGCCGAACTGCGCAAGCCCGGACGCGACCCTCGCATCGACGGCGACAACGAAGCCTTTGTACCGGCCGTGGAGCACTTCGAGGAACTTGCTATAGGCATGTCTGTACCGGGCATCGTCAACAACATCACCGCTTTCGGCGCCTTTGTCGACCTCGGCATAAAGGAAAACGGCCTGATACATATAAGCCGTCTGTCGCAGCGCCGCGTAAATTCGGTAGCAGATGTCCTGAAATTAGGACAGCGGGTCGAAGCCCGTGTAATAGAGCTCGACCCGCTGCGCCGCCGTATAGGACTTTCGTTGATTTAGTAAAAATATTTGATTTCAATAGCTTTGTCGCACGCTGTCTTGGGCACATCAACGCTCAGGCAGCGTGTGGCTGCATTGTACTGGCTCTTGGTTTTTTTACCGTTGACTGTCACGGCCTTGCCGCCATCGACGTTGTAGATATCGACTGTGTAGGCTCTTTTGGCAAGCAGACCGGTAGAGTCGCCACGGCGTGGAGCTATTGTCACAGTGTTGCCTTTCTGTACAAGGGCAGTGGTAGCGTAAACATCGGCATAATCGCGGTTATCCAGCTGGTCCTCGTAGTACACAGCCTCGCCGTCGGTACCGGCCACAACGCTCAGAACCAGACGCTCGGGCTGTATGGCGGTCGACATAACATCGGGTGCGTTCATAGGAATAAGTGCGCCGCTGCGAATGAAATAGGGTATTTCGGTAAGGCTGAAATCGATTTTACATACAGCTCCGCCGTCAATCATACGGCTGTGCGACACGTCCCACCACTGGCCTTCGGGGAACCATATACGCTGTGTATTCTTGCCGTTGACCGAGGGCTCAACAACCGGAGCTACCAATATATCGTCGCCGAACATATACTGGTTCTCGTAAGCGTATGCCTCGTCGGCCTCGGGATAGTCATAATACATGGGGCGCACAATCGACACACCTGTATCGAACGACTTGCGCGCCATGCCGTAAAGATACGGGAACATACGGTAACGCAGCTTCACGGCATCGAGTATATCGCTGAAGTTTTCGAACTTCCATATGCGGCGTTCAATGCGCGGGTCGGCTGTGGCGTGTGTTCGGAATATGGGCGTGAACACTCCGAACTGCACCCAGCGCAGCAGCAGTTCGGGGTCGTTAATCATCTCCTCCTCCTTTGCCTGGTGGCCGCCGAGGTCATGACCCCAGTAGCCGTAACCTACGTTCGACGAAGTAGCAGTGAAATAAGGCTCGAATGCAAGTGTTGGATAGTTGATGTGGGTGTCGCCGGAGAAGCCAATCTGATAGCGGTGGCTGCCCAGACCACCCCATCGGTGGTAAATCATCGGACGGCGGTCGGTACGGTTCTTGTCCATTTCATTAAAGAACACATGGTTGCACCAGAAGGTCTGACCCAGGTCGGGAGTATGCTTGCTGGTAAGCCACTGCTGCCAATCGAGCCACCAGAAGTCCACGCCCTCTTTCTCTTTGGGACGGATAATGGTGTCGAAAAATGCCTTGGTGAAATCGGCGCTGTCGAGTACCCACTCGATACGCTCCGAACCGTTCTCGGCCTTCACATATTTGCCGCCGAGCATCAGGTTCATGTCGCGGAAGTATTCGGGCGACTCATTTTTCTCAATACCGTCGGCCGGATGCAGATTCAGTGCTGTACGCAGGCCCGACTTGTGAATGTCGGCCAGCAGCCCTTTGCCGTCGGGAATCAGGTTGGTATTCCACGACCAGCCGGTCCAGCCGCCTATGCCTTCCGACAGGCTGCTTTTGTTACCGTTCCAGTGCCAGTCCATGTCCAGAATAAGCACATCGGTGGGAATTCCGTTGGCTTTCAAATCTTTGACAAGACCGCGGAATTCATCAGCCGTGTACGACTGATACTTGCTGTACCAGTAGCCGAACACGTAAGCAGGAGGCAGAGGTATGTTGCCGGCCACGCGTGTAAAATCTTTGAGAGCCTTTTTATAATCATGTCCGTAGCCCATAAAGTAAATATCCATGGCCTGCGGGTCGGCGCGTTCCGCCAGCCAGTCATATCCCACGGTTTCGTTAGGCTCCAGAGCATACGAGCGGCTGCCGTCGGCTCTGCGGCGCTCGAACGAATCGTCGATTATAGCCCAGCCTGAGCGCGATACCAGGCCATCCTCGAGTTCGGCACGTTTATTCTGGCCGTTGGCACTGTCGAGAGTTCTTGTTGTACCCTTGAGGTTCATTGGATCCGGTTTGCCCGGATACCATTCCACGGGCATGCCGTTCACCTCCATGCTCACAGTAAGGTTATAGCTGTTGGCGCGCGGGTCGCTGCCCATGAGGTATTTCAGGTGCAGTTTCTCGGTGTCGAGATAAAAATAACGGTCGTCCCGGTCGGTAGAGAACCAAGGTACGTCGAGATTACGGTTGACGATAGCGAACGTGGCCTTGTCCTCGAACTTGGCTTCCTGGCTGTATTCGATGCGAAGCATTTCGGGGGTAAGTACCGTAAAACGCGCGTTGCCAACCGTAACTACAGCCTCAGGCCTGGCTTGCGGATTGTTGGCGGCAAGTGCGACACCCGGCCACAACAGGGCTGTGAGCATCGCCATTCTTAGAATAGTCTTGATCATGACTGGTTTGGTTATTATTGCATGTGATGATTATTTGTTGGAAACATTAATTATTACGCGAATTTAGCAAAATTTATTCACATAAAAAAACGTCGGGCTGACAGTTTCGGCAACACATGCAAATGAACCGGCCGCGATAACTTTCGCGGCCGGAATCAGTATTTTATGAATATTAGCCTGCTGTTCTTAGGCATTTTCTTTGTGGTAGGCGTGGATGTAGGCACAAATATAGTGGCACCGAAGATGCTGATCGAACGTTGCGCCTACGCGGTTCAGGATGCCGGCTATGCCTCGAGTGTGTACTTTGTATGCCGCACCGCCGGCGCATTCATCGGCACCATGTTCCTCACCCGCATTTCGGGCGTAACATACTTCCGTATCAACATCATCGCCGCAATAGCCTCGATTGTATTGCTGTTCTCGGCCGGCTTGGCACCATTGATTATGTGCGCCGTAGGCCTGATTGGCTTCTTCTGCTCGAGCATCTTCTCAATTATATACTCCGAAGCTCTGAAGACTAACCCGGAAAAGGGAAACGAGATTTCGGGCCTGATGATAATGGGTGTATTCGGCGGCGCTGTCATTCCTCCGGCAATGGGCCTTTGCGCCGACGCCATAGGCAACCAGTGCGGCTCACTGATTATAATATCGGCATGCCTGCTGTATCTGGGCTACTGCGCGCTGCGCCTCAAAGCCAAAGCATAATCAACAACACTTACACTTGCGCATAAAAAATATCCGGACCGCCCTCGGCCCGGATATTTATTTTATAGCAGAATCTTAGTTAATGTCGGGTATTCTCTTAATCACCTTGGCCGGATTTCCCGCCGCCACACAATCTGATGGTAAATCACGGCATACCACCGAGCCCGCGCCTATCACAACATTATCGCCTATGGTCACGCCCGGCAGAATGGTGACACTGCCGCCAATCCACACATTGTCGCCGATAGTCACCGGCTCGGCCCACTCGGCAAAAGTATTACGCGTGGGAGCATCAAGCGGATGGCAGGCCGTGTATATACTTACATTCGGCCCGATAAATGCGTTATTGCCTATACGCACCTCGGCTTCGTCGAGTACGGTAAGGTTGAAGTTGGCAAAAAAGTTTTCGCCCACATGTATATTACAGCCGAAATCGCAGCGGAACGGCTGATTCACTATTATATTTTGGCCACACGAACCAAATAGTCCACGTAATATCGCCAGCTGCTCATCGACCATCGAGGGCCGCAGTCCGTTAAACTCCCACAGACGTTCGCGGGTAGCCATCAGGCGCTCGAGAAAGCCATGATGACCGGCTTCATACACCTCGCCTGCAAGCATCTTTGCCCATTCGGTTTCAAAATCTGTCATATGTGAATAAGTGCTTGTTCAATAAATAATGTGAACGTCCGGGTGTATTTTTTTTATATTTTAAACCCTTGGAATATATCTTTAATGCCAGCTTCGGCATTGCATCTTTTGAGCGTATCTAATCCTTTGTTCCGGCTGCGTATGTCAGGTACGCGCTCTCGGCCGCAGGCTGAAACAGAATCTCAAAATATGCGGCCCCGCCGTTAACAGTAGTTTTTTACAAGCTCTAAAAAGGCTGCATCGTAGCAATTTACGATGCAGCCTCGTACAATATCGGAATCCTGTACCGGATTATTTTTCGAATTTCTTTACGATTACAGTGGCGTTGTGGCCTCCGAAACCGAACGAGTTACTGAGCGCGGCGCGAACCGGACGCTTCTGGGCCTCGTCGAAAGTAAAGTTAAGGGTATAGTCAATTTCTTCGTCGCAGTCATCGGCGGCATGGTTGATTGTGGGAGGTACAATGTCCTCTTCAACCGCTTTCACCGAGAATACGGCTTCAAGAGCGCCTGTGGCACCCAGCAGATGGCCGGTCATTGACTTGGTCGAGGAGATGTTGAGCTTATGGGCTGCATCGCCGAATACTTCTACTATGGCCTTTACTTCTGAGATGTCGCCTACGGGGGTCGAGGTGCCGTGTACGTTGATGTAGTCGATGTCTTCGGGCTTCATGCCTGCGTCTTCGAGGGCGTTGCGCATAGCCAGGATTGCACCCAAACCTTCGGGATGGGTTGCGGTGAGGTGGTATGCATCGGCCGACAGACCGCCGCCGGCGACTTCGGCGTAAATCTTGGCGCCGCGTGCCAGTGCATGTTCAAGTTCTTCGAGTACGAGTACGGCAGAACCTTCACCCATCACAAAGCCGTCGCGCGACTTACTGAAGGGGCGGCTTGCGCGTTTGGGATCGTCGTTGCGGGTCGACAGAGCGTGCATGCTGTTGAAGCCGCCCACGCCGGCGGGATAGATAGCCGCTTCAGCACCACCGGCGAGGATAACGTCGGCTTTGCCAAGGCGTATGAGGTTGAACGCGTCGATAAGCGCGTTGTTCGATGATGCGCAAGCACTTACGGTGCCGAAGTTGGGGCCGTGATAGCCATACTCCATGCTGATGTGGCCGGAAGCGATGTCGGCAATCATCTTGGGTATGAAGAACGGATTGTATTTAGGACCGTTCTCTTCGTGAAGAGCATAGTATCCGGCTTCTTCCTCAAATGTATGCAGCCCGCCGATACCAGCGGCAACAATAACACCGACACGGTCTTTGTTCACGGCACCTTCAGCCTCGAGATTGGCGTCTGCCACTGCCTGACGGGCAGCTACAATGGCATACTGGGCATAGAGGTCGAGCTGACGCAGTTTCTTACGGTCGAAATGCTGGGTTGGGTCAAAATCCTTTACTTCGCAAGCGAACTGGGTCTTGAACTTGGAAGCATCGAAATGGGTGATGGGGCCTGCGCCACTCACACCGTTCTTGGCGTTGGTCCAGGTGGTTTCAACATCGTTGCCCAGAGGGCTGATGGCGCCAAGGCCGGTTACAACTACTCTTTTTAATTCCATTATATAGTAATGTGGTAATAATCGCCGGCGCCCCTGCCCGAGGTATTACCTCTGGCCGCGACGCCGGTTATTAGTGTGGATGGAGATTACTTGTTTGCTTCGATGTAAGCAACGGCGTCGCCTACGGTCTGGATAGTTTCAGCCTTGTCATCGGGAATTGTGATTCCGAATTCCTTTTCAAATTCCATAATGAGCTCTACAGTATCGAGAGAGTCAGCACCGAGGTCAGAGGTGAACGATGCGGTTTCAGTGACTTGTGCTTCGTCTACGCCGAGTTTGTCGACGATGATTGCTTTTACGCGATCTGCAATTTGTGACATGATAATTAAGTTTTTAATTTTATAATTCGGATTTTCGCGGTGCAAAGTAACGGAAAATTTATGAATTAAGGAAATTTTTCATCTATTTTTTCTCCTTTTTATTTTGAAAAACATATTTTAAGAGTTTATTTCGACCTTTTTACAAATACTTTCGCCAATTCTGCTATCGGCTTTCGGATTATTTTTGTAATTTTGCACCGTCTTTTCAGGCTGTTAGCCCAGGCAGATACTGCTGTCAGCTACATATTAATTACACATACATCATTAGTTCAAACTACAACAGACTATATATAAATTTATGAAGACTAAAGTGTTAAAGACCTCAGGCATTGCTTTATGCGGATGCCTCGCAGTGGCTTTCGCCGCATGTGGCGGCGACGACGCCAAGCAACAGGCCGCCATGATGGCCGCACAGCAGGCACCCCAACTTGCCGCTGTTACAGCCGCTCCTTCATCGGTGACTCTCGACGTGAAATTCCCGACTACCCTGCAGGGTAAGACCGATATTGAGGTGCGTCCTCAGGTAAGCGGTGCAATCCAGGCTGTTAAGGTTGATGAAGGTGCTGTAGTTCGCAAAGGCCAGGTACTTTTCACTCTCGACCCCGTGCCATTTCAGGCTGCCGTAAACCAGGCTAAAGCCGCTGTCGACGCTGCAAAAGTAAATGTTGACAACGCAAAACTCACTGAAGCCCAGAACAAACTGCTCCTCGATAAAAACATTATCTCAGACTACGTATGGCAGCAGGCAGCCAACGCACTCTCAGCCGCCAACGCCCAGCTGGCCCAGGCCAATGCTGCTCTGATTTCGGCTCAGAAGAACCTCTCGTACTGCACCATCACCGCCCCCAGCAACGGTGTGGTAGGACAGATTCCCTTCCGCGAAGGCTCGTATGTTTCGCCCTCGACAGCCCTTACCACCGTGAGCGACAACTCCGAAATATACGCTTACTTCTCATTCACCGAAAAAGACCTGCTTGAAATGACCAAGAACGGCACACTCTCGCAGGCTCAGATTATAGCCGCCATGCCGGCAGCCCGTCTGCAGCTGAGCGACGGCCAGATGTACGGCATCGAGGGCAAGGTTACCACCATCAGTGGTGTGGTAAACCCCAGCACCGGCGCATCAAGCGCACGCGCTATTTTCGACAACCCCAGCGGCCTGCTCCGAAGCGGTCTTACCGGCACTGTAATCCTGCCGCAGGATTTCACCAATCGTATTATAATACCCCAGAAAGCTACCTACGAACTGCAGAACCTCCGCTATGTATTCAAGGTGGAGAACGTCAACGACACCCTCAAGGCCATACAATATCCTATTGAGGTAGAGCGCCTGAACGACGGCAAAAACTTCGTGGTCGTATCAGGTATCGAAGCCGGCGACAAAATTCTTGTCGAAGGCGTAGGTATCGGCGGCAAGGTCAAGAACAACATGCCCGTAGTACCGGTCGAGGCAAAGACCGAGGCCGGTGAAGCTCAGGCCGCACAAGCAGGCAAATAACAATTCATCCATTGAGAACCTACTGATATCAATATAAATGAAACTCGATAATTTTATTAACCGACCGGTGCTTTCGACGGTGATATCCATCTTCATCGTGCTGCTTGGTATCATCGGCCTCGCGTCGCTGCCTATCACCCAGTACCCCGACATCGCACCGCCTACCATCTCGGTAAGCACCACCTATAACGGCGCAAACGCTCAGGCTGTGCTCAACTCCGTGATTGCCCCTCTCGAAGAGTCGATTAACGGTGCCGAAGGCATGACCTACATGGAGTCGACCGCCACCAATACCGGCTCGGCCACCATCAACGTATATTTCGAACAGGGATTCGACCCCGACATGGCCGCCGTGGACGTACAGAACCGTGTGGCCAAAGCCGCCAACCTGCTCCCCTCCGAAGTAAACCAGGTGGGCGTGATAACTCAGAAGCGTCAGACCTCGATGCTCTGTGGTATCGCCCTCTCTGACGTCAGCGGCAACTACGGCGAGGAATTCCTCGACAACTACATGAAGATCAACGTAATCCCACAGCTGCAGCGTGTATCCGGCGTGGGCGACGTAATGAGCTTCGGCGCCGACTACTCGATGCGTATATGGCTCAAGCCCGATGTGATGGCTCAGTACAGCCTCATGCCCACCGATGTATCGGCAGCACTGGCCTCGCAGAACCTCGAAGCCGCTCCAGGAGCGTTCGGCGAGCAGGGCGACCAGTCGTTCCAGTACATCATGCGCTACAAAGGCCGTCTGGTTACTCCTGAAGAATTCGGCGACATTGTAATCCGCGCCCTCCCCACCGGCGAGATACTCTATCTGAAAGACGTGGCCGACATAGAACTCGGTCGTGTAACATACGGTTTCCACAACAAATCGAACGGCGACCTGTCGACCATGGCCATCGTGTTCCAGACAGCCGGCTCGAACGCCACCCAGATTATTAACGACTGCCTCGCACTGGTCGACAAGATGAAAGCCGAACTCCCATCCGGCCTTGAAATGACCGTGCCGATGAACAACAACGAATTCCTCTACGCCTCAATCGAGAATGTGATACACACCCTTATCGAGGCCTTTATTCTGGTGTTCCTTGTAGTTTATCTGTTCCTGCACGACTTCCGCTCCACCCTCATCCCGGCCATCGCCATTCCGGTGGCACTTGTGGGTACCTTCTTCGTACTTAAGCTCATAGGCTTCTCGCTCAACCTCATCACCCTGTCGGCACTTGTGCTCGCAATCGCCATTGTAGTCGACGACGCCATTGTGGTGGTCGAGGCCGTCCATGCCAAACTCGACGCCGGATACAAATCGGCTCGCCGCGCCTCAATCGACGCCATGAACGAAATCGCCTCGGCCCTTATATCCATCACTCTGGTAATGATGCTGGTGTTCATCCCGGTATCGTTCATGCCGGGTACCTCGGGCGTATTTTACCAGCAGTTCGGTCTTACCATGGCAATCGCCATCGGTTTCTCGGCCGTAAACGCCCTTACCCTCTCGCCCGCCCTCTGTGCCGTATTCCTCAAGCCGCACAACAAATCGCTTGGCGAAAGCATGAAACAAGCCTACTCGGCAAGCGGCGAAGTAATGGCCCAACGCGCCAAGAGCTTCCTCGGCATCCACCCGGTAATAACCTTCCTGCTCATCTGCGCCGCAGTAGTATTTATGGTACTCGGCTGGTACAACTTCGCAGTGGTATGGAAAGGCATCGTAGCCTGCACAGTGGCCGTACTGGCCCTGATAGGCATGTTCAGCAAACGCTTCCAGCAGGCCTTCGAGATTGGCTACGGCCGCGTGCTGAAAGTATACAACAAATTCACCCGCCTGTTCGCAGCCCACAAAGTCATATCCTTTGCCACAGTAGGCGCATCGATTGCAGCCCTGGTATGGCTTATGAGCTCCACCCCATCTGAAATGGTGCCCAACGAAGACACCGGTACAATCTTCGTGATGGTAAACATGCCCCCGGGCACATCGCAGGAACGAACCGGCGAAGTACTCGACCAGCTCGACAAAATCATGGAAAACATCCCCGGCATCAGCGTACGCCAGATGATCGACGGCTACAGCTTCATCGCCGGCCAGGGTGCGACCTACGGTACATTCATCGTAAAACTCGACAGCTGGGAAGAACGCGGCGACAACGATGTAAACAAAATCATAGGCCAGCTTTATGCAGCCACCGGCTCCATAAAAGACGGCAACGTGCTGATATTCGCCCCGCCGATGATTTCAGGCTACTCAATCACCAACGGCTTCGAGCTTAAAATGCAGGACAAGACCGGCGGCGACATCAACCAGTTCTACGCAGTAACACAGACATTCCTGGCCCAGCTCATGGCCCAGCCCGAAATACAAGTGGCATACACCACCTTCAACCCCACCTTCCCCCAGTATCTGGTAGAAGTCGACGCAGCCAAGTGCATCCAGGCCGGCATCAACCCACAGACCATCCTGACAACCCTGCAGGGCTACTACGGCTCGATGTACGTATCGAACTTCAACCGCTTCGGCAAAATCTACCGCGTGATGATGCAGGCCAACCCCGAATCGCGTATCAATCCCGAAACCCTCTCGGCCATAAAAATACGCAACGGCAACGAAATGGCCCCCATCTCGAACTTCATGACACTCACCCGCACCTACGGCCCTGACCTGCTGAACCGCTTCAACCTGTTCACCTCAATGTCCGTGACCGGCCAGCCCGCAGCAGGCTTCTCGTCGGGCGACGCACTTGCCGCCATCGAACGCGTAGCCAAAGAATCCCTGCCCCAGGGATACACCTACGAATACGCCGGCATGACCCGCGAAGAAGCAAGCACCAGCGGCAACGCCACCGCCATGATTTTCGGCCTGTGTCTGCTGTTCGTATACCTGCTGCTGTCGGCACAATACGAAAGCTACGTGCTGCCGTGGGCCGTAATCCTCTCGGTACCCTTCGGCCTTATGGGAGCGTTTATATTCGCCGACATCTTCGGCGTCACCAACAACATCTATCTGCAAATCGCACTGATTATGCTTATAGGTCTGCTGGCCAAGAACGCCATCCTGATAGTTGAATTCGCCCTCGAACGCCGCATGACCGGCATGAGCATCACCAACGCAGCCATAGCCGGCGCATCAGCCCGTCTGCGCCCCATCCTCATGACCTCCCTCGCCCTTATCATAGGCCTTCTGCCAATGATGTTCGCCAGCGGCGTAGGCGCAAACGGCAACCGCGCCCTCGGCACCGGCTCAGTAGGCGGCATGCTCATAGGCATGATACTGCAGGTACTGATTGTACCCGCAATGTTCATAGCCTTCCAGCACCTGCAGGAAAAAATCACACCCATAAAGTGGCAGAACGAAGAAAAGGGCGGCTCGATTGAACGCGAAATCGAGCAGTACTCCAAAAAACAGTACACCGACAACAACGAATGACCGCAACAATGAACAACATAATAAAAAAATCGGCTGTAGCCACCGTAGCGATACTCCTGCTCGGAAGCTGCAACATATACAAAAAATACGAAACTCCCGACCAGACAGCCCTCACAAAGGCATACAAGGAGGCTCGCGAACTCCCCGCCGATTCAGCGGCGTTCGGCAACCTCCGCTGGGAATCGGTATTCACCGACCCCATGCTGGCCGACCTCATCAACCGCGCCCTCGAAAACAACACATCACTCGAAAACGCGCGTCTGAACGTAAGCATAGCCCACGCACAGCTCAAGGGAGCCAATCTCGCTTACCTGCCGTCTGTGGCACTCGCCCCCAACGGGGCGGGCGCCTCATACGCCGGAAGCGACTTCAGTTGGACATACCAGATACCCGCACAGGTAAGCTGGGAAATCGACATATTCGGCAAACTCCTCAACAGCAAACGTGGCGCAAAAGCACAGCTGCTGCAGAGCGAAGACTACGCACAAGCCGTACGCTCGCAGATAATCTCCGCCGTAGCAAATACATACTACGGCATAGCAGCCCTGAAATCGCAAATCAACCTATCGCGCGAAACAGCCAAAATATGGGCCGAAAACGTTCAGGCCATGAAAGACTACAAACTCGCCGGCCGAGTAACCGAAGCCGCCGTAGTACAGTCATCGGCCAACTACTACAGCATCCTCGGCTCAATCACCGACCTCGAAGTTCAGCTCGACCAGCTCAACAACACCATGTCGACATTGCTTAACGAAATGCCCCAGGAATGGAACATCCAGGCAAGCTCCCTCGACCGATTCGCCGCTCCCGACATAATCCGAACCGGTGTGCCCATGGCCGAACTGGCCTCACGACCCGACGTAGCAGCCGCCGAAAAATCACTCGCCGTAGCATACTACGCCACAAACTCGGCACGCGCCGCCTTCTACCCCGGACTCACCATCACAGCCAACGGCGGCTTCACAAACCTGCTGGGTTCGATGATAAAGAACCCCGGCGACTGGTTCGTACAGTTAGCCGGCTCATTAGTAGCGCCCCTGTTCTCACGAGGCCAGAATATAGCACGCCTCGAAGCAGCCAAAGCTCAGCAGCAACAAGCACTCAACAACTTTGAATACGCCATAATGAGCGCAGCAGCCGAAGTAAGCGACGCCATGACAGTATTCGCCAAAAGCACCGAAAAAGCCATATACCTCGTTGACCAGGTAAGCAATCTCGAGCAGTCGGTCGACATCACAAACGACCTTCTGAAGTACTACAACGGCTCATACCTCGAAGTACTCACAGCTCAGTCGAGCCTGCTTTCGGCACAAATGTCACAGATCAGCTGCCAGCTCACCCGTACCCAGGCAGTAATCAACCTCTACCAGGCACTCGGAGGCGGACGCTAACACAAACCCTAATACCACACAAATATGATTAGTCCATTAGCATACGTCGACCCCTCGGCAAAACTCGCCGACGACGTAAAAGTCCACCCCTTCGCATACATCGACGCCGACGTCGAAATCGGCCCCGGATGCGAAATCATGCCAAACGCCAGCATAATGCGCGGCACACGCATGGGAGCCAACAACAAAATATATCAGGGAGCCGTAATCGGCGCCGACCCGCAGGACTTCCGCTGGAAAGGCCAGCAGACCTACTGCTACATCGGCGACAACAACCGCATCCGCGAACAATGCATCATCAACCGCGGCATTGATTCAGACGGCGGCACACGCATAGGCAGCGGCTGCTTCATCATGGCCGAAAGCCACATTGGCCATGACTCAGCCATAGCCGACAACTGCGTGCTCGGCAACGGTGTAAAAATAGCCGGAAACGTCAAAATAGGCAACTGCGCCATCCTGTCCAGCAACGTAATAATCAACGAAAACTCAGCCGTGGGCGAATGCACACTCATAAAAGGCGGTTGCCGAATCAGCAACAACGTGCCCCCATTCACCATCATGGCACACAACCCCGCCCGCTACTACGGCGTAAACAACGTGATAATGCAGAAATGCGGCTACACCGACACCAACGTCGACGACGTAGCAAAAGCCTACCGCCACATATACCAGTGCAACATCTCGGTATTCAACGCTCTGAGCCGCATCGAATCCGACATCGACCCATCGAAAGTACGCAACATAATCACCGACTTCATCCGCCAGCACAACCTCCGCATAGCAGGCGACACCTTCAACGACGAAGAATAACCACACCACAAGAGCCACAGGCGCCGGGCATCCAAGTCCGGCGTCTGTCATATCCCTCCCCCACCCTCAACCATAAAACCACACAACAGTAAAACAGACCGGCAACACACAGCAATACAACAACATACCCCTGCCATCAACAACCCCAAATCACTCCGGGGCAGCAAAGCCGATAAAAAAAACAAAAAAAACGCCCGAAAAAATTTGCATAAACCAGAATAAATGCCTAACTTTGCAATCGCTTTTGGGCACGAGCCCATCCGGTCCTATAGCTCAGTTGGTTAGAGCACCTGACTCATAATCAGGGAGTCCTTGGTTCAAGCCCAAGTGGGACCACTTATTCAAATGTTAAATTAAGGCAAAACGCTGATTATCAACATAATCGGCGTTTTGCTTTTTATATGCCCT